>PLNU01000048.1 GCA_003142835.1 Syntrophaceae bacterium
ATCTTGGCCACAAAATGTGGGGTGCGGCACCGATGACCATGCAGGGGGTACATCGCGACATCCGTCCTTATGATAAATCTGCTTACCTTTTGGTCTGTTCACCCGCCACAAAGACTTTTTTTATAAATGGAATAAATTTGATGGTATCCTATCGGGTGAACAGCGTTTCTTATTCGTCATTGACTTGTCGTAAAGGTTGAATTAACCAATAACTTGTGTATGCATGGGAAAAACAAACTCCTGTTTGTTTCCGGACAATAAGCTTATGAATGAAGAAGTCCTATTAAATCAACTCGAAGAACTGGCCGAGAAGCTTGGAATATTAGTTCGTGATGAAAATATAAACATTGAGGAATCATCAAGCACCGGAGGGCTCTGCCGTATTGAAGGGAAATACGTTCTGATTCTGAACTCCAAGGTTACAGTGAAAGAAAAAAATCAAGTTATGATTAAAGCATTACAGCATTTTGACCTCAGTGACATTTATATAAAACCGGTTATCCGGGAATTATTGGAAGGATATGAGGAATAATGTTCTTCTATTGCTCCAATGTCATTGACTTAAGCACGACAGCTCCCCTCTTTACTAAAGAGGGGTTGAGGGAGATTTTACGGAATGCCATAAAAGTCCCCCTTTATCCCCCTTTATACCCTGAAGGGCACAAGATAAAGGGGGACTTGAAAGATGAAAATCATTAAGTCAATGACATTGTCTATTACTCTGGAAATTAGTTGTCCTGACCTATATTTTGCTTGACAGACAGTGTCCAATTAAGTCCTGTCTTGATTATCGTTGTCACCTATAAACAAACGTGCTTGGATAATTGAAAGTATTAATGATTATCAACAGAAATGATGCGATTGCCGCAGAAGACATGGAAGCAAGAGTGACGCCATTTAGAGAGCATGGCAATCATTTCTCGGGTAATCTTCCCTTTGGCGAGGAGCATCCTGAACACCTTGTGCCGGAAGATGGCCTCCAGCTTTTTCAACTCCAAGGACGGGGCGGAACAACGCGCCACGAGAAACTCCGATAATGGCGATACTCTTGAGCTTAGAAAAACCGCCCAGATCACGAGCATCGTGACGTCCCGTTGCCCCCCATGACCTTCCCTCCCGCGATGAAAAAGCCGATTATTGGTTATGCGATTCCCAGGGATTTTCCCAGTAGAGTGAGGATGGATTCAACCGGAAGGGATATATTCGGCCCCTCGGCTCCCAGAATCATCTGGCAGCCGGGACAATAAAGGCCCAAAATATCCGCGCCCGTATCTTGGGCCTGCTTCAGCCGCCGGTCCCGGAACTCGAATCCCGGCCTCCCCGTGCCCGTAATGGCGTAGGCGCCACAGCACAAGGCATCCTTCCGCGTATTTTCCATTTCGACGATTTTGATCCCCGGGATGGCGTTCAATATTTTCCGGGGAGAATCCGAGCCGGGCGTGATTCCCCGGACGAAGTGGCAGGGATCGTGAATGGTCACCGTCGCCTCGACCTCATGGAAAGGACCCAATTCATCGAGATGCCCGGCGATAAAATCGGTGATGAACATCCATGACCATGCAGTATCCGGGTGGTGATGATCAAATGTCATCTTGCACGTCGGACAGAAGATGACAACCTTTTCCGGGGAAAGGACATTCAGCCCGGCGATCAATCGATCGAATTGCCTCACGGCCTCTTCCGGGTGTCCGGCCATGAACTGGAGCTCTCCGCAACAGAAATCAAAACCTCCCATCACCCCGATCTCGGGATCAATGCGCTGCAGTATCTTAACGGTGGTAGCCAACACGCGTCCCTCGACCAAACCCCAACAACTGGAATAAAGGACCGTTTTCACCGATTTCGGCGCCTCCCCGCCGGCATCCGTGATCAGTCGGTCCGGTCTGTCCAGAAGTCCCCGGAATGACGGGATCACACTTTCGAGCAGCTCTTTGCCTAAGCCGAGGATGGTGGCCACGCCTTTCGGTATCGGGTCTCCCAACTCCCGGAGAATCGTCTTGCCGACACCGAAGCAGAGGCCGGGAACAAGCGCCTGGGGGCAAATGGCGGTGCAGGTATTGCAGAACAGGCAGGAATAGATCCGTGTTCGGGCGAGGTCCCCGATCTTCCCGTACCGGAACAGATCGAGGATCTCTTCCATAATCTTTTCCGAATCAACGTCCCGGAGTTCTGTGTTTGCAACAATGGGACAGGATTCCACGCAGAGACCGCAGGCCGTGCAGTCTTCGGCAAAATGCCGGAGCATTTCTCTTGGATTCAACATCGGCTCTTCTTCCTTCCTTTTCTATTATTGTATTGTGCGCTAATTGCCGGACATGGCTTTCTTTGATAAGAATTTCCTTTTGTGGGAGGGAGTATAATATGAACGGTCTTGTATATCAATGAAATATTGATCACAAAATGTGGGGTGTGGTTTCGATGGCGGAGAAAGTGATGTGACGAGGTGGCCGTCCTTTTGAGAAATCGGCTTATCTTTTTTGTTCACCTGCCAAAGAAAAAGGGGCTGCGGTATTTCTCCGTAACCCCTTGTTATTTGGTGAGCCCTGTCGGGATCGAACCGACAACCTACTGATTAAGAGTCAGTTGCTCTACCAGCTGAGCTAAGGGCCCTTTTTTCTTTCTTTATATTCTGGTACGCCCGGTAGGATTCGAACCTACGACCAACAGATTCGAAGTCTGCGACTCTATCCAGCTGAGCTACGGGCGCACAATTTATATATATGGGGTGAGTGAAGGGATTTGAACCCTCGGCCTCCGGGGCCACAACCCGGCACTCTAACCAACTGAGCTACACCCACCATTTTCGCCTTGGTGCGCCTGGAGGGATTCGAACTCTCGGCCCACGGATTAGAAGTCCGTTGCTCTATCCAGCTGAGCTACAGGCGCATATTTTAACCCTTGACGAATTCATAAAAACGCTTCACTTAGGTCAGTTCTTAACATTATCTTTACGAATCCATCAACCCTGTACCGAAAAAAGAGTTTGCCTAATATCCCCTCTGCCTTATTTTGTCAAGATCAAATCCTGAATTTTTTCCCCTTACTTAACATAACCGGCAATACCTTCAAAACGGTATCTCTTTTTAACAACCTTCTCACCTTTGGGATCCGTAGAATAAAAATGATTACCGGTGGAGGTATTAACCCAGCGATAAAGCTCCCGGGTATTGGTCATTTTGGAGGTGGCGATATTGCCAATAGTGCCCTCAAATACATATCCCTGAAGATTTTTTCCACCGCCTCTACTATCATGATGATAAAAGTGATCCTTTTTCTGAGGATTATACCAGCGATAAAAGCTTCTTGTGCCCGGTGTTTCCGGCACAAAGAGTCTAAAGGCTATTCCCTCCTTCACATAGGCATTCTGACTGAACCTCTTTGTTTCCATCTGAGGATTTGCCGTAAACAGATAATCCAATCCCTTGGAATAGCGGTAAATATCAATAACCCTGGATACATTATCTGGTATAACTTCGACATATACTTCGACAATCTCATCGCCACCATTGGTTTTGAATACAATATTATCACCATAATAACCGGGCGCCAACTGTCCCGTATTTAAAATCACATTAAGATAATTTGTCTGGCTGGTCGTTGTGCCGGAATTAGGCAAAACGGTCATCCAACCGGAAGGTCCGCGGATTATATCTTTACCGGATATCTTCACGCCTTCGATTTTTAAATTTCCCTCTTTGTTCACAACAGTCAAAACATGAGGACTATCAGCAAGTCCTTCAGCTAGAACCAATTCTCCCTTTTCTTTTTTACTGGCAGACCAATTATGTGAGTTCAACATATTCTCATCGAGATATATGGCTAAACTTCCCTCCTCTGATTGATTTGCCATATTAAGGCTTATTCCTGTTCCGTTAAAGCGGTATTTGATTGAGTTACCGCCACCCACACTAAATGGATAGCCATCATTTTCTGTCCATTTGCCGTATAGTTCGACGGAATCCCTGAGATGACCGGGCACACTATAGTCCCCGCTTTCCCGAACTTCTTCGTTGAGGAATGATATGTATCTTTCTTTCTTGAAAATGGACGTGTTTTCATTACGCTTAGGTTTCCTTGCAACCACCGCCCATACCAGCCTTTCCTTACCCTTATTAGTTAACATTATTTTTTTGGATACGGTTTTACCCGGAATGACACAGCCCATATCCAATCGTGCCGGATTAAAATTGATCATCGGGCTTTCCTGAGTCGCGACTATTTTGAATGTAACATATATCGTTCTGGAACCGCCGGTGGATGTAATTTTAATTGCTTCCTTGTGTATCCCTAGGTGCAGATCCTTTTGGCAGATAAGTTTTCCCCTGCCGACTTCAAGTTGTATTTCCGTATTGTAAAGTGCGGTTTTGTATTTATAGCTCTTCAACTGTTCTCCATCGACGGGCAGACGGATTTCGAAGTGCAAAGAATCGGTATCATCTTCTTGTATATTGGATAGTTTCTGGTTTTCTAATTTTCTCCAGCCTTCCGGCCCAGTGGTGGACCAATAAAGAACGCCGGAACCCATATTCTTGAATGTAAATACTCCCGTANNAGCACAGGCTGAAAATTATTTCTATTTTCATCGGCCAGCACATGATTTTTCCCGGCAAGAACGGTTTTCTTAACAGTTTCCTGATCTGTAGCTTTCTGTGTTGTTCCCTGATCCGCGGCTTTCCGTGCTGTTGCGCAAGATGGACAAATGGTCAGGACTATAATAAATAAGATAAAACAATTCTTTATCCGCGACATAAATACCCCTTTTATAAAATACTAATTGGCTTGATAGCTTAAAGATCAAATTTACGCAATATTTTTAAAACACTTGACATGTCCAGTCAACAAGTTATAATTTGCGCCAAATTTTTCATAACAACAAGACCGGCAAAACAACATTTGCCGGTTGCACTGACAATTAAACAATTATCTATGGATTTCGAGAATTTAAAATATTGGATTGCTCTAAAATCCATCACGGGAGTCGGCAACGTCACTTTTCCGGCGTTAGTGGATAAGTTTGTTTCACTCCCCGCTATTTTTACCACACCGGCACCGGAATTAGCAACAACTCCGGGAATCTCAAAAAAAACAGCCGCCGCTATTGCCTGTTTTAAAGGTTGGGATAAAATTAAACGCGAGCTTGACCGCACGATAAAAGCCGGCATTAGAATAATTACTTATCAAGATGAGCTTTATCCGGCAAAACTCCGGAATATTTATGACCGCCCTGCCTTTATTTATGTAAAGGGAAATTTGACGAAAGATGAAATAAACATTGCTATGGTTGGTTCCAGGCTAGCCAGCACTTACGGCAAATACACAACGGAAAGAATCAGCCGTGAACTGGCTATTAAAGGTATAACTATAGTGAGCGGATTGGCCAGAGGCATTGATGCGGCTGCTCACCGGGGCGCTCTTACCGGTCAGGGCAGAACAATCGCGGTTATGGGCAGCGGGCTGGATGTAATTTATCCTCCTGAAAACAAAAAATTATTCGCCGAAATTGTGCAAAGAGGAGCAGTGATTTCTGAATACCAACTGGGCACACCGCCGCTCGCGAACAATTTCCCGGCACGCAACCGCATTATTAGCGGCATGTCCTATGGTGTGGTAGTGGTAGAAGCAGGCGAAAAAAGTGGCTCGCTTATAACCGCGCGCCTGGCACTGGAACAGGGCCGGGAAGTTTTTGCCGTTCCCGGCAGTATCGACTACGCGGGCGCTCGCGGCACAAACAAGCTCATCAAGCAGGGAGCTAAATTAATTGAAAACATTGACGATATTCTGGAAGATATTTTGCCTCAAATCGAAAGAACAGCGCCACTGGCGGCATCTTCTACCGAAAGCTTCGGGGCAATTCCGCCTCCAATTACCGCAAAGTTAAGCGCAATTGAGCAGGTAATTATCGATCTTGTATCCACTAACCATCTTCATGTTGACGAAATCATAGCTGCAACAGCCCTATCTCCGGCTGACGCGTTAAGTTCCTTAATGTCATTGGAATTAAAAGGAATTATTCAACAGCATCCGGGGAAATTTTTTTCCCGGGAAAAATAAAAGCTTTACAAAATACATTCTTCCATCTATACCGTGCGCCTAATTATAAGGAGTGTTAGTTATGGCAAACTCATTAGTTGTGGTGGAATCTCCCACAAAAGTTAAAACAATAAAAAAATTCCTTGGCAGCGGCTTTAATGTTGTCGCTTCCATGGGACATATTAAAGATCTGCCGAAAAGCACTCTGGGTATTGACCTGGAAAATAATTTTGAACCAACTTATAGTGTAATTGAAGCCAAAAAGAAGACTATTGATGAATTGAAAAAAGCTGCTAAAAATGTGGAAAACATTTATCTGGCCCCTGACCCCGACCGCGAAGGCGAAGCCATTGCCTGGCATATATCCGAAGTAGTAAACACCAAAAATAAAAATATATATCGCGTCCTATTTAATGATCTCACCAGAAAAACGGTATTAGAAGCGATTAATAATCCGCTGGAGCTTAATTTCAATAAGTATGAAGCACAGCAGACCCGCCGCATTCTGGACAGGCTGGTTGGTTATCAAATAAGCCCTATCCTCTGGGATAAAGTCAAAAGAGGACTTAGCGCTGGCCGGGTTCAATCTGTTGCCGTAAGAATGATCTGCGAAAGAGAAGACGAAATAAATAAATTTATTCCGGAAGAGTACTGGAACCTTCTGGCACAATTTGAAGGACACAATCCACCTCCTTTTGACGCAAAATTAATCAAGATAGACGGCAAGAAAGCAAAAGTCGCCAATGGCGAACAGGCCGCCAAACTTGCCGAGACCATAAAAAAAGCTTCTTTTATCGTGGAGAGGCTGGAGAAAAAAGAATTAAAACGCTCGGCGCTGCCACCCTTTACTACCAGTAAAATACAGCAGGAAGCATCGCGCTGGCTGCGCTTTTCCGCGAAAAAAACCATGATGGTCGCTCAAAAATTATACGAAGGTATTGAACTTGGTAAAGACGGCTCCGTAGGTTTAATTACTTATATGCGAACCGACTCTTACCGCATTGCCGAAGAAGCGCTCAATGAAGTGCGAGTTTATATTCAGGAAAATTATTCGCCCGATTATCTTCCGCCCAAACCAATATTTTATAAAAATTCGCAAAAAGCACAGGACGCGCATGAAGCAATTCGCCCTTCGACCATGGCTTACAAGCCGCAGGCCATAAAAGAATATTTGTCTAACGATGAGTTTAAGCTCTATCAACTTATCTGGAACCGCTTTACTGCCAGCCAGATGAATCCGGCTGTTTTCGATCAAACAACTATTGATATTGCCGGAGCCAATTGTTTATTTCGTGCCCAGGGACAAGTCTTGAAATTCCCCGGTTTCACCATTGTTTATACAGAAGGCAAAGACGAAAAGGAAGAAAACAGCGAGTTGGGAAAAATGTTGCCGGAAGTCAAAGAAAAAGAGAAATTAAAACTGAACAATTTGAATACGGAACAAAAGTTCACGCAGCCGCCACCCCGCTTCTCGGAAGCATCTCTGGTTCGTGAACTCGAAGAGAAGGGAATTGGACGGCCAAGTACCTACGCGAATATTCTCTCCACAATTCAGGATCGGGAATATGTTCGTCTGGATAAAGGCAAGTTCTTCCCAACAGAGTTAGGCGTTATTGTTACCGAGCTTTTGGTTAAAAGTTTCCCCACAGTTCTGGATATGGCTTTCACCGCGGACATGGAAAACAAATTGGATATGATTGAAGACGGTACAAGTAAGCGTGTAAAAACCCTTAAAGATTTTTATAGTCCTTTTGCCCAGGAGTTGAAAAAAGCAAAAGACGAAATGAGAAACATCAAACGGGAAGAAACACCGACCGATCTGGTTTGCGAAAAATGTAATTCACCCATGATCATCAAGTGGGGAAAAAACGGGCAGTTCCTTGCCTGTTCGGGTTATCCCGAATGCAAAAACACTATGAATTTTATTCATGACGAAGAAGGGAAAATAAAAAACGTGGAAGCAAAAACAACAGATACGAAATGTAATAAGTGCGGCAAGGCAATGATTGTCAAAGAAGGCCGTTTCGGGCAGTTCCTTGCCTGTTCGGGTTATCCCGAATGCAAAAACACCATTAATGCAACCCAAAACGATAAGGGCGAGGTTGTTCCTCTTGAAGCTCAAGCTACCGATTCCGTCTGTGAATTATGCGGAAAACCAATGATTTTCAAACGCGGTCGTTACGGTGAATTCCTAGGTTGTTCCGGTTACCCGGACTGCAAAAATATCAAAAACATTCATAAGGGCAAAGACGGAGAAATGATTCCACCGGAAACTGAGGTCACCGATGCCATATGTGAGAAATGCGGAAAGCCCATGGCCGTCAAGCGTGGGCGATACGGAAAATTTCTCGGTTGCACTGGTTATCCGGAATGCAAGAACATCATGAAAATGCCCAAAACAACATCCGGGGCATGAAAACATCTCCTGTTATAATAATCGGCGGCGGTCTTGCCGGCTGTGAAGCAGCCTGGCAGCTTATACAGCGCGGCTACGCTGTTCATCTCATGGAAATGAAACCGCAGAAATTTTCGCCAGCCCATAAAATGGAACATTTGGCCGAACTTGTTTGCAGCAATTCCCTCAAATCCAATAACCTCGATAGCGCCCCCGGCCTGCTCAAACAAGAATTGCGCAGGCTCAACTCTCTGATATTGTCCGTTGCCGATCAAACAGCTGTTGCCGCAGGCTCCGCTCTGGCTGTGGATCGCGCTGAATTTGCCAAAAATGTAGAAGCAAAGCTAAAAGAGCAAAAGAACTTCACTCTGATCAGAACTGAAGTAACACAGATACCGCAGGACGCTCTGACGATAGTTGCCACAGGCCCTCTCACCTCCGATCCTCTCGCTCAGTCGATTAATCAAATGCTCGGCGGTTCTTATCTGTATTTTTATGACGCGATCGCGCCGATTATCGAAGCTGATTCCATCAATATGGATAAGGTTTACTGGGCATCGCGCTACGACAAGGGCACACCTGATTATCTGAACTGTCCGCTTTGTGAAGAAGAGTATAAGCGCTTCCGGCAGGAATTACTGGAAGGCGAAAAAGTTGCGGCCAAATCGTTTGAAGAAGTGCGACATTTTGAAGGCTGCCTGCCGATTGAAGTATTGGCGATGCGCGGCGAAGACACCCTTGCTTTCGGCCCGATGAAACCGGTGGGCTTGATCAATCCTAAAACAGGCGCTATGCCCTACGCTGTCGTTCAATTGCGCCGGGAGAATATTTCCGGCAACTTTCTTAATATGGTTGGCTTTCAGACGAAGCTTACCTGGCCGGAACAAAAACGCATCTTCCGCCTGATTCCCGGCCTGGAAAACGCTGAATTTGCCCGCTTAGGCAGCATCCATCGCAACACTTACATACACTCCCCTTCCCTGCTGCAACCCTCTCTGCAATTGAAAACGAATCACAATATTTTCTTTGCCGGTCAGATTACCGGCGTGGAAGGTTATATGGAATCAACTGCCATGGGGCTTCTGGCGGGATTAAATTCCGCGGCAATTCTTGAAGGGAAACAACTCCAACCTCCACCACCCGCTTGTGCAATCGGCGCGCTCTTGCATTACATTACATCTCCCGCGTCAGCGGCTAACTTTCAGCCGATGAACATCAATTTTGGAATCCTGGAACACTTACCGGTAAAAAAGATGAAGAAAAAAGAAAAGCACATTTTATATGTGAAACGGGCTTTGCAGGCTTTAAACGATTGGATGAATAGCCAGCATTTAAATTAATTAAAACATTATTTTTTATCTTAGATAATTCATCTTTCTTTAATAGAAGATTCTAATACAAACTTGCCTATATTGCAGCATGAGACAAACTTTTCATAAATTATAAAGTTCCTTTTATTCTTTATTATTAATATATTATTGAATGTTTAATATCATTATGATATCATAAATCATGGCTAGAAAAATTAGAGAATTAATTGCCGAATTAGAAAGAGCTGGTTTTGCAACTCGAAGTGGTAAGGGAAGCCATAGAATATTTATTCATAAAAATTGTCCAATGAACCTCCCCGCAGCAAGCTGCGGGGTATCTCAAGGTTGGTAGCAGCTCTAAAAACGAAGCAAGCTTCGAAGCAAGCTTCGGGGAANNAATATAACCCGGAGAGATTTAATGTTGTTATTTCCGGTAAATCTGGTGCAGATGTATTGCCTTACCAAGAAACAGCTATAAAAAGAGCTTTAAGGGAGGTAAAAAAATGAATAAAAAAATAAGTGATAATTATTTAAAAATTGTTGAATGGTCAGAAGAAGATAAATGTTATGTTGGTTCCGCTCCAAGTTTGTTTATCGGAGGAGTTCATGGCAAAAACCAGGATAAAGTTTTTAAAGAGCTTTGTGATATTGTCGAAGAAACAATAACCATAATGTTGAAAGAAGGACATCCATTACCTAAGGGAAATTTTAATAAAAAATTTTCTGGTAAAATTGCGCTTAGGATAACGCCTGAATTACATAAGGTATTGGCTGTTAAAGCCATGCAAGAAGGTGAAAGCATAAATAAATATATCGTTCATAATCTTGCGATTTCTTAAATTTCCTTTCTTTTCGGTCTTTTGTTGCGATAAGGCAACCCGATTGAAATAGTGCTAAAACTCTCCTCGCTGAACATATTGATTCGTGCGTTATATTTATTTAATATCAGAAACGCATTTAAAACTCCCCGATCAATAGTACTATCCGGCATTTCCTGTGAACCGGAATTTACGCTTTCCATGAGCGCATCAATAGATGCGGCCGGCAGGGCGTCACCGGAATTTTTTATAAAAATACTGACATATTTATTATCATGCTCGGTAGTAATGCTGAATTCCTTCATCCGGCTTGCCCGCGCCCGGGACATGGCAAAACGAATCAATGCCCAAAAGGTCATTGATAATTCAGCTATGTTGCCCTTAAAATCGGGGACATCATTATCCAGCCTGATATTTTTTTTGATGTCATGTTTAAAGTCCAGATTAAAATCAACAAAGCGCATCTCTGAATACATTAACTGAGAGATATTTATATTGTCTTCTCCTTTTGCCGCCAGCGCATAAAATTTAGCAGCGACATCTTTAAAAATATCAAGAAAAGATTCGGATTCCTGGCTTATAGAACGAATATCTGTCCTAATCCGCTTCATTTCCTCCATCATTCCTGCCGCGGCATCAGGATATATTTCTTCCATTTTTTTAACGTTTTCTTCTATGCGGCGCTGGAGCAGTTTCGTTCGCCCCATAATACCATTTAAAGGATTGGCAAAATTGTGCAGAATGCCCGGAATGAGTTCTTTGATGAAAGTAGCAGCAAATGCTTCTTCTAATGTCCGGAAAATCTCGCTATTATCCATTTTTAACATCTCTTTTCGGTGAAGAAATCCTTTGGTTATTGAAAAAATACAATTAATATAGAATTATTATCACATAATTATATAATTAGTGAAATAAACATTTTTAACAATACCATCACCCAACATTTTTTCGAGTGGTGCCTTCTACTTGCAAGTGCACCAGACAATCAACGCGGAGATGAGCAACACTACACAACAGAACGCCGGCAACGCGGAAAACCTATCTTCCATAATGCCCTTTTTTAAAACAGTGTGCAATAATGATTCCGGCGATAGAAAAAGATTGCTCTAAATCACGGGCTAACCAGACACCCGGCAAAAGTCTCAAAAACAGGCCTGCCATTTGCAAATATAATGAACATGACATAAAAAAATGGGTTAGAATCCTATTCTAACCCATAAATATTTATTGGTAGCGGGGAGAGGATTTGAACCTCTGACCTTTGGGTTATGAGCCAAGTGAAAAGAATATAGCAACATAAAACCAAATTTATATATCTATAACATCTTAGGGGTTTTTGGCATTTAATAGCAACTTGCCATTAACCCCTATAAACTCATTTTGAATGTATTCCGTTAGAAATCCGTTAGAAGAAATTAGACGCGGAGATATTTGGCCAAGATTGTTTGTATAGGGCACAAGGGATTTTAATCAATGATTGAAGAGGCGATTTCTCATCAATTTAATCTTTTAACTATCAATCAGTTACAGAATCTATTTTGGATCGTATTAGGTTTATATTAATGGGACAACATATAATCCACAAAAGGCTGCTATGTCCTGAGCTCTTTATAATATTCGCGGGCATCGTATCCTTCTTGATAGTTGATTAATCCTTGTCCGTCTTTGGTGCAGGTTTCTCTAAGACCATATGGGGCTTAAGCATCTTTTGG
>PLNU01000104.1 GCA_003142835.1 Syntrophaceae bacterium
CCCTTTTAATCTATAGTTAAATTCATAGTTCAAAGCGCCGCTCCAATCTTCTTGAAAAACTCCCTTATAGCGTGTTCCATAAACTGGCCCAACTGGCTTTCCATAAGTATAAAACCAATTAACAATTGGCGTACCAGAAAAACCTAGGACAATCCAGTAAGAGCCGGGCATCAAAACAGGCTGCTCACCGGCGAAGGTAAAGTCAACCCAACGGTAACCGGGTTTGAGTGAAATTTGATCCAGGTTAATCATTTGTGTTGTATATAAAGGAGCACCGGGCTTCCCCTCTTCATCTTTAAAAATATCGACCCAAAGCCAGCCTTCACCACCAAATTTATGTAAAGCCAGTCCAACTGTTTTCAACTTGACCGGTTTTTTCAAAACGGCCACCTGAGCGTACTGGGTTGCTTTGGTCGTTACGTATTCAGCAGTTTCTACAAGAAAATTACGAGACATTTCAAAGGCATCTTTCCCGGTGGCAGTGGTCACTCGCGGAAACGCAAAATCAACATCTTCCGGAAATTCCAAATTGCCATAAACAAAAGGTGCCGTATAGCGCAATATTTTCTTTTCCTTTTCAGTGATGACAATAGGTGGTGAGGGTGGAACTATTTCAATTTTCTTGAACTGGGCTTTTACATTTGGCCCCAAAAGTAAATTCTTCGGACCGTACGCCTGACGCGCTCCCCGGACATTTACGGAATCAGAAAGAATATTTGTATTGATGTTTTCCTGTAATTTAGGTTTGGTGCGGGCTTCGGAAGCCTGTACCCAACGAATCAAACCGTCATTCTTTGTTTCGTTGTTATCAACACCTGCTTCAATGCGGACAAAACGATTGGAAACAAAAAACTGCATATTTTGTGGATCATAGGGAACCCATCCCTGGTCAGGAAACCACACTTCGACCCAGGAATGTCTGCCTTGTCCCATCTTGAAAGTAAGAGTCCCTTTGTCCCACGCAATATCAAAAGGCTGATTTAAAGTTACCCCATTAATGATACGGACAGGTATTCCGACGCTGCGCAAGAGCGCGGCGGATAAATGCGAGAAATTCTGACAGTTTCCTTTGCCGGAGTGCAGTGAATACAAAGCGTCATATCTGGCCGGAGGACTAACATAGTGAACATTATCCACGACCCATGAAATAACCAGCTGCACTGCGTCGAATTGGGTTTTAACATCTTTTGTAAGCTTGAGTGCAAGTTGTCTAATTTCTGTATCGTTTGTCTGGACCTGCGCTGTGTCCTGAAGATAAACCTGCAAATCTTGCGGAACACCGCTTAAAGGAAATGGAGCTTGAGTTTCAAAGGCTTTCAAGCTAATTATATTTTTTGCATCAAAAGAAACAACGGCATCAATTTTATCAGGAACATTTGACCAGGTAGCAACTATGATCTTATTGCCACGACCATCAGTTGCTGTTTTGCTGTCCTGCGCTTCAGGAGAAAATCTTATTTTGAAATTGGTAATCTGCTGCTTGTAGGTAGGGGAATCAAAGCTTTGAGGAATAACAAAGCTCAAAGTCAGTTTTTTCATTGCATCCCCTGCGGTTATCTGATGCTGTAATTCATAATGAATAGTCGAAACCATGTCTCCTTTAACAGTGAAATTCTCCGCAAGAGATGAGGATGTCATTACCATGAAAATAAATATAACGATTGCGTTGAAAAAATTTTTCATAAAAACATCCCCGGTATTATTATTGATTATCTACCAGCGATAATATGCGAGATAGCCAATTAATGTCAATGGAAACAAATCTTATTACATAAAATAAAAAGATATCGATACATTGCATTTTATGGGCAAAAATGTAATTGACAACCTGTTAATTATGGATAAGTTATCATTAAGATGTAAATATACATGATCAAAAGGAGGATTTTAATGTTTACAGTTACAGATAAGGCCTCAGAAGTAATCAAGGACTTTCTCAAAGACAAGAATGAGGCAGCAGCTGTGCGGATTACAATGTCAATTGGCTGATCAGGCCCCACTTTGGGCATGGCTCTGGACGAGCCTAAGAAGGAAGACGAGATTTTTGAGGAAAAAGGCACAAAATTTATCATAGATAAAGATTTATTTATTCAAGCTAAACCGATCAATGTTGATTTTACCAGTACACCAAACGGATCAGGGTTTAAATTAAGTTCCGGGCTTTCCGCTGAAGGTGATGGTGGTTGCGGATCTTGCAGTTGCTAGAACGTCGGGGGAGATTGCTCTCCCCCTTTATATGTGAAACTCCAATTCCGAAAGCGAAGCGTATCGGAATTGGTAAGTTGAACAATCCCGCGAAGCGGAGGGTGTAACACCAGCGATTTTTTACTCGCCTGAAAATTAAAGGTAAAGCAATGGAAATAATCGATAGAGCGGAAATACTTCTCCGGGAAGGAAAACATCCGGAAGCAATTGCGCTCTACGAAGCAGTTCATAAAACTCATCCCGAAGAAGAATCTGTTTTATTAATGTTGGCATGGGCGCACTACGATAATGGCGATACTCAAAAAGCTCTGCATTATCTAGAAACCATTTTTGAGCGTGAGCTACAGCGCAAGATATTTACCGGATTTGCCTTTGATGAGTTGGTTCGTATCTATAAACAGGAAAGAAAGTTCGATAATTTAGTAGAAATTTGCAGAAAAGCAGTAAACGCACAACCGCATGATGTAGGCCTTTTAGCTGAATTAGGCGGCGCATATCTTAATGCCGAGAAGCCTGAGGAGGCTTGCCGTATTTTTGAAAAACTCATCGGCATGGAAAACGACAATCCTGCTTTTTATTGCCGGTGGGGAGAAGCTTTGTTTGCCGCGGGTCTAACCTCGGAAGGTCACACCGCTTATTTGCGAGCAGTCGAAATTGATCCGGAAGAAGCTGACCGCTATTACTTTCAGCTTGCTAATTTATTTCAAAATGCGGGCAATAATAACGAGGCGCTAAGGTTATTGGAGGATTGCATCTCTGTGAATCCGGCTAATTCTTTGTATTATTGCTCTTTAGGAGATATTCTTATCGCACTGGGACGAATAGACGACGCCTTGGCCACATATAAAACCGCCATACAACATGATAATGCGAGTGCCGGAGTTTACTACAATCGTTTAGGTCATACATTAATGAAGGCAAAGTATCTTTCACAGGCTATAGACGCTTTTAAGGCGGCTATAGAATTTGATGCTGCAAAGCCTTACTACAATGGACTGGCTTCTGCTTATGAGGCGATGGGGCTTGTTGATGTTGCGCAAGAACTTCTGCAAAAAATAAATAACGCCGACTAAACATTCCCGTATTTACGAATATTATCCTTAAGTAGATAATAAAAATCATTGTGTTCTGAAAGGGCTTGTTTCAGTATATTTTCTATATCGCTAATTTCGCTTTTGTTGATAATCATATTAACGCTTTTGTTATACGCCTGCATGCTATCCATTGTCGCGTAGATTGCGCTGATCAAAACGACGAACATTTGCCGCCGGGCAGACATATTCAGATTTTCCAAGTACTTCAGAATATTATTTACTTCCCAAATACCGGTGTTGAAATTTTCATTTACCAAGATGACATCAAAAACATGAAACCGCATGTATTTCAGAGCATCTTTAAATGTGGCCGGTTGAACTACCTCAAACCCAATTTTTTTTATAGCGTTGCTGACTTTATCCCTGATGACCGGATCCTGCTCACAAATCATAGCAGTTTTGCTGTCCGGATTAACGTATCCGAATGGACGGCTGGAATAGTCAAGCCCTTCATCCGTATTATTAGTTGACGCTGTCGGTTTTTCGTTGGGCATTTTTTCTCCTTCTTTAGCTTCTGCTTGCCGGAAAAGGTTTTTTCACTCTATCGCCAGGTTTTATCCTTGATCTTTCCATATGTATTGTCCACTTCCAGACTGTCCAGGTCCGTAGTTTTTTCACCACGGGCGCTTTTAATTTTATCGATACCGCGACCAACATTTGCCCGG
>PLNU01000019.1 GCA_003142835.1 Syntrophaceae bacterium
CCCATTATGTTCAGCCACGGGACGGGAGCGGACGTCATGAAACGGATCGCCGCCCCCATGGTCGGCGGTGTCATCACATCCACGATCCTGGAGCTCATCATCTATCCGGCCATTTATATGATCTGGCGCAGCCGGGAGTTGACAAAAGATTAAAACAACGCCGGATGGACCGCGGGATATTTAATTTCACATAATTGTTTATTACAAGTTAAAAATATATTTTAAACGGTACTTTCCGCCGCGCAGTTATTTCGCCCCAAACGCTGGGCGGGATCCTGGCGGTAGTATTCCTGGAGCACTTGATAAAGGTCGAGGGCGTGTTTGATCATTAAATGGGGTTGATCGAAGAATTGTTCGGTGGCCACGGCGAAGAATTCAGCCTCATTTATCGCGCCGTAGGCATTGAGGAAAGATTTCTTGCCGTGTTCGGCGTCATGCCTGAGGCGGAGATATTCACGGGAACATGTCTGCACCCAGTCACGGTATTCAGCCCGGTCGCGCAGAGGGGGTGTGCCGTCAGCGGCGCCGTCGAGCATATCCAGTTTATGGGCAAATTCATGATAAACAACATTGTGCCCTGACTCGGGATGGCGGCCGCCATGCAGCGCCGCATCCCAGATGATAATGATAGGCCCCTGGTAAAAAGCTTGCCCGATAATAGGGTGGGCATCTTCTACCGGTGCAAGCGCCGTTTCAAAAAAACCAAGTTTACGCTGTGGTGGAACCACTGTGGAAGGATAGACGATGATCGATTCAACATTCTGATAGTAGTTATGGGGCAAGTTCAGAAGCAGGAGGCACGCCTGAGCGGAAATGGTGACGCGGATTTCATCGGTAAGTGTAAGCCCGCCGCAGCCCTTCCAGTCCTTTTCGGCGATAAAGACCTGAATCAGCGCGCGCAGATGAGCACGCTCAGCATCTTCCAGCATGCAGTAATGGGCGACGTTACATTTAACGATCTCTTCCCAGTCGGGAGGAAATGGAACTGACGTGAGTTTTTTACGGCGATAATTGGCAAGCCATTGAAACATGGTGGATTCCTTTTATTTAATGTAGCATAAAAAGGCAAAATAGAAAAATGGTGATTTCAAAAAAATTTTGAATAAACTGGCGCTTTCTCACAAACGGCTTGAACTAAGAGGTAGAGATTGCAGGTTGAAATATTATATTGCCAGATTTAATTTAATATGAGTAGGAGTGTCCAATTAATTGTAATTATCCGGTTGCTTTTGCCAATAAAATAACATGGTTTAATTATCTTGACATAGATACGCCATTTTCGTAATCTTAATACATAAGAATGGCGTTTTTCATCAAAGTATTTGTTGATAATATTATCAGCAAAAAAAGATACCTAAAACATCTAAGAGGACAAAATGAAAAAGCTAATCATGATCGTTAGTATGGCCGTTGTATTATATGCAGGTTTGGCACTTGCCGAAGAAACTTCGATTGGGTTTGTTAAAAATGTTTCCGGTCAGGCATTTATCGGCCGTCAGCAAAAGTTAATTCCCGCCAGGGCAAACGAAAAACTTTTGCTAAGCGACGCGTTGATCACGGGAGCTGACGGTTCGATAGGAGTGATTATGCAGGATGATAGTTTATTATCGCTGGGCCCGAAATCACGGGTTGACTTAACTCAGTTTTCCTTCTCGCCCGCTGAAAATAAACTATCGTTTATTGCAAAAGTTAAAAGAGGCACTATGGTTTATTTGACGGGATTGATTGCCAAGCTGGATAGAAAAAGTGTGCGCATAGAAACACCCAACGCGGTATGCGGCGTAAGGGGTACACACTTGGCCATAAAAGTGGATAACCAGGATGAAGATGATAGTGATATTTCTCCCGCAAAGAGCAATTAGAAAACCTTCGCTGCTTATATGCTAAATGAAAAGCAGGATAAACAAACTGTAAAAGAGGGTAAAAATGAATAAATATAATGCATATGTAATGAATATAAAGATCATGATAATTTTTTTGCTGGCCGTCTTTATGACCAGCGCGTGCGTGTCAACAACACAGGTTGTCCTTTTGCCCAACCCGGATGGTAAAGTAGGCAGCCTTGAGGTTGCAAGTGTTAAGGGAACTGATCCGCAAACATTAGATAAGCCCTGGCAGGCTACAGAAACATCCGCCCTGACTGGAGCGCCGGGCACCCCGAAAGTCATGGATGAAAAGGAGGTCAAGGCAATTTTTGGACAAGCCCTGGCAGCCCGGCCATTGCCGCCGGTGAGTTACATTATGTATTTCAGCCAAGACAGTGCTGATCTGACCGCTGCTTCCAAGAATCTTCTTTTGGAAGCCCTTAAAGCTATTGCGCTTAGATCTTCAACTCATGTTGCCGTGATCGGCCACACCGATAGTGTTGGGTCTGTTCAATATAACGACAAACTTTCTGCAAGGCGCGCGCGAGCGGTAGTTGATGCGATGGTCGCCAGGGGTGTTGACAGCAAGATTATAGAAGTTACCAGCCATGGGAAGGCTAATCCCTTGATACCGACACCTGATGGTGTACCAGAACCGCGGAACCGCCGGGTGGAAATAAATATCCGCTAAGTCCACATTGAAATAAAAAGTTTTTCAGTACATTATTAAAAATTCCATACACAAAACATATAGTCATTAGGGGGGAGTTTGTACGGAATACTGGCTGGCGTGATCATTGTGGCGCATTTTCTATTCATCGCTTTTGTTGCCGCGGGCGGTTTGCTTGTTCTGCGCTGGCCTCGTCTGGCCTGGGTGCATTTACCGGCAGTGGTTTGGGGAGTAGTGGTAGAGCTGACTGGCTGGATTTGTCCGTTGACGCCGCTGGAAAATTATTTGCGCCGCCTTGGAGGGAGCAGCTCATACAGCGGAGGCTTCATCGAACAATATCTCATCCCGATAATCTACCCCGCAAACCTTACAGCCGCTACGCAATATATCCTTGGCGGGCTGGTCATTGTTGTTAACCTTATTCTCTACTTCCTCGTCATTCGAAAACAACGCGCCCTTCGTCATTCCTGATCCTGGATCTTTCCTGGGACAGGCTTTGATCGGGAATGCAGTAAACCGTTAACCGAAAATTGGGAAACGATTCCTTCTATCGTTTAGCTTCGTTCTACAAATTCTACAATATTGCCATCCGGGTCTTTGACCATCGCAATGCGCACACCAGGCCGCATTTCTCTTTCTGGTACAGTAAATTCTATACCAATTTTTTGAAGATCAGCACAAAGTTCAGAGAGATTCTCGATGACAAAGGTCACATAACGGAATCCAAGTTGATCTTCCAATCCAATAGTGCCGCGGGGCGGAAGTACTTTGGGATCAATCAATTTAAAGTCACTTGTGCCGAATCGAAGCCGGTGCATGGTACCAAACCATAAAGGAACTGTGCCCACAAACTCTAGCCCCAATATGTTCTGATAGAAGTTGAGGCTGGCCTTGATGTCACTGACGATCACACCCATGTCCAGAGAATTTTTTGCTGGTTTCATCATTTTGTTTTTTTCCTTTCTAATTATGATGAATTGGACTGTAGCATAAAAAGGCAAAATAGAAAAAGGCAATTCAGGTAAACATAAATATCACTCTGGGGAAATGAGGGGCGGTGTGGCATTCCACTGCCCCTCAGAAAAATACTTCATTCCAACAGGAAGGATGCCTCGGGGACTTCCATAACGGAATTATAAAAAAACTTTAAATTAAGTCAACGTAATACAAACGTGAAAGATGTTGATAAGATAAGCGCTCTCTGGTATTTCATGTCCATGCAAACGCCTTTTCGTCTAAACGATCTCCTGCTGGTTATTGTCGTCATTTCTTCCATGACCGTTGCCATTATTTTCCCTGACTTTGGTTCTTTATTTCAGGTTCTGCCTGTGTATTGTGTGATGGCTAATTTTTTTCTCAGTTATCTTTCGATTGAGCTTGGCGATGTCTGGAAGGCGCTTAAAGGCCATAGCGGGCAAATTCTTGCTTTTACGGTGATGAAGCTCGCCGTTCTGCCCATCATTATCTATTTTGTTTTCTATTATGTTGCTCCAGCTTACGCTCTTTCCGCTTTGCTCCTGACGGGAGTTTCCACTGGCGTTGTTGCCCCGCTGATATCGAATATGGTAAAAGGCAACAGCTCTCTAGTCCTGGTGGTCGTCGTGATCACGTCGGCGCTGGCGCCGTTTACACTGCCGACTCTCATTAAGATTGTCGCCGCGAAGGAGGTAGCAATTTCCTTTTTCTCCATGCTCCGCATGCTGGCGCTGGTGATTTTTGTTCCCATCATCGCCGTTGAAGTACTGAGACGCCTGACTCCCAGACTGCTTACACCTGTAATGAAAAGACAGTTTCCCCTTTCACTGGTGTTTTTTGCTCTGATCAATCTGGGAGTTTTTTACCGCTACGCGCCTTTTTTCAAAAAAGAACCCAGTGTGATTATTCTGGCGACTGTCGTGGCCTTTGGGCTTGCGGCTATCTATTGCATTGTTGGAATATTCTTCTTCCGGAAAAGTACACTTTCGAATCAATTGGCCGGCGCGGTCATGCTGGGCAATCTGAATAATGTGTTGGTGATTGTTTTTTCCTCCGAGTTTTTCGGCCCTGTCGAGCCGATGGTCGCCGCCATGTATATGATCCCCTTTTTCGTCATCGTGATTCCTCTTCGCTACTATCATCACCTAAAAACCAAGGCAGCGTAGTTGGATCAAAAAAACGGATTTTTTATTCCGCTTGACGGGTATAGTCGTCTTACCTATACTTCTGCCAGGTAATTCCAATTCTAAATCAAAGCGCTATCTTTGATTTAGAATTGGAATAAGATCTATTGATAATCAGTCATATCCATGCTAAATAAAACCACAGGGATAATCATAAAAATTATTATTAGCTCAATATCAAGTGTCCTGTGGCCTGGCTTCCCCGAGCTATTCTCGACTTCTTCTAAAATGAATTTCAGCCCCTCTCTACAAGAAGGCATAGGGAAGTAAAAATATTTTTAAATATCAACCGCAGCAAAGCCCGCATTAACAGAAAGCAGAGGAAATTATTCGTGAAACAACAATTCCGGAAGCGAAGCGTATCGGAATTGTTAAGTTGAACAATCCAGCGAAGCGGAGGGTATCACCCACCCCCAGCGGGCTTTGGGGTTGATACCCGTGGTTTCTTGCAGTTCAACACATTTTAAAAATTCCCAGTACGCAGGGAGGGAAGAAAATTATGAAAATGAAAATAGCCATATTAACAGGCGGAGGAGACTGCCCGGGGCTCAATGGCGCAATCAAGTGGGTAACGAAAAGCGCACTTGATCCAAGAATTGCGGCAAACCGTTCTGTTTCATTTGAAGTTCTTGGCATTACCCAGGGCTGGAAGGGCATCACCGAGGTTGATCCCGACGATCCGAAAAGCTGCGAGAGGCACATCAAACATTTAGACGAAGAGATCGTCCGAACATGGGACCGTTACGGAGGAACAAACCTGGGAACATCACGGACAAATCCGTTTAATCCCCAAAATGACCGTTCGGCAAAGCTAATTGATAACATCAAAAAGTTAGGAATTGATGCGCTTGTTGTCATCGGCGGCGAAGATACCCTGGGTGTCGCCTATAAATTACATAAGCTGGGTATCAAAACAGTGGGTATCCCCAAGACGATCGACAACGATCTCACAGGAACCGAATATTCGCTCGGCTTTGACACCGCGATTAACGTCATCATGGAAGAAATCGACCGGCTGAGAACAACCGCCGGTTCACACGGCCGCATTTTTGTTGTGGAAACAATGGGACGCCATGCCGGCTGGCTTGCTCTCCACGGTGGAGAATGCAGCGGGGCGTATATCATTCTGATACCGGAATATCCTTTCGAGATGGAACGCGTATGTGAACTTTTGCGGCAGCGTCATGGCCGTGAAATCAACTATTCCATCATTGTGGTTGCCGAAGCGGCCAAGCCCGCAGGAGGGCGGGAATTCATCAAGGATAGTCACATTGATGATTTCGGGCATGAATCGATAGGCGGAATTGCCAGTTACGTCGCCAATGAAATTCAAAAGAAAACAGGGTTTGAATCACGCCATATAATACTGAGCCATCTCCAGCGCGGCGGATCACCTTCCGCCCGCGATCGCCTGATGGCCAGATGGTTTGGTATTGCCGCTGTNNTCCCCTGAAAGAAATTATCAATAAATTAAAATTGGTAGATTTAGAAAAGTATTATGATACGGAAAGGTACAACGGACGCAGAACCATATTATAAGAATATCTTGCGGATTTTAAACATTTCGTCAGTTTCCGGAAACTATCACATGAGTATTGAACAAAAACAGCGCCCAATTTTCGCAATTGGACGCTGTTTTTGTTTTTAGCAATTCCTGTCTTAAGCGTATTGCTTTAACCCTTTTAAGGCTCCCACATAGAAAAACGGTAAACAGAAGCGGTGTTGGCGTTTTCCACGAAAAAGCCGGGTTCACCTGAAGTATAGACACTACCACTATCGGTAATTGGCGTTATAGGTGGTGGAATGGAGGTACCGTTTGGATTGGTAACAGCGGGAAGCTGTTGAATTCCGTCAATATATGCGATGAACGTCAATGGATTTGTGCCGCTGACTGAAAATCTGTATGTATGAAGAACTTTCGGGTCTAAAGGCATGGTGGTTAAACCTGCTATAGGGGCAGAGCCTAGCGTGGTAATTGCTCCAAAGGCATCTACTTTTTGTATTTCTACGGTGGGCACTGATGAAGTGTCCACCGTATAAACAAAAGCGTAATGGGTGTAAGAATCAGGAGACGCGCGCAGGATCAAACCCAATTGCACGTTGTTAATATCTAGACTGTCGATACTCATATTGGCTCTTACACTGCAATCAACGTTGGTTTTGTTATAGTTGTTATTAATGAAAGCGGAATTCTGTATGCTTGTAACATATAGATAAGCATAATAATTTGGATCGCTATGGGTAATTGACCAGTTGGCATCAGTCCAAGTTCCTGATGTTCTATTATAACTACTCCACGGCGTTCCTGCCGGAAAATTGGCGAAATCATAATTATCAAACATTTCATACAAAACCGGCTTAATACTGTCATCGCTTCCACAGGCATTAAGAATGAACGCCAGCGCAAAAGCCAGAACCGAAGCCTTAAATATCTTTTTCATGAAAACCTCCAAAATAAAATGCGGAATTTTAACTAATGGCAGCTACCTATTATTTTACTGCTCAATGGCCAGGAAAGCTACTGCCAGCGCTTCCCGNNGTGACCTTAGATGAAAAAAGATAAATTGTAAAATAAAAAATTAACAGCAAAACCTTCCGGCATTATGTAATTTATAATTTCAGAAACAACAAATCTGTTAATTTCTCCACCGAAACATATCAAATATCCCTGGATATCCTCAAAATGTCCAGCCTCACCGACGCCACCTGGAACAAAAAGTCCGAGGATTTGGCTCTGGAATGGTTCATCATTTGCGGCGTGATCGCACATATATGCGGTGATGGAAGATCGTCTCATACCCCAGCTTCTTGTAGATTGGTTCTCCCATGACCGAGGCCTGCAGAGAGTTCAGACGCGCGCCGAGATCAAATCCCGCATTAGTAACCTCACGAACCACTGCCTGGCAAAGACCACGACCCCGATAAGCTTCGATAGTCCCCACCCAATAAACGCCCGCTATTCCATGGCTGGCCATTGTTACGGCGGCGGCGGCCGGTTTACCTTCCACATAGGCAACCACCGCCACCACATGCGGCAAGAGCATCCTTCTAACCGAACTGAAGGCCTGATAAACAACCTCGGGGCGCATCCCGTAAACAGTATAGGCCGAGGCATTGACCTCAACGAAGTGCGCCGCATCATCAACGGTTACAACACGCCGGATCTCCACACCATCGGGCAGGGGCGCAACCGGTAGTCTTTGGGCGCAAATCATTTCCGGATGTCGAACCACCTCGGCAAGCCCCAGGCGTAGCGCGGCAATGCCTAGATCATCATCAATCCCATCGCGGACAAACAGCGAGTAACCACGATCGCGTCTGGCAAAAAAATCATCCGCCCGGCCGACAAGAACATCAGGATCAACGCTATCGTCAGTGCGAAATGCTCCGTTCATCATCAGGGGAAAATTTGAATCGGTTGCATACAGAAGAACTCCCGCCTCTTCCTGAACGATTCCACCGAGACTCCATAACGGACTCTCACGGTAAAATTGAATCAGGTTAAGGTGGCCCAAAAGCGCTGCCTCCCGGTGATCGAAATCAGTCAATTTTGCCTCCCGTAGTTAATTAGCCGATATTTTTTGGAAACTTGCCTCTCCGGCTGCTCCATATTATAGAGAATGACCGCAAGTGTCAAGGAAATGAACTAACAGGAAATGAACTATCACACGGTTTAATTCACAGGTACATAAAAAATATTTTTGTTGACACCATGCTCATTTCCTGATTTTTATATCGTAACTTAAAAAAATTATCGGGGGTGAGATCATGTATGAAAAGAAACCCTGGCTGAGATTTTACGAACATGTTCCACAAACCATTGATTATCCTCGCGTAACCATGTACGAAGCCGTCCGGCAATCGGCTAATCGTTGTCTTGATTCAATCGCCTATGATTTTCTCGATTACACTTCTACTTACCGTCAATTCATCAACGAGATCGATAAGTGTGCCGACGCGCTCGCTTCTATCGGCCTGAAAAAGGGGGAACGGATCACAATTTCCATGCCGACTTCTCCGCAGGGAATCATTTGCTTCTATGCCGCAAACAAACTCGGCGCTGTCTCCAGCATGATTCATCCTCTTTCCACAACCAATGAAATTGAATTTTACCTCAATGTGTCAAAAAGCCGTTTTGTTTTGACCCTGGACGCTTTTTACAGCAAATTCAAAGATTTAAAAGAAACCACTCCTCTGGAAACTCTGATTCTGGCGCGGATCCCTGATTACCTGGGGACTCTCAAACGCATCGGATTTAACCTGACCAAAGGACGAAAAATTCCGAAAGTTCCGCAAGATTCTATGGTCAAATGGTGGGCAGGCCTGATGAGCGGCAGCTATCCCCAGGCCCCGCAAGCGCAGATGGATACTGATGAACTAGCTGTAATCCTTTACAGCGGAGGCACAACCGGCGTGCCCAAAGGGATTATGCTCTCCAATATGAATTTCATCAGCGAGGGCATGCAGGTATCTGAATGGGGAAAGCTCTCCGATGCGGATTCCATTTTAGCCATTCTTCCCATATTCCATGGCTTCGGCTTAGGCGTCTGCGTAAATGCCTGTTTCATGGGCGGTGGCAAAAGTATTCTCGTGCCGCAATTTACGCCGGAAACAGTTGCTCAAATTATCAGTTCCAAGAAACCATCTTTTGTCATTGGTATACCTACCCTTTTCGATGCCCTGAGCCGCCATCCGAAAATGCACAAGACTAATCTTAGTTGCCTTCGGGCGACTTTCAGCGGCGCGGATTCACTGCCGCGGGCAGTCAAGGAACGTTTTGAAGAAATGGTGAAAAAGCAGGGTGGAAATGTGCAACTGCTTGAAGGCTATGGTCTGACCGAGGCCGTGACGGCAATCATGGCGATGCCTATAGGCCATTACCGGGAAGGCAGTATTGGATTGCCTTTCCCGGATATGCTGGCAAAAATCGTCCGGCTGGACACCACCGAGGAAGTTCCCTGTGGCGAAGAAGGCGAAATATGCGTCTCCGGCCCGGCGGTAATGATGGGATACCTTGATCAGCCTGAAGAAACTGCTGAAACGCTAAAGCGGCATTCCGACGGCAAAATCTGGCTGCACACCGGAGACATAGGCACGATGGATGAAGACGGTTTCTTCTATTTCAAACTACGGCAAAAGCGGATGATCAAATCTTCAGGCATGAATGTTTATCCCGCACAGGTCGAAGATATTCTCTACCGGCATCCTGACGTGCAAGAAGCTTGCATTATCGGAGTTCCCGATCAGGCTCAGGTTCAGCTCGTCAAAGGGATTGTCGTTTTGAAGAATCCGGCAAAAGCGGGCACCCAGATGGAGAAAATATTAATCGATTACTGCCGCGAACATCTGATCAAATGGAGCTGTCCAAGGACAATAGAATTTCGCGATAGTCTGCCGAAAACACTTGTCGGGAAAATTGCCTTTAACAAACTGGAAGAAGAAGAAATTGCCAAGTTGAAGGCTGCCGGAAAGTATAGCGGAAATTGAAAACGCGCGCGCTTCGGATATTTAATCCGATACGGGATAATAATTAAAAGATCATAAGGAAATATATAAATGGATAAATTTACCGAATTTAAAAACATCGTCACTGACCCCTATGCCTATTGCCGTAAGTATAAGGAAGAAACAGGCAAAAAAATTGTTGGTTATACCTGTTCCTACACTCCGGAAGAAATTATCTACGCCGCGGGGGCGCTTCCTTTCCGGCTTTTCGGCACAGACGAAGGGATTCACCGGGCTGATATGCATCTGCAATCATACTGCTGCTCCCTGGTTCGGGGCATTCTGGAAGAGGGTCTTTCCGGAAGGCTGGATTTCCTGGACGGTGCCGTTTTCCCGCACACGTGCGATTCCATCCAGCGGCTCTCCGATATCTGGCGCTTGAATGTAACTCCCCAGTTTCATATCGATCTCGTTTTGCCGGTAAAGCTCAATACCACCAGCGCCCGGCAATATCTGATCGATATTCTGGAAAAATTTAAAAAAGATTTAGAGCGCGCCCTGGGTGTTAAAATCACAGACGCAACGCTTTCTGACGCCATCAAAACATATAATCAGATCCGGGCGCTCATGATGCAACTCTATGCCATCCGTGCCCAAAGACCGGAAATTATGAGCGGTCGCGATTTCCACAGCATTATCAAAGCAGCCATGATTATGGACCGGCAACTCCTTCTGAAGAAACTTGGAGAAATCGTAGCGCAAATGCAAAACGCTCCCGGCAGTAAAATACCCCCCGGCACCAAAAAGCTTGTGCTTACCGGAAGTATTTGCAGCCATCCGGATATTTACGATATCATCGAGAATGCCCAAGGGGTTGTCGTCTGGGATGATCTTTGCACGGGATCGAGATACTTTGAAGGTGTCCTGGATGAAAAAGCGCCCCCGCTTGAGGCAATAGCGCAAAGATATCTTGATCGGGCCATCTGCCCGGCAAAGCATGTGGGGCTTACGGACCGTGGCGAAAGCCTTGTCCAAATGGTTCGAAAACATCAAGCTGACGGAGTCGTTTTTCTGTTGCTTAAGTTTTGTGATCCCCATGCCTTTGATTATCCCTATATAAAAGAAATGCTGGATTCCGAAAATATTCCCTGCATGCTGCTGGATATGGAAGAACAGCTTCCGGCAGGCGGGCAATTGCAGACCCGTTTCGAAACATTCATTCAGATATTATAAAAACGGATTTCAGTAATAAAAAAAGGACGTAAAATGAAAAAACAGATATCGGAAATACTGAAAATCATCGTGATCTTTTTATTCGGCAAATTCAAAAAATTTACTCTGCGGTTCAAAAAATCGAAATCGATGAAAGACATTATGATGGTTTATTACAGCGAAGCCAAATCGGCCAGGCTGACGGGGAAAAAAGTAGCCTGGATAACCAGCGGCGGCCCTGTGGAACCGCTCATCGCAATGGATGTCATTCCCATCTATCCGGAAAATCACGGCGCCATGATCGGGGCTTCCAAAATGGGGGCGGGGCTTTGCGAAACGGCGGAGAACATGGGGTATTCGAGCGATTTATGTTCTTATGCGCGCTCCGATATCGCCTGCGCCACCGTCAACGGCGGCCCCATCGGTGGTTTGCCCAAACCGGACATGCTGGTGTGCTGCAACAACATCTGCGGGACTGTACTCAAATGGTATGAAATTCAGGCGCGTTATTTCAACGTACCTCTTTTTGTGTTGGATACGCCCTTTTGCCATACCGGTTATTCGGATGAGGTAGCCCGTTATGTCCGCAGTCAGATCAATGAATATATCTCTTTTATTGAAAAAGCCTGTGGAAGGAAATTTGACTATGACCGCGTGAAAAAAGTGGGGCATCTTTCTTTTCAGGGGCAGCAATTATGGCAGGCCGTTCTGGATACGGCGGCCAATAAGCCCGCGCCCATGAGCGCTTTCGATGCTTTCTATCATCTTGCCCTTATCGTCACTTTGCGGGGCACTCCCGAAGTTATTGATTACTACACTGCGCTTCTGGCCAAAATGAAAGACCGCATCGCCCGTGGTATCGGCGCCGTTCCCAATGAAAAATACCGCCTGCTCTGGGATAACATTCCCATCTGGCACCGCACCCGCTGGCTGTCGGATAAATTTGCATCACACAATGCCTGCCTGGTGGCCGATACTTATACCACCGCCTGGTGCGGCTCGATGAAATATATTGACGAAAGTAATTTTATTAATTCCATGGCCGAGGCGTACACCCGCATTTATCTGAATATCGGCGTTGATGAAATGGCTAAAATGGTCATCAATATGATTGATAAATACGATGTGGATGGCTTTGTCCTGCATTCCAACCGCAGTTGCAAGCCGTATTCCTTTGGCCAGATGGACATCCAGCGAATTGTCGAGAAGGAAAGAGGAATCCCCTGCCTGATGCTCGAAGCCGATATGGTGGATGAAAGAACCTTTTCGGAAAGCCAGATATCGACCAGAATCGACGCCTTTATGGAGATTATTAAAGAACGGAAAAAGCATAGTCCGGCGAATGAGACTGTGTCGTAGTTGTTTTTGTGTCATTTCGAAGCGAAGCGAGAAATCTTGAAGTTTATCTTTGATATGACTTCTCCTTTCAGTCGAAGTGACTAGATTCCAGCCTTCGCCGGAATGACATTCTTTGCTATTATGACACAGTCTCGAATGCAGGGGCTAAAGGATAAGAATGAGCACAGCAGGTATTGATATAGGTTCCATCACCGCCAAGGCGGCAATTTTTGATAATGGCAAAATTATTGCCACAAAGGTTATTTTTACCGGCTACAATGCGGAGCTTGCCGGCCAAAGGGTTTATGACGAAGTCCTGAGTGAGGCGGGTCTTGGCAAAACTGCCATAGATAAGATTGTATCCACCGGATATGGCCGCAACAGCGTCAAGTTTGCCGATAAATCATTTACGGAAATCATGGCTCATGCCGCCGGGGCTCATTTTCTGAATCCGCGTATTCGTTCCATCATCGATATCGGCGGGCAGGACAGTAAAGCCATTCTCCTTACCGATAAAGGAAAAGTGAAAAACTTTGTCATGAATGATAAATGCGCTGCCGGAACAGGGCGTTTTCTGGAAGTTATGGCGCGGGCGCTGGAAGTAAATCTCGATGAGTTCGGAGCCATATCACAAAAATCGAAATCTCCCTCGAAAATAAGCAGCCTGTGCACTGTGTTTGCGGAATCGGAAGTCATATCGCTCATTGCCCGGGGAGAGAAAAGGCAGGATATCATTGCCGGTATCCATGAATCCATCGCTTCCCGGGTTTCATCGATGCTCGCGCGCATCGGAGTGCTTAAGCCGGCTATGATCACCGGCGGAGTGGCACTAAACAGCGGTGTTGTCAGGGCGCTTTCCAAAAAGCTGGGCATGGAAATAGAAGTTTCTTCCTATGCCCAGGTCAATGGGGCGATAGGTGCGGCGATCCTCGCTGCCTCTTTGTAATGTCAGTGAAAGCAGCAACATAAAACAATCATCCGTGATCATCTTCCTGAATCATTCCTGATGTATAGAATCTACTGGAAATATTCATTAGGACATATCGATCTAATCTGATAAGATATTTTACTAGTTGTTTATTTAAAAATAAATCCCAAAGGAGATTACCGTGTCTGTAATCGGCGAAAATATTGATGCTTATTGTCTGAAATGCAAGTTAGTTCTTGCCCATGTTATCATGTTTAAGGTTGATGGTGCCGTAAACAAGGTCAAATGTAACACCTGCGGTGCTCAGCATAAATACCGCGCTAAAATGCCGGCAGCAAAGAAAAGCGCCGTCAACAAACCCCTCACACTGAAAGAAACAATAGCAAAAAGAGCCGCCGCCGCCAAAGTCGAGGCCAATAACGCTCCTATGCAGTGGGATCTCAGAAACCGCAGCATGGACCGCGCAGCGTCTGTTAAGGATTACTCTATCCACAATCAATACCGGGCCAGAGATGTAGTCAATCATCACTCCTTCGGTCTGGGTTTTGTAGAACGTATCGTTTCCGATAAAAGCATGGATGTTTTATTTAGTGACGCTGTAAAACTGATGGCTATGAATATCTCTTAGCTTTTCTGCGAATCATCCCGCTCACTGACCTTGCTGATCTACATCTTGCTGAAAATATGCCTTGATCTTCATCCGGATTGCTTCGGGAAGATTGATCCCGATTTCCTTGATCCTGCTTTCATACTTCTTAAACGAACGTGTATGCTGCGAAGTGTTGATGAATATCCGGAAGTAGGATCGGATACTGCCCTCCAATTCCGTCCGGTATTCCATATCCTGATTAAGCAGATCCTCGACCGGAGCAATAAAACGATAATTAATGGGACGGCAGATAGCGCGATAGGCGACAAATCGCATGGCCATTTCGCATTCGTAATCCTTTTCCCGGATTGATTTTTCTACAACGTTCAGATCAATGGTATCCATAATCTGGAACGCGTATTGTGGTTTTAAGATTGTCTCAATGATCTTCTCGGCATCCTTAAATTGTGAACAGGTATTGATATCTCCCTCAAAATCAGGATCACACCGGACATAAACTACAAAGTCGATATCGGATGTATTTTCGCAAAGCCCCATATTCGTGGAACCCATAACATCCATTGCTATATCACCATGGACATTCTCTTCAATGAGAGTGGCGATCTGTTGGAGTTTTTCCAGCCGTTCCTCAGTCTCCTCCGTCTGAAACATGCGGTAAAACTGTTTAATCTCATTATATAGTTGAACTTCCGGGATATGGGAATGCTTCGTTTCTTTAGTATCGAAGTTCCGGCCCTGTTTAAGAGCTGTGTATCGCTCGGCATCGACTACTGATTCCTGCCAGTGCTCTTTATGGGGATAGTAATCGGCAATGTCATAGATACGGTCTTCGACAATCTTTTTAAAGATGATTTTCTTAACCTGCTTATTATCAATTTCAATGGTATAGAAAAACCCACCCTCGGCAACGCCGCCGGTTAGGGTCGTTACTTCCCCGAAATTTGAAGGATTGAGGTAAATTGTGTTTTCGCTGATTTGAAACCCCCAGTCCATATGGACATGACCAGTCAGGCACATCAAGACGGGATTGTTATCGCAATAGTGACGCAGCGCCGGAGAACCTGATGTCCCGAATTGATTCACCCGGTCGTGGATACCATGAGCGGGTTGATGACTGACTATGATATCCGGTTTTACCGCCTTAAAGAAATTATACATTTCGTTACCGCCGCTTTCAAACACGACACTTCCCTGATAACGCACTACATAACGCTCCGGGATACCCGGCGTCCAGATATCGGCGCCGCCATAGCCGGCTATTTTCATCTCCTGCATATCATGCCAGTGAAGATGGAGATCCCGCTCGTGAAGCGACGTATATTTCAGATCCATGTCATAATTACCGGGCAGAGCAAATATCTGGGCTTTTTGCTTTGTCGAAAGAATATTTTCCAGAACTTTATACTTTTGCTGGAGAACTCTGCGGGCGCGGATGGTGTACTGCTGATATTTAGTCCCATTTGCTTCAATCTGGGCAGACATATTGGGCATATCGAGCAATTCGTCCACAAAATCCTCAATGGTCATAGACTCTTTATTCATCCTGACGCGCAGGCCGTGAAAGTAGGACTGAAGCTCATGATAGTTAATGGCGGAGTTCATGTTGTAAAAAGGAATATCGATGAGATCGCCTGCAATTATATAAACATCGGCCACTGTCTCGGACAAAAGGAGTTTTACGCGGTCAAACGCACCGTGAATATCGGCCACATAAATGATTTTCATAATTAAATACCCCACTCCCGCTTATTCATTCGCTGATCTGGCTCAAGACAGAATCAGATGCCCAGCCATTTGACAAAGTTATATGCTGCCATCCCTCCTAGATAGGAAACAATCAAGGTCATGAGGATTGTGGAATAAAACCATTTGTTGCTGTTCATTTCTTTGCGCAGCACGGCGATGGTCGCGGCGCAGGGAATAAACAGCATCATGACGACAAGAAAAGCGGCGGCTGACTGCGTGCTCATAACTGTCGGAAGCGTTTGGGCCAAACCTTCTCTACCCACGGAGTAAAGAACACCCAGCGTAGCCACAACATTTTCTTTAGCCACAAGACCGGTTAAAAGCGCGGTGATCATCTTCCAGTCCAGCCCCAGCGGCACACCCAATGGTTGAAGCACTCTGCCCAGTGAAGAAAGCCAGCTTTCTTCCACAACGCCATTAGGGAAGTAAGATAAAAGCCAGACGAGGAGTGAGACACCGAGAATGACAGTTCCCGCTTTGCGGACAAATGACACTGTCCGCGACCAGACAACCATCATTAAAGTCTTCGGATCGGGACGATGATAAATCGGCAGTTCCATGATGAAAGGCGCGTCCTGTTTCCAAAGTGTTTTATTCACTAACGCACCGGCTATTCCCAGTATGACAATGTTTAGCGCCAGTATGCTCCATGATACATAAGCGGCGTTAGATCCGAATATAGCGGCAGAAACAAGCGTCAATACGGCAAGTCTCGCGGTGCAGGGGACAAACGGAATCAAAAGCAGTGTAATCATCCGGGCCTTGCGCGTCTCGATTATCCGCGCGCCCAGAACGGCAGGCACATTGCAGCCAAAGCCCAGACACATCGGGATAAAGCTTTTCCCATGCAGACCGACCAGATGCATGATCCTATCCATAACAAAAGCGGCGCGCGCCATGTAGCCGATATCTTCCAAAAGCGCCATGATGGCAAAAAAGATCAGCAACACCGGCAAGAAAGTGAGCACGGANNTTTAATAAATTGCGAAATCAGATTGCTAAGCCAAGTTTGCAGCGGAACTCCCACCGCGTAGGTGAGGAAAAACACGAAAGCCATCACTGCAAGCAAAACAGGGATACCGAATATGGGCCGGGTAAGAATATGATCAATTCTATCAGTCAGCACAACTTCCCCCATTTTGAAGCGGGAAATGGCCGCACGAGTCATTTTTTCGATCCAGTCATAACGGCCATTGACAACGGCATGCAGGGCGTCTTCATGTTTGAGAAGTAAGCTTAGTATTTCGTTCCAAACGAAAACAGGCGCCAGGGCTTCGACCATTGCGGATACTTCGGGATCACCTTCCATCAATTTTATGGCCACCCACTCCGGTGTGTAAGGTGTTTGAATGTACGGACTGATTTTCCCCAAAATATCCTGATAAATTTGCAGATGATCCTCAGATACGGCGGGTAACTCCGGGGAATATTTAATATCGCCGGTGGCAAACGCGGTCATCTGCGCGACGAGTTCTTTAATGCCACTGTTGCGTTTAGCAACCATGGGAATGACGGGAATACCCAGCGCTTCCTGCAGGGCGTTGGTATCGATCTGGATACCTTGATTGGAAGCCACATCCAGCATGTTGATGGCAACAATTACCGGATGGTTGAGCAAGAGAACTTCTGATAAAAGATAAAGGCTTCTTTCCAGGGCCGCGGCATTGAGTATCAGCACAACCAGATCAGGTTTTTCCTTGATGATGAAATCACGGGTAACCCTTTCTTCTTCGGAAAATGCCGTCAGACTGTAAGTTCCGGGCAAATCGACAATCCGAATTAATACATTATCGGCACGATGCACGCCTTCTTTCTTTTCCACGGTTTTCCCCGGCCAGTTGCCGACATGCTGGGATAAACCGGTAAGAATATTGAAGACAGTGGATTTGCCGACATTGGGCTGGCCGACAAGCGCAACAAATATTTCTTTATCCACATCAGGCAGGCAGACTTCTTCCGGAGTTTTATAAACCATTATTTTTGAAGCTTCGCCCTGACCCAGCGCAATCCGGGTATCAGCTACCTGAATAACGATCAGGCCGCCGCTGACCTGGGCGATGCGGAATTTGGCATTCGTGACTATACCCATACCGGCCAGGCGGCTGATCAGAGCTCCACCGCCTTCAATAGAATGAATTATTCCCTGATCACCTTCACGCAAAGCTGTTATTACAATTGGGTTGTTCATTTATCTTTTTTCCGGGTTCATCGCTTAAGGCTAACGCGATATTTTTTTAAGAGCAGCTCCGGACCGTATGAATCTTTTGTCCGGCGCAAATTTTTATTGCCCATATCTTCTTCGAGATTGAGATACTTGTATCGAGACTGCAACTTCTTGGCCGTGTCATTAAACATAAACTCATAAATGCCATGATACTTCTTCGACGCCTTGGCAAAATGCAGGCAAAAGGTATCCGTATTGAGCGCCTCACCGATAATAAAACCTGCCGGTTCATTATCTATGTAATATATTGTCCCCCAGAGAGCAAGCGCGGAAATTTTTTGCAACGCTTCGCTGCACTGATCAAAATCGGTTTTATCTGAAGCCAATCCGGAATCATCCTGCCACTCCTGCAATACGCTTATGGCGGCAGGCAAGTTACTTATGGAAACAGGTTCGTCATTTGGCCGATATGAAGAAAAAAACTGATTTAAGTGATTTCGGTGACGGATATATTGCTTTCCCTTAAAAGAGGCCATATTTTCTGCAAGATATATATAATCCGATTCGCTCTCGTCGCTGGTAATAACAAATTTATCAGCAGGGAAAATAAAAAGCCATGCTTCCGGAATGGGAAAGAAAATGCTCTCTCCATCTAAAAGATCATTGAATGTCTGCAGATCGCAGCTGCGCAGATCATTTAAAGGCATGATGCAACGCTGCCCCTGCTTATTGCTGCTGGAAATAAATAATCCGCAATCCGTTGTCAAAAATTCATAATGGCTGATTTTACGAAACAGATAAACATTAGCAAAAGTGTAGTCGGAAATCGGCAGGTTCAGAAGCTGAAAGCTGTCTTGGAGAAGTTCGCAATGCTGAAAATCAATTGTTTCTAGTTTCATCATAAAATAAATATTCCTGAATCCTTTCTATTAACGAAGCTCAAAGAACAAATTTGTGGTTGTTTTCCTTGAACCAGCGTCTGTGTAATTTATATTGCGGCATAGCTGATTCCATTAACTGCCAGAATCTCGAAGAGTGACTTTTTTCTTTGATGTGCATCAGTTCATGCACCACCACATAATCAATCACCGCGGGAGGAGCCATAATCAATCGGAAGCTGAAAGATAAATTGTCTTTTTCCGAACAGGAACCCCAGCGCTTTTCGGCGGAAGTTATCCTGACACTTTTCGCCCGCAGGTTAAACTCCCGGCTGTAAAAATCAACACGTGCTGTAAAATATTCCTTAGCTTTTCTTTTATACCACCGGATAAAGTATTCTCTTTTTTTTGCCGGAACATCCGGGGCATTAAGATAAAAATGATTATCCCAAAAAAAAAGGCCTTCCCTCTCATTTTGTTCAAAAAATGCTTCCAGCGGAAATGATTCACCCAGGTAATAAAACCTTTCACCGGGAATATATTCTTTGGCTTTACTTTTAATCAACTCTTCTTTGTGCTTCTGTATCGCTTTATGAATCCAGTTTTGTTTTTCCTGCACAAAACGATTTATTTCACTAATCGGTGTAAAATAAGGCGCGGTAATGATTAATTCAGATTTATCACCGATTTGCAGAGAAATGGTTTTTCTTCTTTTTCTGCTTTTCTTTAAGGTATAGGGAATGTTGCTGTAAAATTGCATTTCATTATTTATTATAGAAGGGTAGCTTAAGTGAGTCAAGGAAAGTATTAAAGAAGAAAAAGATTGCACCAAAACAATAATTTCTTTTTGTCTCTCTGAAATATCAGATTCTTTTTTGCCATGGTCCCTTGGGCAGCCATGCCTCCTCGAAGCGCACCCCTTTCTCGATTGCGTTGGCAACGGGATATAAAAATATTCGTATTTCTTCCATGATCGCTGAAAAATCTTCCGATATATCTGCTATTTTAGATTTTCGAAGAAACGAACTCCATTGGGTTCGCTTATCTGAATGGTCGGCAAATTCTTTTGTAAGAACTTCAGCTCTGGGATTTAGTGCCGTTTTTCTTCGTTGGCATGTAGCTTTGATAGATTTCTGCAATGCTATACCGTGAAACGAATAAGTTTGGCTCAACATCCATATATCATAAAAATCCTTCATCCTACTGTTCAAATCTGCCAGATCCAGAGCAGCCTCAAACTTCTCAGCTATAATAGTCTCTATGCTATATGCTTTTACAATGGGGGCTTCCATGTCAAGTAATGTGGGAAAGGTCATTTCTTTCGCGGCAGGAATAATTGCGTCACCAAACCCCACGTCAATCTGCATAGGAAATTTTGCCTTGCCAAGACTGGCTGTAAACATAAGCCGTATGCCTGGATACTCAGAATCCGCCGACGTCACCTCAACATTAAGATCGTTGAATTCATATACAAGACCATCATTGAGCGCCAATTTTCCAATTTGTTGAATGGCAGCGGAAACAGAGTCAGAATCTCGTTTCATAAGCCCGAGAAAATCAATGTCCCTCGTGGTTCTTGCACGGGGGAACCCCCTACCCACGAGCAAGAGTCCCCCTTTAAGAATGAATTTTTCTTTGAAAGAAGACTGTGAAAGTCGATAAAGGAAGCGTTCGAGTCCGTACTGGATCAATAACGCCTGAAAAGGTTTCCCGCTTTGGCGAGCCAGATGCAAAAGCTTGTCCTTCACAGATGCCGCCATATTTTTTACGCTATCATTGTTCATGAGATCATGGCCTGAAGATACGGAGTGACAATTTTCTCAACTTTGCAGATCTTCGCATATTCCATTAGTTTGGCCGGTTTGGCATCTTGCCGTTTGAAATACTCCCTCGCTGCTTCAAGGGCAACGTCAATCCCCACAGTATTTCGCCAGCGGAAACAGTCAATCACAGTTTTAGGCGCGTCATAAATCCGGACATCCTGTCCCATAATGCGCTGAACATCGATACCGGCCAGGAACGCCGGATTGCTAAAATAAATTACCTTAAGCGGTGGGTAGATCACTTTTGGTTTTCTTGCTTTTCGTTCTATAGCAATCCAGACTTCGTGGGGAATCTGCGACGTCAAACCGTGAAAGGAAAGGGCAGAAATCAGACAGATGACTCCGTTGGGGATGGCTTTAGCAACCTCGACAAGATCAACCTCTGCCGGAACATCCATGTCCGCAAGCCGGTAAATTCCGTGCGAAACCGAAATCAACTTACCCTCATCACGAAGACCGTAAAGAGTTCTTCTGTGTATCCCGTGACGAAAAACCTCCTGGGTGCGGATGATTCCTCCCCTGTTCTTGATGATACCGATGGCTTTTTCCTTAGCGTTCTTCATATGTGCATGGTACACAAACGTCGGCAAAATGTCAAGGGTGCCGACACTTTTTGACCAAATATCTTTTTATGTGTCAGTCACCTTTCGGCGGGTAACTGACACATAAAAATCTGGGAGGACGACCACAGTCAATCCAAGTAAGGTTCAGGACATATCTTGCTTCCCCTTTTCTGCAGGACATAAATCATCAATCTTAAACCATTTTTCCACAGATATAGGGAATGTTGCTGTAATGTTGCATTTTATTATTTATTATAGAGAGGTAGTGTAAGTGAGTCAAGGAAAGTATTCACATTGATTCAAGAATATGCTACAAATTAAAACAAAATTAGTAGGTTTGGTGAAATGACTCTAAAGAACAAACGTCCCTGGGGATATTTCGAAGTTTTGTCCGACGCTCCCAATCATAAAGTAAAAAGAATTGTCGTTGAGCAGGGCGGCGTCTTAAGTTTGCAGCGCCACAAACTGCGCTCGGAGCACTGGTTTGTGGTATCGGGCAAAGGCATCGCCTCTGTTGACGGCAAAGATTATTCTGTACAAAATGGGAGCGCCGTTGATATTCCTGCAAAAAAAACTCACCGGCTGGAGAATTCATCCACAGAAAATTTAGTTATTATTGAAGTGCAGACCGGGGAGTATTTCGGTGAGGATGATATAGAACGGCTGGAAGATAAATACGGCCGGGTTTAATACCATTCCTCTTTCTTCGGCTAACTTTGTTGGCTTCGTCGTCGGTGTCCTCAACGTATTTTCATATACGCTTCCGGTGCCTCCTTCTCGCCGCCACGTTATTGTTGAAACTCCAATTCCGAAAGCGGAGTGCGGCGGAATTGGTAAGTTGAACAATCCCGCCAAGCGGAGGGTATTACCCGTGATCCTTTGAAAGCAAAATGGTATAGCCAAGCCGCTTTTACAGAAATAAATACAATCGGTTCCAATATTATTACAATATTTTCCGAAACACGAATAACGAAAGAATTCTAATTAGAGAAAAAATAAGCGATGGAGGAGCTACCATGCCAATCAAAAACCTAAACTCTAATGACCTCAAGCAAGATGAAGATTGGGAAGGGAACAACGCCGCTTTTACATGTCCTCTATGTCATAAGGTATTCATTGTCAGCGATACTCGAATGCATATAGGTCCGCAAAAAGAGAAGGGTTACAGAAAATGTCCAATCTGTGCGAAATCTGTTGGTCGCATAAGCGGCGGAAGAAAATCAGGTGGCACGGCAAGTATTGAATGGTAATTTATTTTAAAAACCGTCCCCGATATTTTCATGAAGTGAAGTCTAAAATTCCTGAAAATATTTAGAAATAATTGATAAATTTAATGTTAACTATTAAGCAAGGGGTATTCCTATGAAGCAAATCGTTTGGTCAGCTTACGTACTCTCTCTTCTCCTCTACTGGTATCGCAACTTGTTTATCGTCCTCAGTAAAGTAGAAGTACCGGCTATCATTCGCGGCCCCGTCGGGCATTTCGCGCTGATTATTTTTTTACCAGCCCTTTGCAGGTATGGGAGTATCATTTTTATTTGGCATATATACGGTTTCATCTATGCTCTCGTCGCGCTTTCTGTAAGTTATGGGTTTTCGCACTTGATCTTCAAAATCTATCTCAGGCGACAAATCGTGCGAGTTGCTCTGTGGGTAGTGAGTGATCCCAATAAATGGATTCCTGAATGGTCGGTCGCGGAATTATCGGATGAAGACCATCTTTGTACGGAGGCTGTGTTGATAGCAAACCAAATAGTGACGAGTAATGTGGCAGGTGGACAGGCTTCAAAGTCAATTGCAACCTTAATGCCAAATGAAATGCGCAGTTGCAAGTCCGCTTTAAAACAGAAAATAAATACACTCTCACGAGGATGTGGAAATAAAAAATAGATTAAATTCAATTTTACATCATCCATAGCTGTTTTTATGATATTTTTAAAAAGTACTAGTAACTCTATTTGAAGAATAGAAATAAATATGTCCAAAAAACTTTAAAAAAATTATCTTCCCACTAAAAAGATAAATAGAAAGGAGTAATCTGATGAAATATTATTTTAAATTATTGTTTGTTATATTTTATCTGTTTTTATTTGTGTCCTGTTCTAGTAGTGTTCAAAGCGTAAAAGGTGCAAAAGGTAAGGGAGAAATACAGACCTACGCGGCCTCATCAACTGAAATATGGGCGGCAATGCCTGATGTATTAAAAGAAATTAATGCTTTTGACATTGATGAACATAGATCAGAAAACTTCATATATGCGAAGATTCCAATATCGACATGGACGCGAATTAATTCCATGGGAATGGCCCGCGATAGAAATCTTGCTATATTCATTGAACCAATTACCGAAAAACAAACAAAGGTTGAAGTTGTTTGTGAACAATTACTTGCTGGCGCAAGAATACGTATTGGTGAAGTACATTGGGCGCTAGACAAAAAATTTAGCAGGGTTGAATAATTAAGGGAATAATTTAATATAATTTGGCGACGATTTTATTTATTAAGCATTTTTTGTTTATCAGTTTGTACTAGGAAAAGTTAGATTGCCACGGCGTCCGAGGGACGCCTCACGATGGCAACTTTTTCGTCTACCTGATCGTTTTTCCTACAACAATATCTTTCTGCCTCTGTTTTTTTGCGATATTCTTTTCCACGAAAATCTTTCTGCCGGTAAAATACATCAGGTCGGAATAAGTGGAAGGAAGAGGCGTAAAAATTTGTATCTGTTGCGGATTAATTTTCAACTCTCTGGTGGCGAAAGATTTAAGCTCGCGGAAAATATTGGGAACGGTTCTATTTAATTGACAACATCCGCTAACAATCGCCAATCCTTAATTACCGGCGATTGATTATTTTTCTTCAATGACAAATGGAAAAGATTTCTCGTTGCTTACGCTCCTCGAAATGACAATTATTAACTGAAAACATAACTGATTTTAAACAGTGATTTCAAAAACAATCCTTTCATAATTAACGGAAGGTGTAATATCAACTTTTTTATCTTTTGATCTTCGCTTTTCCACAAGACCAACTTGAGCGAGATACTTCACATCCATAGCAATATTCTTAACATCTCTGTTTAACATTCTCGATAATACATGAATAGAAGATGGTTTCTGAGTACGAATTGTATGCAACACTTCCATGCGTTTTGGAGTCAAGGCTCTGCGAAAAGCTTCAACGCTGGTAAAATAAACGCCAGTATCCTTCTTTATAATATTTCCTTTCTGAAGTGACTTTCCCGTTTCAACGAATTCGTTGAGGGCTGTTTGAATATCTTTAATCCCAACTTTAACTTTTTTTATCTTCATAAAATCTCCTTTTATAATTTTTAATATCTTTAATAAAATCAGTGGAAAGCTTCTTCAGGCTTATGAATTTATATGCTTCTTCCAAAGTGCCGCTATGACGGTGATGTCCTTTCCCTTCAGCGTTATCGTAACCAAGTACACGTTGTCCATTGACAATATAAACCAAAGAGTATTTATAGCCATCTGGCTTATCGGGTGTTGGAGGGACAGACCAAATTTTGATTTCAACGGTGTTTCCCAATTCATCCGTGATTTTGTCATGTTTGATTTTCTTCGCTCCCATTGTTGGTATTATATGCCAATAGAAGAAATGTGTCAAATTAGAAATTCAAGTATAAATTCAAGTCACTTATGACGACGTTGGTAATCTTCAGACGTATGGATATATTGAGGACGGTTGTATTTATTGAGTAGTTATCGGTTTGCAGTAGTGGAATTAGATTGCCACGGCATCCGAGGGATGCCTCACAATGACAACGAAACAGTCTCTTCATTATTTGATCGTTCTTCCCACAACAATATCCTTCTGCCGCTGTTTTTTCGCGATATTCTTTTCGACGAAGATCTTCCTGCCGGTTGCGGGATTAATCCCGGTAAAATACATCAGGCTGGAATAAGTAGAAGGAAGCGGCGTAAAAATCTGTATCTGCTGTGGATTAATTTTCAGCTCTCTGGTGGTGAAAGATTTAAGTTCGCGCATATCTTCTTCGGTGCATCCCGGGTGGGCAGCAATAAAGTAATAAGTAAGAAATTGTTTCTGCCCGGATGATTCATTCATTTTTTCAAAAAGCTGTTTGAAGTTTGTCAAAAACTTTGCCTGCGGCTTACCCATTAGCTTCAGGACACTTGGCGCAGTATGTTCCGGCGCCACCTTCAACTGGCCGGAAATATGATGTTTGACCAGCTCCTGCATATAACTTGCGCAATGCTTCTTATCGCTGAAAAGCAAATCGTATCGAATACCGGATGCTACAAATACTTTTTTGACGCCTTTGATCTTGCGTAGTCGCTCGAGTAAATTAATCTGGCGGCTGTGATCAGGCCTCAAGGACGCACATACTTGCGGATAAAGACATCTCTTGTCCTGGCAGGCGCCTTGAGTCTGCTTACGCCGGCAATCAATCCCATACATATTCGCCGTGGAACCGCCAACGTCCAGAATGTAACCTTTAAAATCGGGCAGCTCGGTAATTTTTTGCGCCTCGTCAATTATTGATTTCTCACTGCGGCTGATTATCGTTCTTCCTTCATGAAGACCGATTGAACAGAAATTGCACTCACCAAAACAACCGCGATGAGTCGTTATCGAAAATTTAATGGTTTCCATTGCCCGTACTTTGCCCCAGGTCCGGTAATAAGGGTGAACATCGCGGGCGAAATCAAGAGCGTATAATTGATCTAATTGGGCCATAGTCAAAGCTGGTTGCGGCGGGTTTTGCACAAGGTAACGCGGGCCGTGCTGCTGAAACAAACCTTTCGCGGTTAAAGGATCATTATTACAATAAAACGTATCGAACATTTTTATGAACGATTTTTTATTAGTAACAACTTCCTCGTAGGCGGGTAATTCAATGTACTCGGGCTGTGGAGCGGATGAAATATAGCAGATACCGCGAATGTCTTTCGTCTCCTGTCCGCTGTTGAGTTTTTGCGCCAGTTCAAGAATAGCCTTTTCGGCCATGCCATAGACAAGAATATCAGCCCGGGCATCAAACA
>PLNU01000181.1 GCA_003142835.1 Syntrophaceae bacterium
TGCCGTTTGCTATAGCCTAAAGTACCTACTATTTCAAGTAAAAATACTTCTTCTGATACATTTTGATTCAGGAAGGATGACTTTGAAGATTTTACCGCAAATCCTCCCGCCATCACTTAAAAAAAATGATGACGGAAGGATTCGGTACTGCTTTCAGCTTTGTGCTGGAGGGGGTTATTTAATTACAGCATTTCATAAATACCGGCAGCGCCCATACCGCCGCCGATACACATGGATACGATACCGCGTTTCCCGCCACGACGTTTCAGCTCATGCAGCAACTGTGCAGTCAGCTTGGCGCCGGTGCATCCCAGGGGATGTCCAAGGGCAATAGCACCGCCGTTGGGGTTAATATCGCCCGCCCAATAGCGGTCTTCGATACCGATCACGCGGCAGGAGTAAATAGCCTGCGAGGCAAAGGCTTCGTTGATTTCAAATACATCAATGTCCTTTGTTGTCAAACCAGCCAGTTTCAAAACTTTCGGGATAGCGTAGGAAGGTCCAACACCCATTTCTTCAGATTTGCATCCGGCGACAGCATAATAAGTCAGCTTGGCAATGGGTTTCAGTTTCAAGGCTTTAGCTTTTTCCGCGGTCATCAAAAGAGCAAAGGCCGCGGCATCAGTCATCTGTGAAGCATTACCAGCAGTAACGACACCACCTGCTTTGAAGGGTGATTTCAATTTGCCCAGATCTTCCATTGTGGTCGGCCAACGCACACCATCATCCGTATCAAAGGTAACTGTTTCTCTGATACGTTTGCCATTCTTCACTTTGTACTTAAAAGCGCTGATCGGAATAATCTCTTCTTTAAATTTTCCAGCCTTAATGGCTTCATAAGCCCGGCGGTTACTTTCCATACCGAACTTATCCTGATCTTCACGGGAAATATTATAATTCATGGCCACATTCTCAGCTGTGTTACCCATATTGATATAAACATTGGGCATACTGCCATCAAATTTCCAGTCGGGATTCGGACGCATTGCTGAACCGCCCATCGGAATATGGCTCATGGTTTCACAACCGCCTGCAATAATGACTTCCGACCAGCCGGCGCGGATTTTCGCTGTGGCATCGGCTATGGCTTGAATACCTGATGAACAAAAACGATTTACTACCATACCGGAACAGGAAATCGGCAAACCCGCTCCCATAGCCAGAATTCTTCCCAGATTCATGCCCTGCTCGGCCTCCGGAAAGGAACAACCGACAATAACGTCATCCACATCTGCAGGATTCAGTTCCGGCACTCTGGCCATTAAAGCTTTGATTACCTGGATACCATAGGCATCCGATCTTGTTGAGGCAAGACCGCCTCTTTTATTACGGCCGCCTGGACTTCTTACGGCTTCAATAATTACAGCATCGCTCATGATTTTCCTCCTTCATTTCTAGAAGGCGCGGGGCCTGTTTCCTTAACGGTTTATGCAAACCGCCGCGCTCGTTATGATATTTTAGTTACGCAGCGGCTTTCCCTTGGTCAGCATGAACATGATGCGTTCTTGCGTTTTCTTCTCGCCGCACAGACTGACAAAGGCTTCTTTTTCCAGATCCAGAATTTCCTGTTCCGAAACAAACGTTCCTTCAGCGCAATCACCACCGGAGAGAACATAGGCCACTTTCCGTGATACATAGAGATCGTAATCGGAAATAAAATTACCGTATCTCATGTTCATAATGACGCCTTCAACTAAACCGCGGAAATTCTCACCCATCACGGGGATCAGAGCCGGTCTGGGTGGTTTGTAGTTGGCCATGACCAGAGACAGAACAATCTGCTTGGCTTCATAGATTTGCTGATCACGGCTCATGTTGATGGTTTCCGACTTGCGGATATAACCCAGTTCCATAGCTTCCGCAGCACTTGTTGACACTTTAGCCGTAGCAATATTTTCAAAAGCTTTAAGCATATGATACTGCATATTGAGACCGTTTTCCACAACACCAGCCGGAATGCCTTCCGTCAGGCGCACCAGAATTTCCTTACAGCCGCCGCCCGCGGGAATCACGCCGACGCCGACTTCAACCAGACCAATATAAGTCTCGCCATTAGGCAGACACCTGGCCGCGTGCATGGCCATTTCGCAGCCGCCACCCAGAGCCATACCGGCCGGAGCGCTGACTACAGGCTTGGAGAGATATTTCATTCTCATATTGCCATTTTGCAGACTCTCGACGCCCTTCTCAATCATATCCCACTGACCTAACTGGCTGGCGGTAAGAACCTGGAAAACGTTGGCGCCCGCGGAGTAATTCGCGCCGTGGTTTCCCGTAACCATACCCACAAAATCTTTTTCCACGATGTCGCACGCCTCATGGATCATGGCGGTCATTTGATCGTCGATAGCATTCATCTTGGTATGGAATTCCAGACAGACAACACCGTCGCCAATGTCGATCAGGCTGGCGCTGGCGTTTTCTTTAACCACCTTGTTGCGCTCTTTGAGTGAAGGCAGCAGAATAATGCGGGGATTTTCTTCGGCTTTGACATAGCCTTTCTTATCAAAATCATAATAATAGAGTCCGTCAGCTTTCTTTGTATAGAAAGATTCGCAGCCCTTCTTCAACATTTCATCAATTTTCTTCGGAACTTTGAGTTTTAGTTTTTTCATGACATCGATGGCAGCTTTTACACCCACGGCATCCCATGATTCAAATGGTCCCAACTGATGATTGTAGCCCCACTTCATGGCATTATCGATGGCCATGATGTTATCGCAGATTTCACCGACACGGTTGGCAGCGTAGATGAAGTTTTTGCATAAATATTCGCGAATATAATCTCCGGCCTTGTCCTCTCCGTTGAAAAGTGCTTTCATGGATTCCCGGACATTTTCTTTCTTCTTGGCAGCGACAACGGAATCGAACTTAGGTTTTCCGGCGGGCACATATTCCATCGTATCAATATCCAGCATCAGTTTGGCAGACTTGCCTTTGGCATCCTTGATTTTTTTATAATATCCCTGCTTGGTTTTGTTGCCCAACCATTTATTTGCCAGCATCTTTTCCAGAAACGGCGCCGGAGCGAACATATCCCGTGACTCATCATCGGGGACCGCATCATAAAGGTTTTTAGCAACATGATGTCCGGTATCGAGGCCAACAAGATCCATAGTGCCGAAGATTGCTGTGCCCGGACGGCCGATGGCTTTACTGACAATGGCGTCCACTTCATCAACTTTTAACTTCTTGTCCAGCATCAGTCGAACTGCATTGGACATATCGAAGACCCCAATACGATTTCCGACAAAGTTTGGGACATCCTTGCAAACGACAACACCCTTACCCAATGTCTGCTCACTGAACTTAACCATGAAATCGACAATCGCCGGATCCGTTTCCTTACCGGGAATAATTTCCATCAGTTTCATGTACCGGGGAGGATTGAAAAAGTGCGTTCCCAGAAAATGTTTTTTCAGATTGGCGCTGAATTTCGCGCTGATGTCCTTAATGGGAATACCGGAGGTATTCGTCGTAACGATACAGGTCGGTTTGACAACCTTTTCCACTTTGGCAAACAGCTCCTGTTTGATCTTGAGGTTTTCGATAACGACCTCACAAATCCAGTCCACATCGGCAAGCCAGCCCAAATTGTCCTCAAAGTTGCCGATTTTGATCATGGATGCATTCTTCTTAGTGAAGAAGCTGGCAGGTTTCGATTTAGTAATTCCAGCCAACCCATTTGCCGCAAAGCGGTTCCTCCATGCCGGGCTCTTTTCCGTGAGGCCCTTTTTCTTGTCAGCCTCCGTCAGTTCGAATGGAATGATATCGAGCAGACAACACTCAATACCGGCATTGGTTAAATGGGCCGCTATCGTCGCACCCATAACTCCTGCTCCTAAAACAGCTGCTTTTTTGATCTTTAATGACATTATTTTCCTCCTTCGCCTTTCCTATGAATCATAATTTAGTTTGATGATTCATAAAATGTTCGGGGCTACGATACAATACCATAGCCACAATTAAAATAAACAATATCCGCTTCTTCCTGTATTTCAAGGACAGGCTTATCGCCTATCCTTATTTCACCATATCTGCACCCGACTGCTTATTAACATTATTTTTTAGGAAGTAATTCCGACCTTTGCAAAACTGTATAAAACCAGCAATTATGTCATTTCGGCCCATCATACCCAGCATTCGCTGGGGTTCCCTGCCCGGTAAACATCCAGCCGGAATCCAGTATTATCAGGTGTTTCCCAGCTCCCGAGTCACCCCGTTTTCGCCTCTCTTCAATGCCCATTACCGACACCGCTGCTCGACCTTTAGTCACGCCTTGAATTCTGGTCAATCATTGACCAGAGGTCAAATTATTGCTAAACTAATTATTTTCTAAAGTCAAGATGAATAAGTTATTTTTTGAGTGTTATGCGTGAGATTTTTGCTTCTTAAAGCTCGTCAGGAAACGTGAACCTCCAAAAGCTAAAAATACGGCCCCTAGAACCAGCATAAAAAAAGCCAAAACAAGCGATGGGCTCCCCCCGTACATGGGAATATTGCGCTTGGGATTGGACGGGTCATATCTTATTTCCAGATTATCATTAACTTGCAAGGTATCCCACTGCTGTTTGGATATACCGCTGCTGGTGCTAATTTTACTGCCAGCGGCAGGCACAAACCAGTAGTCCAGATAGTAATTGCCACTGCCATCTGCTGTTGTCTGAAAATGCTTTTTCGTTACCTGACCACTGGCTCGCCCACTATACTCCTGCACCCGGTTATAGTCTAAATAGGCGCCCCAACTGCCTGCCAGAAAAAAACATCCAACACCCACACTGATAAATCCAATAATAATGCCGGAAAAGGAAGTCTTCAATCTCGATACCTCCGACCTTGTTTATTGCGAAACATTTGAATTTCCGACCTTCCTGTCATTGCGGGTGTAATGGCAAAAAATGTGTGCT
>PLNU01000027.1 GCA_003142835.1 Syntrophaceae bacterium
TGGGGTTCATACCCGTGGTTTTCTTCATGGAAATTTTTCACCTTTCTTGTTTTTTAGCGCAATTCTGACGAATGGAAACGTACACCGATTTCAATATAATTGTCCATCATTCCATCCGGAAATGGAGGAAACGGCATTGATTTCTGAACCGCTTTCATGGCCGAATCATCGACATAGCGGTTACCGGATCGTTTTTCAAAATTAAGCCTTTCTATTGCGCCATTTCTCAAGATTCTAACTTCAATGATTGTCTCGACATTATCCTTGGGTCTCAGTGTCTGCGGTAATGTCCAATTGCCTTTAATTCTTGATTTGATAAATGCTGTATATTCACTTAAGCGCGAGCTTACCTGAGCTTGAGGCACATTTCCCCCGGCCCGGGTAGACGCGGCTGACGAAGGCTTTGCTGCTGGTGAAGCCTGTGGTGTTGAGCGCTCTTTTTGCCTGAGGGCACTGATGGCTTTTTCAATTGTTAGCTTATTAGCTTCTTCTTCTTTTTTTACGGGTGTTGAGCTCTTTTTTTGCCTGAGGGCACTGATGGCTTTTTCAATTGTTAACTTATTAGTTTCTTCTTTTTTTACGGGCGTTGAGGACAGCCTGCTTACTTCTCTTTTGACGATGATGGAGCTTGTAGCTTCGTTTGATTGAAGAATGTCATTCAACGCCGATGTGTCTTTCACGGGGATCATGACTTCGGGACCAACAAGTTGAACAGAATAAGCCTGTCCAAAAGTTAAATGCCGTGAAGTTGTAGGTACGGCAACAATGACTGTGCTTATGACAATCAGGTGGATTGTCAGGGAGACGATGATCATTTTGAAGATGTTGCCGTTTTTGCCGCGGTAGCCGTTGTTAAACGTCCGGGGTGTCATTTTATTTCCTCGGGCGGTTCTGTTATCATTCCGAGTTTATCGACGCCGGCTTTGCGTATTTCCGACATTACTTCGACAACAAATCCGTAAGGCACATTTTTATCGGCTCGCAGAAAAACTTCACGATCGATTCTATTGGAAAAAATTGCTTCGAGTTTGGAATTGATTTCTCCCAGCGGTAACTTGGTTTTATTTAAGTATATTTCTTTGGCTTCGTTGATAGTCAACACAAGTTTTTCTTCCGTGACATCAACGCTTTTTGATTTGACCCGGGGCAGGTTGACATCAATGCCCATGGAAAGCATTGGTGCCGTAACCATGAAGATGATTAAGAGCACAAGCATAACATCAACTAAAGGCGTGACGTTAATTTCGGCCATAGCTTTGTTCGGATCGTTTCTTCTGCGTAAGCCGCGCATAGTTGTTCAATTCCCCAGCTTTTATTTACGGACGAGATACCGTTCGACAATATTTAAAAATTCAGCGGCAAAGTTGTCCATTTCCTGAACCATATTTTTGGACTGATTCAAAAAGTAATTATAGAAAATAACCGCGGGTATTGCCGCGGCAAGGCCGGCAGCGGTAGCAATGAGAGCTTCCGAAATACCGGGAGCAACAACGGCAAGAGTTGCCGAACCGCGGGCGCCAATTCCCTTAAAAGTATCCATAATGCCCCATACTGTGCCGAATAAGCCAATGAACGGACTGGCTGAACCGGTTGTGGCGAGGAATCCTAAGGCGCTTTCGAGTTTGGTCATTTCTATATTGCAGGCTCTGTTTAGAGATCTATCCACGTTATCCAGGGAAGAAAGATTGATTTCGTCGCCAGACGGAGCTGATTCCCTGGACGATTTGTTTAGAGTGGTTAATTCTGTATAGCCGACACGGAAAACTTCCGCTGTAGTGGAATATTTATATTTTTTAGCTGCCGGAAAAATTTCGGAGAGCTTGTTGCTCTTCAGATAATCCGCGCTGAATGCCTCATTTTCTTTTTTTATGTTTCGATAATATTTATACTTAAAGAAAATGATTGCCCAGGAGACCACGGAAAATATAAGCAGTATCAGTAAAACAAACTTAACCATGAGTCCCGCGTTGAGGACCATTCCCAAAAGACTGCCCGAGAAATTGCCGCCTAAATCTAAAGAGCCAATATCCTTCACTTTTTCATCTCCATCAGTGGAATTAAAACTTGGAGCGTAAACTAAAGGAAAAATGGAGTCTTGTCAATAATTCTTTTTGCTAAAATATTTGATGGTCTCGTAAAAAGTCCAAATATCGTCATACCGGCGAACGAGACTGTGTCGCAATCCTCATTTGTCATTCCATATCCTCCGCTGGCGGAGGTGTCACGCAGTGACGGAGGTGGACAAAGGACTTCCGGCCTGTAACTTCGATGAGCATTACGGCTACATTAACAGTCCACCCCCTACCCCCGCCAGCGGGGGACATTGCGACACAGTCTCGAAGGCCGGTATCCAGAAATATCGAAATGACTGGATTCCGGATCAAGTCCGGAATGACAAAACCAGGGGTTTCCCGACTTTTTACGGTTTCATCATCTTCAATAATTAACATTGACTATTTCCCCTTTTTATGTAAATTTTTTAAGTATTCAGTTTGTCCAGTATATTTACGTGAGGAGAACTTTGCAAAACTGTATAAAACCAGCAGTTATGTCATTCCGGTGCGAGCCGTAATCCAGTATTATCAAGTATTTCCTGGATTCCCCCGTATCGAGTACGGGGCAGGCTTAGTCAAGCCCGGAATGACGAATAGAGGAGTTTTGCAGGTCCTTAATGTGCGTTAAAAACCGAACAGTTATTTTAACATTCATTTTATCAAGGAGGATAATAAGTATGAACAGAGGAAGAGTTTCGACTCAAGTTTTTTTATGTTTTCTTATGATGATGTTTTTGGTGGTCATTGGTTGCGGTTCAAGCGATGATGCCCTACCAGGTGCAACCTACAGTGTTTCAGGTACGGTGAGCGGAGCTATTGCTGACGGGGTAACAATCAACCTGACCGGCGATGCAACCGCTACTAAAACGACCGCTGATGGCGGAAAATTCAGTTTTACGGGTCTGGCGGCCGGCAACTACACCGTGACGCCCGTCAAGGCGGGCTATACGTTCGTCGATCTCTGTAAGGGCGGACATTTAAGCGAAAATGTAACCGATGCTAATTTTGTAGCGACAGCCGCCGTTCCTGGGCTGCTGCCTTACACCATATCGGGTACGGTGAGCGGAGCTGTTCTTGCCGGTGTACAAATCACCCTGACAGGCGATGCAACCGGACAGACAATAACAGGCGCGAGCGGGACTTACAGTTTCCCGGGCATTGTGTTGAACGGCAACTACACCGTGACGCCATCTCTTACGGGTTATACATTCAGCGCGATTAGCATAGGGGTAATTGTCAGCGGAGCAGATGCAACCGGTAATAATTTTACAGCGACAGCCAATGCTGCGACCACTTACAGCATATCGGGCCATGTGACCGGAGATACCGTTGCCGGTGTAACAATTACAGTGAGCGGCGGCACATTCGGGACGGCAATAACAACAACAGACGGCGACGGGGATTACAGCTTCCTTGGCCTTTTGCCCGGCAGCTATACTGTGACGCCATCCAGAATAGGATATACGTTCAGCCCGGCGAGCTTAACGCCAACTATAGCAGCAGCAAATATTACCGGCCAGAATTTTGTGTCAACAAACGCAACGGCCAGTTACAGCATATCGGGCGCGGTAAGCGGAGCCGTCACTGACGATGTAACAATCAACTTGACCGGCCCTGTGGCAACCCCGCCTGCGACTACCTCTGGCGGTGGAAACTACAGTTTCGGAAGCCTTGCCAACGGGGTCTATACGGTAACGCCAGTTTTGGCAAGCTACACATTCGCCCCTTCCAGTTCGGTCGTAACTGTTGACGGTGTAAATATTACCGGTACGAGTTTTATAGCGACAGCCAATACTGCATCGAAATACAGCATTTCCGGTACGGTAAGTGGAGAAGTGAAGTCGGGTGTAACAATCACATTGGGCGGCGCCGGTACAGGGACGACACTAACAAACGCGAGCGGGAATTACAGTTTCTCGGGTCTTGTCAACGGCAGCTATACTGTGACGCCCACCCTGGTTGGCTATACGATTACTCCGGCCAACCGAGCGGTAAGCGTAAGCTCAGCAAATGTCACTGTTCCGAATTTTGTGGTAGGTACCGCACCGACCACATGGAGCCAGGCCGATCTTACGGGAACATGGCGCATGAATATGCTGAGGAGAGGCAAAAAAGATAACGGCACGACCCCCAGAAACGAATGGATGCGTGGCAGGTTTTCGATCGCTACCAACGGAGTTGCGACCTGTTTGTCTGCGAGTCAAATGTCTTATGATGATAGTGCACCAACGATAGGTTGCCCGAGTCCATTTGATTTGAAGTTTACGATGAATACTACAACCGGCGTGATAACTCAAACTGGCGCTCAGGCTGCAGATGTGGGCAATCACATGACGATGACGTCGAATAAGAATTTCGCCGCCGGAACGGCAACATCCGGGTCTCCCAGTTACCAATTGGTGATCATACAGAAAGACGAGGGGACTTCGCCTTCGTACGGCAACGCCGACTTCTACACCAAGTCGTTCGTCTACCATCAGTTGTGGGTTGGCGCGAGCGTTGACAGCAACATGTGGTCATGGGGGACGGGCGAGACTAACGGGAGCGGACTAGCGAATATGACCTATGAGTGCAATTCACACGCCTGTCCGGAGACCCCGGGCGGCGGGGGGACATTGTCGGTGGCTACCACTGGGGTCGTCACGATGAGTGATGATTCTACTTGGGAGGGATTCCTTTCAGCCGATAAGAAGACGATCGTGGGGACTTCAACGACCACAAACGATGGTGGAGCAGTTTCTTTGATGATTGTCCAGATTACCGGGACGGAGTTCACGCCCGGCGCATTGCCTGCCGGAATAGCGGTCGGGCATATGCTTGGCGCGGGCACCGGTTTTGCAGGCTGGGTCCATTTCACCAACACAGTGGCCCCGGGCGGCGGAATGACCTATAGCGACTGGGCTGATAGCTTCGGGGGTAGCGCACCTAGCGGAACCTACACCGGCTCGATCACCGCTTCGGGTACTTTAACCATAGCCGGAAATCCTACGTACCATGGGCAGGTATCGCACGATGGGGAGTTCACTGTGGGTACGCATACAGGCGGAACCAGTCCCAACTTCGTCTATATGCTCAATGTAACCACGAAGTAGAAAAACTAGATAGGTAAGGCCCTGCCCCTGCGGGGGCGGGGCCTTATTCCACGGCATAACGATATTTTTCTTATGTTTGCCGGATCGGTTTTTACACTAAAGGAGAAGACCACCGGTCTTCTCCTTTAGACGTTTAACTGTTCTCCTCATTGTCCATTGACGACCTCCCAACATCCCAAAATAAATATTCGACAAATCAATACAATTGCTGTAAATTACAATTATAGAATACAAATCAGCAAAACAAAGCTTGACGAATATATATTATGAATTTGAAAAATTACGGTTTTACGGAATATTTTGAGAAAGAAGTATATAGTGGTCTTATCTTAAAAAGGAGTGGTGCATCAGCGTGATCGAAAATCCGCTTAGGGTTGAGCCGCAGGAGAATAATCGTTTCCGCTTTTGGGGCTCAATTCCGGAACTCGAAGGATATGTACTGCGTGTAATTACCTTAAGCGATAAGAAAACGATTCATAATGCATTTCCCGATAGGAGGTTTAAGCCATGAAATTGAATTATTATCCCGAAACTGATTCCCTATATATCGATCTCTCTGAAAAAACTAGCGTTAAGAGTAGTGAGATTTCTGCCGGAATTGTATTAGATTACGATGCGGAAGGAAATTTGGTAGGCATTGACATAGATAATGCTAGTACCAAAGTTCAGTTGAAAGAACTGACTCTGCAAAAATTGCCAATTGATATATATGCTGTTGCCTGACGAAAGAAGATTTACCACTGCGTTGTTTCAATGGTTTTTCTGTGTTAGACTCGAACTCAAATATCATCTGAGTAAAGAAAGAGGCGGGATTTGTCCCCCGCTGGCGGGGGCAAGGGGGTGGGTGTTTTCGTTTCAGCCTCTGTGCAACTGAAACATCATTTACACTTTTTTAGTTACGAATAACTTTGTTCTTCCTCCCCCGTTGCTGTGCGACACCGCTCCGGTATGCCCGGGCATTCGAGAATGTGTCGCAATGTCTTTGCGAGGGAGTGAAACGACCGAAGCAATCTCGTATCTAGTTGATATCATATAGATTGCCACGCTCACCGACGTGAGCTCGCAATGACAAATGAGGATTACGATACAGTCTCATTCGCCAGGGTTCTCTGCCGGACTAACGCCCCTCAAGGGGGACAGAAAATGCGGGGTAATTCATCAGAGTGTTTCCGGAGTAAAAGCGACAACGTCATCTATTTTGTCGGCATTGGCCAGGATCATGGCCAGACGGTCGATGCCCAAGGCAATGCCGGCGCAAGGCGGCAGGTGTTCCAGGGTTGCGAGAAATTTTTCCGGCATGGCGTAGCTCGCCCAATTTTTCGCGGCGTGCGCCTCCAGCGCTTCTTCAAAGCGCTGTCTTTGTTCGCGCGCATCGGTCAATTCCGAAAAGCCGTTGGCCAGTTCCAGCCCGCCGATGTAGAGTTCGAAACGTTCCGCAACATTTGGATCACTCTTTTTTATTTTAGCCAGGGCCGCCAATTTAGCCGGATAATCATAAATAAAAGTTGGACGGTCGATGCCCAGGCGCGGTTCAATATACTCAACCAGAATTTCATCAAACCTGTCCTGATGCAGGGCTTCCTGCAAGCCTGTCGGCGCGTATTTGGAAAAGGCGTCCGCGACACTTATTCTTTCCCAGGGAGACGCTAAATTTATTTTGTTGTTTTGCCGGATGATGTCTTGGGTATGGCCCATATCCTTCAATGCGGTGATGAGCATTGCCTCGCATTGTTCCATGAGCTGAGAATAGTCGAACTGCGCGACATACCACTCCAGCATGGTAAATTCCGGCAAGTGCTTGCTGCCTCTTTCGGCGGCGCGAAAACATTTGCTGATTTGAAATATCCGCGGATAACCTGCGGCTAAAAGCCGTTTCATGCAGAGCTCCGGCGAGGTCTGCAAAAACCAGTCGCCGGAGGAAATTGCCTCGATGTGTTCTTCCGGCGCGGGTGATGGAATTCTCAGAGGTGTTTCGATTTCCAGAAAATGGTGTTGAATAAAGAATTGACGGATATTTTGGATTAATACGGCGCGCAGGCTCAAAGCTTGAGTCTTTCGCGCCAATAAAAAATTATCATCCAGTTGTGATGAACTCAAATGTATTTAGCCTTTAACGCGGGTAAGATAATCGCCCGTGCGGGTATCAATTCTGATTTTTTCCCCTTCACCAACAAAGGTCGGCACCTGAATTGTATATCCCGTTTGCACCTTAACCGGTTTGGTGGCACCGGACACCGTATCGCCTTTGGCCCATGGTTCAGCTTCAGTCACGATCAGATCAACAAAATTGGGCAGGCTTATGCCAATTGGCCTGTCTTCAAAAAGCAAAATTTCTGCTTCAATATTGTCAATTAAGAAGTTCTTGGAATCGCCTACCTGAGCTTCTGTCAAATAAATCTGCTCAAAAGATTCATTGTCCATGAAGCAGTATTTATCCCCCTCCTTATATAAATACTGCATTTTCTTTTCTCTTAAATCGGCAGGTTCAAAGGTATCAACGGAACGGAAAGAGCGTTCGAACTGACTTCCTGTAATCATATTCTTCAGCTTGGAGCGATAAAGAGCCTGCCCTTTGCCCGGTTTGACGAAATTGAATTCCGTAATTATATATGGCTCGTTATCAATTTTCAAACGTAACCCTTTTTTTAAATCACTGGCTGTGTACATAAAAAGTATTTCTCCTTATCCTTTAATTATTGATTAAACCGTAAAACGTCGGAAAACCCCTATTTTGTCATTCCGGACTTGATCCGGAATCCAGTCATTTCGATATGTTCTGGATACCGGCGTTCGCCAGTATGACGATTATTGGACCTTTGACAAGAGCATCAATTATTAGGATTTAATGTGTTTATTGTGTGTTCTTCCTAATCTATTTATTCAAACTTGTCAAAAAAATGTTGATGTTTATGTAAATCATTTTTTAATTTTTGGGATAGGGCGGTTAAAGGAATTTTACACGTGCTTCCCGGCAAATCCACAACATATTGCGGCAGGCTAAGCCCTGAACATTGCTGCCAGAGATTTTCCATCAATTGAAGGCCTGATTGGATATCCGTGCGAAAGTGCCCGCAGCCCTTCACCGGATCGCAGTGAAAAAGATAATAAGGACGAACGGATATATTTTGCAGGCCATAGAGCAAATTCCGCATAACATCCTTTGTATCATTAACTCCTTTGAGTAAGACGGACTGGTTGGACACGGGAATTCCTGCCGCAAGCAGCATTTCGCAAGCGCGCGCGGATTCGGGAGTGATCTCGTCTCGATGATTAAACTGGGTATTGAACCATAGTGGCCTGTAGTGTTTAAGTATGCGGCAGAGATCTCTGGTAATGCGCATAGGCATGACAACAGGAACGCGGCTGCCGATACGCAAAACTTCCACATGAGGAATCGCTTTCAAAGAGGCCAGAAGCGATTCCAAAGTGCTGTCATCAAATGTCAGAGGATCGCCGCCGGAGATAATCACCTCCCTGATCTGTGGCGATGCGGAAATATAACGGAGCATTTTCGCAAGCCTTGTTTTAAAGCTTATGTTGGGAGATGTTGACCAAAAACGTTTACGGTTGCAGTGTCGGCAGTAGGTGGCGCAAATTTCGGTAACAATGGCCAGACAACGATCAGGATAACGGTGTACAAGTTTAGCTACGGGCATATGCGCATCTTCTTCCAGGGGATCTTCCAGCGCGCCTTTGAAAGAGGATAGTTCGCGGATATCCGGAACACATTGAGTGCGAATCGGATCATTTTCAGTGTCAAATTTAATAAGGGATAAATAGTAAGGAGTTATCGCCAGAGGGTAAACAAATGCGGCCGCGCCTGACTCCTGTGTTGGCACTCTGCCAATAATTTGCTCTAATTGCGCTATACTGGTAATACGGTTTTTAAATTGCCAGCGCCAGTCCTGCCAATCTTTGGACGCCGCATTTTTAAAATGGGAAAGCAATGCTTTTTTGTTTTTGTTCATATAATTGTTTCTAGCCGATTTAAGGCGCTTTTCCTACCATAAATTTCCTGACTTGCAAAGGAAATCAATGAAGTTGACGAACGCAAAATTTTCAGGAAATATACTTGCAGCCATGATATATTAAGAACAATCTCAGAAATAAATTCCAGGGAGTTAAATTGAAATCATTACAGCAGCGTAAAGAGAATGTCGCCTTATTGTCGGTTGTCTCCAATTCGGTCCTGGTTGCATTTAAAACAATTGTAGGCATTTTAATCGGTTCTGTTTCAATAATATCAGAAGCAATTCATTCGGGCATGGATTTGCTGGCGGCAATTATTGCCATGGTTTCGGTCAAAAAATCTAACATTCCCGCGGATGATGTTCATCCCTTTGGCCATGGAAAAGTCGAAAGCATCTCCGGTTTGGTGGAAGCATTGCTTATTGTTGTGGCCGCGTTCTGGATTATTTTTGAGGCCTTGAAAAAAATAAGCTCTTCACAGGCAATGGAATCACCTGGCTGGGGGGTTGCCGTCATGGTCGCATCCACGGTCATCAATTTTATTGTTTCCCAGAGGCTTTTTAAGGTGGGCAAGGAAGCTGAATCTATCGCCCTGCAGGCTGATGCCTGGCATTTACGCACTGATGTTTATACCTCGGCAGGCGTCATGTTGAGTCTCGCCATAATCTGGATTGCTCATTTCATTTTTCCTAAACCGAATATTCATTGGCTCGATCCTGCAGCCGCTATATTTGTGGCTGTATTTATTTTGCGTGCGGCGTATCATTTAACCTCTCAAGCTCTGCGCGATTTAATGGATGTCAAATTGCCCGCGGAAGAAGAGGCCATGATTCGCGATATTATTGCCAGCCATAAACCCGCTGTTCACGGGTTTCATCAATTGCGAACGCGCAGGGCCGGTAATTTTCGTTTTATTGAATTCCATATTAAAGTTGGTCCCAAAATGACCGTGGCAGCATCTCATAATATAACCAAAGAAATGAAGCAAAGCATTCGGGAAAAATTCTCTGATTGTGTCATTACAATTCACATTGAACCATGCGAGGGCAAATGCACGGAGGATTGTGTTGCCGGATGTTTATTGGCTGAAGAAAAAAGACCGCGATTGGCAACGTTATCTTAGGGCAACAACCAGTAGTTGTTTTTAACCGGGGATGGAGGGTGTTCTATGGACAAGAATCAAAAAGCATACCTGGAAGAAAAGTTTGGCAATCGCGCCAATTTTAATGAAATGGAGTGCGTATTATACAGCCATGATATAGCGGCAATACCTTCTCTCATTGCGCCGCTCATCGGCAAAACCGTTCCCGATGCGGTTGTTCAACCCCAAAATGAAGAAGAGCTTGTCAATCTGGTTCATTGGGCCAGGCAAAATAATATTGCTCTTACTCCGCGGGCAAAAGCTTCTTCCGGCTATGGCGGGGTCCTGCCTGTCAAACAAGGCATCGTCGTTGATTTCTTCCGTCTGAATCAAATTTTTTCCATAGATAAGCAAGCGCAGACCGTCACCTGTCAGGCCGGTGTTGTCTGGGAAAAAGTTGATGCCGCGTTGGCTAAAGAGGGGCTGACGGTAAATCTTTATCCATCCAGTTATCCTGGTTCTACTGTCGGCGGCTGGCTGGCGCAAGGCGGAGCGGGCTTCGGTTCCTATCAATACGGCTGGTTTCGTGAAAATGTCGTCTCTGCGCGTGTGGTTCTGCCCGATGGTTCGGTGCGCGTTTTTACCGGCGACGATCTGGAATTAATCGCCGATGCGGAAGGAACAACCGGTTTTATCCTCGATTTAACAATGAAAGTTCAACCGAAAGAGGAACTCGAGATTATTGCTATCGGCTGTCCGGAAGCTGAAGCTCTCCAAAGCATTGTGGAAGATATAGTGAAAGCTGATCTGCCTTTGTGGTCTTTGGTTTTCATTAACCCCAGGATGGCGGAAATGAAAAATCGTTCGCCACTTATGGAACATAACGGGCATCCTGTCGAAGAAAGGGTGCTTTTGCCTGCTTCCTATGTTGCCACGATAGCTTTTCATAAAAAAGATGCAACACCAGTTATGGCAAAGCTGCAAGAAATTTTGCGCCGCTGTCAGGGTGAAATATTAAGTGAGCGCATAGCCGAACATGAATGGAAAAACCGCTTTAAAATTATGGTGGTCAAACGCCTTGGTCCCAGTCTGGTGCCGGCCGAAGTCGTCATACCACTTTCCCGATTGGGCCGCTTCATGGCGGAAGTCGAAAATAAAATCAATCAACCTGTNNACAATTTTGTTTTCAGTCTTTCGTTATCCATCATGAAAATTGCCGAAAGAAACGGTGGCCGAGCATACTCTACCGGGTTGTATTTCAAATCTAAAGCCGAAAAAGTATTAGGAGCCGACAGGGTAGCCAGGTTAAAAGCTTTTAAAAATAAGATCGATGAAAAGGGCATTTTCAATCCCGGAAAGGTCATCGGCTATAGTCTTATGGATAGCGCCATGATTATCGGCAATGCTTTTGAGCCGCTGATTCGGCCTTTCGGCAATTACGTAATCACGCATATCGGAGAGAGAAAAAGTTATCCTTTAACTGATATCCCCCCGGATGTGGTCTGGTATGCGTACAGCTGTTCTCAATGCGGTTACTGTGTGGAGGAGTGCGATCAATTTTACGGCCGTGGCTGGGAGAGCCAGAGTCCTCGCGGCAA
>PLNU01000136.1 GCA_003142835.1 Syntrophaceae bacterium
TGAAGAACAACTCTATCTGCCAACGTTTGCGATAAAGCTCCGTGATAGTCAGAGCAGGCAAGGTAAAGTTGTTGGTCAGGAAAACCAGTTTCTTGTTTTGTTTCTCGTCGTAATAAGTTATTCGCCTGAGTCTCTCCGGATAATCTTTCTTGGAGTAATAGACATGCAGAGTAATGACCTGATCGCATTTGAGTCCCGATGCTTTGTCTATCTTTTGCGAATAAAGTCGTTGAAAACTGAAGTTGCTTTTGGCTCGCGTTACAAAATATGCTGCTGATTGATGGATCTTGTAGAGACGAGCGAAATCCAGATAACCGCGATCCATAATATAAATCGCGCCGGCTTCTATGGATAGTTTGTCGAGGATGTTGACTTCGTGAACTTTCCCACTGGTAATGAAAGCTACCGTCGGAATGTTGCCACGCAAATCGAGAAGCATATGCAGTTTCACCGCTCCCTTGCGCTTGCGGAATGCCGCCCACGGAAAGAGAGATAGGCAAAGATCGATGGTTGTGGCATCCAGCGCGTAGATGGTTTGTTCCAGCTCTATGCCAAATGAATCGCCGGCATAAAGTAATCTGGCTTTCTTGATGAGTGTCTGAGCAAAGTCGGCGTAGATGCGCCAGTCTCTTGTCTGATTGGCATGGGCCAGTGTGTTGCGGGAAATCTTTCCCCGAATGCCCATGTGATAAGTCTTTTGTTTTGCCGCGCGCAAGCACGCTTGTATATCGCGCAAACTTTCCCTGTAAGTGAGCTGCGCAAAGGCCATACTTAAAAACTGATCCCAACACGAAAAACTTTTGATCTTGTAATTGCCTGAATATTGTTCGACGCACTGTCGGAATTCGTATGCAGGCAGGTAATCCATGATCTAAGAAAATATCGTTCTTCCAGTATTCATCAACCATCTCCTCGTAATTTAATGCGAGACTATGGCATCCTGAAACAAAATATTTCAAATCGATAAATAACTTTTTATTGCTTATTCTCATTGTTTCCTATACATTACACCATCATCTAACTAAAACGTTGGGACAGTAGTGTTTCCAAATATATAATAGGCGAAAGAGCAATCTGGGACGAAAAAGAAGCGCGCAAGCTGCTTTTCCAGCCGCTGGACATAGATGTAAATTATATTACCTTTAACGGCAAAACGTGATGGAATTCAATAAGAAAGGCCTTCCTAAAGAGGCAGTGATGCCCTTGTCCTGTGGGAGGAGAACCTCTCTAAGAAAAACAAATAAAGGTATTCAGCCAATGTTTGCCACGCCAATTTTTCCATACTGTATCTGTCGCCGAAAGACAAAAAAGGCAAAGTTAGTCTTGGGGATATGCCTTATACTTCTTCTTATTCCTAAAGGAGGATATGCTATGCAGCCCCCACCCCCACCTTTAAATATTGCGCAATTAAAGATGCTTATTGCCCAAGCAGATCTGATTGTTGTCGGAAAGGTAACCGAGGTTAAAGAAACAGAAGGCACCATAGAAGCAACATTAAGCATAGAAAAATTACTAAAGGGCAAGGTTGCCGGAAAAACTATCGGGATCAAAGAAACTTACAAGGCTTTTAATTCCCAACCAACTGCCCCTGTGTCAAAGGCCGAAGGTGAGTCCCCGAAGATGATCGTCCGCACAATTGCCGGTCCAAGCACTTATCACGGGAAATACAAGCAGGGTGCGCGGATACTTGTATTGCTGGAAAAGATTGAAGGGAGCGATAAATACAAGCCATTGGGCTCCGGCACATACAATAAGCACCTTGGCGAATTTCTTATCGAAGATGATGGCATTAAAACATTTTATTTTAAGTTTGCTGAAGATGTTGGCAAATATGCAGGATGTGAAAAGCAATTTATTAGTATTATCAAAGAATTAATAAAATCTAATTTCAACAAAGTAAGGGAATAATGGCTAAATTTTTAAGAAGAATATTTTGTGTTTTAAGTGTGTGTCTTTTGGCATGTTTTATTTTGATTTATCCGGCAATTTCCGCTGAATCGGCCAACCAGAAAATACCTTTAAATCAATACGGTATCCGTTCAACAAACCCATACGTGGTGGATAGATTTGTTGATGAGAACGGAAAATCAATTGACAAAATTATTGTCCCCGGTTCGCCGCATCCCCCGGCAGGGTTTGTCAGGGAATCGGTGGCAAATCTTCTTGTCCCCAACATAAGCCGCAGGAACCTATACTATTATCAATGTGCCTGCTCTGAAGTGGGTACTTGGATGCTCGGCAACGTCTGCGGCTATGATTTTTGGCCATTACGATAACGCCGGTTACCCCAACATGTATACCGGCCCCACTAATGGCGGAGTGTTTCCCATTACTGTGACGGATGCAACATGGGGTTTCGTGAATTTTGATAATGGTGATGGTGATATGGCTTTATGCCCACTTAGTGCCACGCGTAATGGCCTTGATGGCCGTGAGAAGCGAGGACATGTCGATGATTACTGGGTAAAGTATGGAAATTCAGGAGACGATCCGTTTGTCGGCAACTGGACAGAACATACCCAAGGGGAATGTACTGCTGACTATATGGGAACCAATCAAGATGCATTTCATAATTCAGATGGGTCTACGACATTTTACAATTATACTTCCGGCGCTCCTCTCTATGATTATCCAGACCCTGATGGCAGCCATCGCGATGGTTGTCATGGCATGAAGCTTTTTGTCGAATCGAGGGGATATACAGTTCAGAGCAACGAGAATTTTAATCAATACATTTCCGGATATCCCGGAACTACGTCGGGGAATGGCTTTACTTACGCTAATTTCAAGACGGAAATTAATGCCGGCCGCCCTGTTTTGATCCAGGTGGTAGGCCACACGATGTTAGGTTATGGATATAACGATACCGGATCAACTATCTACATTCATGATACCTGGGACTATAGCGACCATTCCATGACCTGGGGTGGCACTTATTTCGACATGCGGCACTACGGAGTTACCGTGCTGCGGCTTACCAATCCCGTGCCGGCCATTAGCACTATAAGCCCAACCTCCAAAACGGCGGGCGACGCAGCCTTTACTTTAACCGTTAACGGCAGCAATTTCGTCGGCACTTCCGTGGTGCGATGGAACGGCGCAGATCTTACGACTTCCTTTGTCTCAGTCACGCAACTGACGGCGGCTGTTCCAGCTGCGGACATAGCAACCGGCGCTATTGTCCCGGTGACCGTCTTCAACCCGACACCGGGCGGCGGAACATCAGGCGCTGTAAACTTTACCGTAAACAATCCGGTACCGGTCCTCAGCTCTATAAGCCCTACTTCCGCGACGTCAGGTGGAGCCGCGTTTACGCTGACTGTCACCGGCAGTAATTTTGTTAACGGTGCGCAGGTAAAATGGGACGGTGATAGTCGCACAACCCACTTTGGCTCGTCCACACAGTTAACGGCAGATATTCTGGCGACAGATATTGCAACCGCCGGTACGGCTAATATTACCGTTGTAAACCCGGCGCCGGTTAGTGGACCTTCTAATACATCACCCTTTACCATTACCACACCCGGTGGTGGTGGGGGTGGGGGCGGCGGATGTTTTATTGCCACGGCGGCCTTCGGCTCGCCTATGGAGAAACATGTGGAAATACTGAGAGATTTCCGGGATCGCGTTTTGCTTAATTCCTCTGCCGGAAAAGCGTTTGTGCAATTCTATTACCGGACAAGCCCGGCCATTGCTGATAAAATTGCCCCGAGTGAAGGCTTGCGCTTTATTACCCGCGCAATGTTAATGCCGGTAATTGGTGTTGCCTATTTAATAGTCCACTTAGGAATGTTAATGACAATGCTGCTTTTCACCATCTTTGTCTTAACAGTTATCTTTACCATCCGAAAATTAAGGAAGAAGATGAGGAAATTCGCGCGGGGAAAAGCAACCGCGTAATAAAGATTTAACAAACTTATTGTTAAATTAATGAACTAGGGCATTTCCACTTGTGTAAGCGGAAATGCCCATTTTTTTATCAGCACGAACGGTTGCGCAATCATCCTTTGTCATTGCGAGGCATCCCTCGGATGCCGTAGCAATCTCATAAGTCTTTGATAGTATTAAGATTGCCACAACGCCTGAGAGGCGTTTCGCAATGACAAGTTTGGAATTAATTTTATTTTTTAATGAGGAAATACAGTTCGCCTTTTTCTTTGAGGCTGCCGGCTGTGGATTGAGCATTCGCGCCAAAGCCGCAGAATAGATCAACCCGGCCGGGCCCCTTGATTGCTGAACCTTTATCCTGATTCAACACAAAGCGGGAAAAATTTACTCTTTCTTTAACATTGCCTTCGGCATCAAACACAGGCTTGCGCAGGCGGATGAAAGCCAGAGCGCCTTGCGGAAAGTAATCCGGATCAGTGGCAATGGATCGGTCCGGCGTTACCGGCTGCCCTAAAGAACCAACCGGCTCTTTATCCACAAAGCGGAAAAATATGTATCTTTCATTATAACTGAGAATTTCGAAGAGCTCCTGTTCTTCCTTAGTTTTCAAAAATCTCTTGACATTGCTGTAAGAAGATTCATTTCCTCTGATCATGCCGTTATCCAGCATATATCTGGTTACACTCCGAAACGGCCTGCCGTTATTCTGGGCGTAACTTACGGTTAACATCCTGCCGTCTTCCAGCTTTATTTTTCCGGAACCCTGAATATGGAGCGTGAACAATTCGACCGGATCGGCAACCCACAAAAGTTCCAAACTTCTGCCCTTCAAAACTCCCTCAACATCAATTTCCCCGCGGGTATAATAAGGGACTGCTTCACCGTTTTTCATCCGGCTGATCTTAGTTTCATTTTTAGAAATTGCTTTCATCACAAGATCAGGTGGCGGTTTGTATAGCGGATATCTGTATTTATCCGTCGGGGTTAAAGAACCCTCCAGTAACGGTTCATAGTAGCCGGTGAAAAGCACGCCGCCGTATTCATCATCGCCTGCCGCACGGTATATATCAAAATCCTGTCTTATCTGGTTTTTCTTTTCTTCGTTGCTTGCGCCATTTCTGATGATCTTCCGGAAGGCAAGCAGAGATTCTTTGAGTTGTTTTGCCCCGATCAATTTATCCGCCATCCGGTAAACGCTGTTCTGGCTGGAGCCTTCATAATACTGGACAGAGCGATCAATCGCCAGTTCCAGAGACGAGAAATCAAGATCATCGTTTAAATCTACCTGTTGTGCAGGCACCGCAATAAGCGCGACCGCGGAAGGAGCAGGCATTCGTATTACCGTCCGCGTGCAACCAGCCACAGATAAAATAATTAAACCAAGCAAAAGAAAATTAACGGCGTGTTTCATAATTCAATAATCATCGCAACTTCATCGCAGTAGTCCGGATATTTGGAACAGCGGAAACAGTCCGACCAGATTTTTTCCGGCAGAGTGGAGCGGTCAACTTCCTTAAAACCCAGCTTGACAAAGAATTCCCGCTTGTAGGTCAGCGAAAATATTCGAAAGAGTTCCAGCGTAATCGCCTCCGATATACAGAACTCGGCCAGCTTCCTGCCGATTCCCTGCCCGCGGTAATTTTCGTCAACATAAAGAGAGCGGATTTCGGCAAGATTTTCCCAGATAATGTTCATCGCGCAAATACCGATAACCTGTGAATCGTCTTCATCGCAATAGACAATGAAGTCTCTTAGAGAATTATATATATCCATTAAAGAACGGGGCAGCATTTCACCTTTGCCCGCCGACATATTAATCGTCCGGTGAATCGTCTTGACATCACCGATGCGCGCTTTTCTTAGCATTCTTCTTCCCCTCCAAATTCTCACACACACCGGCTGTTTTGGCGCCACTGAGCATTTCGCGGGCATGTTCCCTTGTCGTTTGCGTCAAATCAACACCGCCTAACATCCGGCTGATTTCTTCAACTTTCTGCTCATCGGCTAACATCTCCACGGTGGTGGCTGTTCTGCCGCCCGCAACTTTCTTATCCACGCGGAAATGGCTGTCCCCGAAACAGGCTATCTGGGGCAGATGAGTAATACAAACAACCTGATGGTTGGCGGATACCTCTTTTAATTTCCGTCCTACTATTTCGGCTGTCGCGCCGCCGATGCCGCTATCCACTTCATCAAAGACGATAGTGGCCACAGAACCGGTGCGCGATAAAACATTTTTCAACGCCAGAATAATGCGCGATAATTCTCCCCCCGAAGCGATCTTGTTTAAAGGTTTGGGCTCTTCCCCAACATTGGCTGTCAAATAAAATTCGATTTCATCCGCGCCTTTCGGACCAAAGTTACCCGCGGCTTTATCCTCCGCGGCAAAGTTTTTCCTGAAATTAACATGAAAAGCGGCATGCCGCATATTTAACGCGTGGATTTCATTATCCACGGCTTCTTTCAATTTTGCCGCCGCCTGCGCTCTTGCCTGCGAAAGATCAAGCGCCTTTTGCGCAAGAGAAGTTTTGATCACTGCTTCTTCTTTGATTAATTTCTCCAGTTCTCCTTCCACGGAAAATACCTGCCGGAGTTCTTCTTCCATTTTCAGCTTCTTTACTAAAACACTTTCGAGAGAGCCGCCGTGTTTGCGCTTCAACCTGCCGATCATTTCGAGACGCTCGTCAATGGCCAGAAGTCTCACGGGATCAAAGAAAAGATTCTTGCTATAATCGCGCAGCGCCAGAGCCGCTTCCTGCAACGCGATAAAATTGCCTTCAATATCCGCTTCGGCAAGCTTTAAGTTCGCGTCAATTATTTTGATTTCCTTTATCGAATTCCGGACATCTTTGAGCTTTTCACAAATGGAATTTTGCTCTGAGTAAAGTAAATCGTACGCGCGGTTGGCGTAATCGGTAAGTTTTTGCGCGTTGGCCAATACTTTTTTTTCATTGGCCAGAGCGGCGTCTTCCGCTGCCTGGGGATTTATGTCCACAATCTCTTTTAACTGGAATTTAATCAATTGCGTCTTTTCTTCACGGCTGCGGCGCAGTTCCTGGAGCTTCGTCATCTGAGCTTTCAGTTGCTGATATTGATTGTAAACTTCTGCATAAGAAGCCCGCAAAGGCAGGCAACCGCCAAACTCATCGAGAACGTCAACGTGGTTTTCAGCATTGAGAATCAATTGATGTTCATGCTGGCCGCAAATATTAATCAACGATTCACTGATTGCCGACAAATTGGTCAGTGTTGCCATTTGCCCGTTGATGAGCGCTTTGTTTTTTCCGGTACGTGAAATTACCCGGCGGATAATCAGTTC
>PLNU01000008.1 GCA_003142835.1 Syntrophaceae bacterium
TTAAGTTTTAAGTTTTAAGTTTCTTGCTTGAAATACTTAAATCTTAATTACTTAAAACTATTTACATAACTTAAAACTCATAACTGTCTTTTGCATCAAACCCCAACAAAGTCCAAGGTATTCATAAAATGCCCTTTCCGTATTGGCCAAGGCACCGGCCTGCGGGAAAAAGTCTGTAACTTGAAAAGGCGCCCATACAGCCCGAAAATCTGTAGGGGCCGCAATCGGTTGCGTACCTGAGCGTATAAACATCCTCATTGCCCTTGGCATATGGCTGGCAGAAGTAACCAGATAGAAGGGGGCTTGACCCAAACGATCTTTCAAAAATCGGACCTGATCCGTGGTGTCCCAGGAAGCGGTCTCTAATATTATTTTATCCCGGGCCACACCCTGATCAATGGCAACCTGCTGCATGATCAAGGCATCCGGAGAGATTCCTGATAATCCCCGCCGGAAAGGACTAACCGCGACTGAGGCAGGAGGCGGCTGAGCCGCACCCCTTCCAGCAAACGTTTTAAACTGGCGTCACCCAATCGGTCTTCCGGAGTGAGAGCCTTATCTTCCCTGGAGCCACCGCCAAGTACCACAATCCATCGCACCTCTTTATTCAAACTGGACGATGAAATGGGTACATATTGGCTTTCCAGAGGGCGCAAAATCAAGTAACCAAAGGGAGAGAAAGAAAAGAGGTAAAGAATTGCAACTCCCGCTAAAATGACCTTTGTTCTTCTTTTCTTAAGAAAAATACCCAGGAGGAGAAGTTCGATAACCAACGACAGGGGAAAGAAAAATCGGCTGACTAGCTTCTTAAGGATGAACATCATCATCGGATAGCAACGCGCATGATTTTATCCATTGCCCGGACCACATCATTCATGTCGAGAGCTTTGCATAACTGCATAAAACCAACAATATTGTCATTCCCGCGAAGGAGACTGTGTCGCAATCGTCATTTGTCATTGCGAAACGCCTCTCAGGCGTTGTGGCAATCTTAATATATTCAAAGACTTACGGGATTGCTTCGGTCGTTGTACTCNNTTCCTGGATACCGGCCTTCGCCAGTATGACAATTGAGACCATACGTGGAGAAATTCAAACCAGGTCTCACCGCCTTTATGTCTCTATTTCCCCATAACGATAGGTACCCGACTTCGTTTGGCCGCAGCGACCAAGTTTTTATCAATGGTTGCAATGGATAATCCTTTCCGCATCGCAAGATCCAGATATGAGGCGTCATAGCTCGAAAGTTTGTGCTCTCTTGCTAACGTCAAAATTTCATGAATCATCCTTTCCGGAGGTTCCTGTTCAACAATGATAGGAAGTTCAGAGAGCAAGGTGATGAATCGCATGCTGTCCGCTCCACTAAGACGTTTTCTCCGCTCAGCGACCAGCAAAACATTTCCAACTTCCAATGGCCAGATTGAGGGAGCCAAAGCTGTTGCCTCCTCAAGGAGATCCAGAATCCCATCGGCATATCGGTTTGTTTCGTCCTTGAAACACCAGGACATGACAACCGATGTATCGATGACAAAATCCTCGCTCACTTAATGTCTCCCTTCTTCAATCATCTCACGGATAGAAAGCTCGTCAAGCGTATGCCTATCGCGGAATTTACGCATTTCGGCAATGACCTGTCGAGGCAACGCCTTCCTCGAAGATGGCGGAGGCTGCAGAACGGCCAATGGCACTCCGTGCTTGGTTATCGTTATCTTTTCGCCCTTGATGACACGCGCAAGAAGCTTGGGCAGATGTGTTTTGGCTTCATAGGCGCCAACGGAATCCATAATATCACTCCTCTGATTAGACTTGTTTCAGACCAGTCTATGGAATACACCACCATTTGTCAAGGGTAATCAGTCCTATTTTATTGGGAAAAATAGTGGCGTTGCCCCTTATTCCCCCGATTTCAAAACGGTTGCCGCAGAAAGGATCTCATCATCCGCAAAATTTGGCCATGCAGCCTTTGCCGGCAGGCCTTCCGGCGGCATCCATCCGTCCTGCTGTGCAAGAGTGGTGAGATTCTTAACAATATTGTTCAATTGCGAATCGTACGTTTTTAAAGGCACCACTTACCGCCCCGCCTCTGTCTGCGTGTCCTTTGGCTTAACAGGTGTGCCTTTACGTATTACAGCAACCCAAACCATTCCTTCGGAAATATCTCCGCAGCCTGGGGCTACCGACCCAAACCCCTCACCAGGTCGTTTTTCAGCGTAGATATTGTATTCAATATCCGATTTTTCACTAGTGTCATGTCAACGATACTCTGTCATTTCGAAGGAGTCTTCACGACTGAGAAATCTTAGATTTCTCCCTGCGGTCGAAATGACATTTCTTGATTGACACGACACTAGACCGGGATACCTCAGCGGCCTTTTTACAACAAAGCGCGTTATCTTCATCCAGATAAACAGTACCTTCAGATGCATCTGCAGCACCTGGAGCTAAAACCAGTTTCATCTCCTCAGTGAACCACTCCTTCCCGCCTCGCGACCTTGAATACCGTCAGAAGAATAATTTTAATATCCAGGAGAAAAGAACGATGCAGCAGGTAATACTCGTCAAATTCCACCTTTTTCGGAATCGGAATATCGTCCCGGCCATTAATCTGCGCCCATCCCGTGATCCCCGGAATCAATCGATGAACACCTTTCGCCGTCCGCAAGGCAATCAGGTCGTCTTGATTGAATAACGCAGGCCGGAGACCCACAAAACTCATATCACCCTTCAAGACACTCCACAATTGGAGAGCTTTGCATAACTGCATAAAACCAACAATATTGTCATTCCCGCGAAGG
>PLNU01000022.1 GCA_003142835.1 Syntrophaceae bacterium
CATCCCGTGCGCAGAAACAGCGAATGCATTCCGATTATCATCCTGTTCTGGACCGAAAGAAATGTACCCGTTGCGGCATTTGCGTCAATATCTGTCCGACAAAGGCAGCCACGATCTCTGAACCCGATTATCCCAACTATGATCTGATAAAATGCATCGGCTGCGCCCAGTGTATTGCCATGTGTCCGGAATTGGCCCTCCAGATCTTCTGGAATTCGGATATGACGGTTTTTCAGGAAAAGCTTATTGAGACAGCGGCCGCCGTCTGGAAGAAGATTCAGGGAAAGACCATCGTCATCAACGCTCTGCTTAATATCACCGGAGAATGTGATTGCCTGCCGGGGAAGAATCCCGTCATCGGTCCGGATTACGGCTTTATTGGCGGCTATCATCCTGCGGAAGTGGATGCGGAATCCCTGAAGATGACAGGGCCGGATATCTTTGAGAAAGTCCATCCCGGGATCCCCTGGCAACATCAGTTTTCCTACGCCCGGGAAATCGGATTTATGAGCCCTGTGAATAAAGGGAAGGAGAAGAAGCAAGATGGCAGATAATAACAATGACGAACTGAACGAGTCGCTCGCGGGGTATAAGCACAACATTACTCCGATAGTGAAGACGACCCTTGCCTGGGAACGGGATCTCGTGTTCACCGGCGCCACACCGCAGGGATACGAGATTGAATTCGATGCCCAGGCCCAATGGGGATGCAAACCGACGGAGGCCCTTCTTCTGAGCCTGGCCGGCTGCATGGGGATCGATATGGTGACGATCCTGACCAAGATGCGGATCACGCTGGCGAGTTTCCGGATGGAGATTGAAGGGGAGAGGAATCCGACACCGCCACAGTATTACAAGGCGGTGGAGATGGTTTTGCACATTGCCGGAAAAAACCTGGATCCCAGGAAAGTGGAGCGCGCCATTGCCTTGTCCCAAGACAAGTATTGTTCCGTTTACAACTCCCTACGCCCGGATCTGGCGCTGAACGTGCGTTATGTGCTTGAGGAGAAAACCCCTCTGGGGGATGATAAAAAAGGTGGTCAATGTTAAACTTGCACCAGGATGACAAATTGATTGGTCAACGGCGTAGACATTAAAACTAGCTAATACTAATACTGATGTTAATGCTAAACTCTGGAAAAACAAAGTCTTTATAATTTTCACAAAATATTGCCTCCTTTAGCCGGATGATCTTCACTCATCCGGCTAAAGGAGTTACGTTTTGAACCGATTGAGATGTCTTCAAAAAGATTCTCTTTTTGTTAGACGAATTCATAGTGATTTCTCGTGCACTAAACTCACTTCAGATCCGCCCCATCAGTAGCAGGATGATCAAAATCAGAAGAATCAATCCAAGTCCACCACTGGGATAGTATCCCCAGCTCTTACTGTGAGGCCAGGTGGGCAGTGCGCCGACGAAGATGAGAATTAAAATAACGATCAATATCGTAACCATGTTTTTTCTCCTTTCCTGTTATTTGACTCTCTAGTTTCTTAGCAACAAAGGTTGCCCGTAGCAAGAAATAAATGCAATTGCTATAATATCCAACACCAGCCAATGGTTATTGTGTTGTTCCGTTAGCCGCCTGATTTCCCGGCGGTACAAGAATATTTCAACTGATATCCGTTGGCCCCGACCCCTCGCAAAACAGCTCACGCATATCAAAAACAAAATGGCAAAAAAACTATTGCAATCAACCCTTTACAATGAGTATGGGGATACTTGCATCATTGTGGATAACACCATAGGAAACACTACCAAGGACTGTGGCTGATAAGGCGCTCCTTCCATGGGAGCCCATAACAATAAGATCTGCCTTTGACCTCTTAGCCTCTTTCACAATCTCCTCCACAGGATGCCCCATCTTTATAGAAATCTTCGATGCGACACCGCTTTTATCGCACAGTTTCTTTATTTCTCCGGCATACCCTTCGGCAGCCTCTCTCAGATAATCCTCAATAGGCTCTATTGTGTGCCTTGCTGTCTCCAATGCGGGAACTGTCTGGGCTATTAGTGAGCGCATATCAATAACGCTCAGGGCAATAATTGAGGCTTTCAACTGTTTTGCGAGGTCAACCGCATACCCGGCTGCTCTTTGAGCTGATTTGGACCCGTCTGATGGCACAAGAATTTTTGAAATCATACATTCTCCTTTAAATCATTTAAAAAGGGGGTAAAGCAGTACGCTCTGATTGATCAAACTTCCTTTTTCACGGTGCGAGTATATAAAGAAGGATTTTGTGTGTCAAGAGAATTTTGACCACCTCCTGCCACACCATCCACAACAACATCTATATTGCGTTTGGCCATATCCAGGCCAATGCGCACACCATCATAACTGTCACCGCCTGATGAATTGATAATCAGGGTTTGGACTTCATCATCGATTGCTTCCAGGTATCTTGCGTAAGTCCCTCCGTTGATATGACCTTCGAACTTGAGTGTATTTTTATCGAGGCGGACCCAATTTATCGTTTGCGGCGGCAGATGTTTTTTGTTATTCCTTCATCATGGATCAGGAAATACTTTCACTCCGTAAAAACGCGCGTCATTTAGGCATTGAACTAAACGAGCAACAACTGGCTCAATTTGATGTTTATAAAAATGAGCTTTTACAATGGAATGCCAAAACTAATTTAATTTCCGAGAACTCTTCTCAGGAAATTATCACTCGTCATTTTCTGGATTCGCTGACGGCACTGCAATTTATTCATAAGCCCAACGCCCGGATGGTTGATGTTGGCTGCGGCGCCGGTTTCCCCGGCCTTCCTTTAAAAATAGCGCTGCCTTCTTTACAGCTTTATCTTCTGGAAACCAATCGCAAAAAGGTGTCTTTTTTAAAACATGTGATCCGCCTGCTGAATCTTTCCGAAGCGGTTGTTCTTCATGATCGCACCGAAAACATCATTAAGACAGATACATGGAAGGAAAAATTTGATGTTTTAATTTCCCGCGCCGCCTTTAAATTATCCGAACTCCTGCCTCAAGGCGAATATTTTCTCGTCCGGGGAGGCAAACTTATTGCCTTGAAAGGCCCCAATGTTGATGAGGAAATTACGCAGTGCACATCAGGTACAGATCCACACAAAATATCTCAATTTATTCAACATGATATAAACGTTCCTTTTTTAGATGCCCACCGTAAAATTATTATCGGGGAAAAGAAATAATAAAGTAAAAAACTCTTCTAAAATGAATTTTATTATGCTAGTGCTAACGGTAGTTTTTCCAAAAGAAATTTCCGGAAGACGCACATTAAAATAATGAATAATATTATATCCATAGCAAATCAAAAGGGCGGTGTAGGTAAAACCACTACGGCTATTAATTTATCTGCTTCTCTGGCCGCGGCAGAAAAGAAAATTCTGCTTATTGATGGCGATTCTCAGGGCAATGCAACCAGTGGAATGGGCACTGATAGAAGCTCCATTAAAGAGGGAAACTTATATCGTGCCATGATCGGACAAGTCCCTCTGGAGAAAGTTATCCAGCCTACGGCGTTGCCTAATCTGGATATAATTCCCTCTAACCAGGATTTAATTGGTATAGAGGTTGAGTATATCGATATTGAAGATCGGGAAAAACGTTTGCGCCGTTTGTTAAAATCTTTGGATAGGCAGTATGATTTTATAATAATTGACTGTCCACCGTCACTTGGCTTTATGACTGTCAATGCCCTTGTCGCTGCCGACTCTTTGATTGTTCCTCTGCAGTGCGAGTATTTTGCCATGGAAGGATTAGGATATTTGCTCAACACCGTAAAAATAGTGAAAACGAACTTAAACCCATCATTGTCTTTAGCCGGCATCTTACTGACAATGTTTGATTCACGTAATTTGCTGGCACACCGTGTAAGTGAAGACGTCCGTAAACATCTGGGTGATAAAGTTTTTAAAACTGTAATTCCACGTAATGTCCGGCTTTCGGAAAGCCCAAGCCATGGTTTGCCCATCATTCTTTATGACATCAAATCACGCGGAGCAATTGCCTATATGGAGCTGGCACAAGAAATTATTCAGGGGGAATCGTAAATGGCACAAAAAAATGCTCTAGGCAAAGGACTGGGTGCCATGTTCCCGGATTTATTGAATGAGAAATATGGCAAGAAACAAGCGGCTTCTTCTTGTGGAATTGAAGAGCTGCGTCCTAATCGCTATCAGCCCCGCAAGAATTTTAATGACCAGGATCAAAAGCAGTTGGTCGCTTCCATTAAACAAAGCGGGATTATCCAGCCAATAGTTGTCCGCAAAATAGATAAGGGTTATGAAATCATTGCCGGTGAGCGGCGGTGGCGGGCAGCTCAGGCCGCAGGCCTGAAAGATGTACCGATTGTTATTCGCGAAGCAACGGACATGGAAGTGGCGGAAATCTCTCTTATTGAAAATATTCAGCGCGAAGAGCTCAATCCCTTGGAAGAAGCGGATGCTTACGTAACACTAATGGAAAAATTCAGCCTTTCTCAGGAAAAAATTTCCGTACGTGTCGGTAAGGATCGTTCAACTATTGCCAATACTGTCCGGCTTTTGAAGTTACCGGCCAAAGCTAAAAACGCTCTGGTGGAAAAAAAGATAACTTCCGGCCACGCACGTTGTTTATTGGCTTTTCATTCCACAGAAGAACAAATTGCGGCACTGGATCTAATTTTAAAAAAAGGATTAAATGTCCGGCAAACCGAACGCTTAATCCAAAATGTAAAAAATCAGCCTCAAGAGAAAAAACCACTCTCCAAGGATCGTTACATCGCTGATCTTGAAAAATCGCTATCTGCATCACTTATGGCCAAGGTCCAAATAAGGGGTTCGGCGAAAAAGGGCTTAATCGAAGTTCGCTATACCTCTATGGATGAATTGAATCGGTTGACAAGTTTGATTCTCGATGATTTAAAGTAATTAATTTTTTAACAACTTATCAACACCTGTTGATAATATTGTTTATAAAAGGTTTTGACGTGGAATCTATCTGGGATAAAGCTGCTAAAATTATTCAGGAAAAGCTAAGTAAGCAAAATTTTGATACATGGATTAAGCCCATCAAAATTGTTGCTATGGAAGACAATTGTATACAACTTGCCGTACCTAATAAGTTTTTTAAAGATTGGCTTTGCGATAATTATTTGTCCACGATTAAACATTCCCTGCAAAACGTCGTTAGTATTGATGTAGATGTTGAATTTATTTTAAGTAAAGACAAAGAAAAAAAACCGGAAGCAGCGCCACACTCCGAACACGCCAAGGTTGCCTCGACGGCAACAGTACTCAGAGGTAAAAATATTTCTTTCCTTAATAACAACTATACATTCGAGAGATTTGTTGTCGGGCCTTGTAACCAATTTGCCCACGCCGCATCCATTGCTGTAGCCAAACAACCGGCTAAAAACTATAATCCTTTATTTATTTACGGCGGTTCCGGTTTGGGAAAAACTCATTTGCTCAATGCCATCGGGTTACTCACGGCATCTGCTCATCCGGAACTCAACATTATGTATGTTTCCGCAGAAGAATTTATGAATGAAATGATCAACTCCATTCGCTATGACCGGATGCCTAAGTTTAGAGAAAAGTACCGCAACATCAGCTCTTTACTAATTGATGATATCCATTTTTTGGCGGGAAAAGAAAGAACTCAGGAAGAATTTTTTCATACGTTTAATACTCTTCATGATTCCGGCAAACAAATTGTCGTTACCAGTGATAAATTTCCAAAAGATATTCCCAATTTAGAAGGGAGATTGCGCTCGCGTTTTGAATGGGGATTGATTGCGGATATCCAGCCGCCCGAAACAGAAACAAAAATCGCAATTATTGAAAAGAAGATGCAGGAAAACAAAATTTCCCTGCCTGTTAATGTCGCTCATTATATAGCTGCGCACGTCGAATCCAACATACGTGAATTAGAGGGTTTTTTAGTGAGAATTTGTGCTTATTCCTCTCTTACTGGAAAAGAAATAAATTTAGATTTAGTCAAGGAAGTGCTAAAAAAACTAGTAAATCATAATAAACAAGAAGAAGTAAGTATCGAAGAAATTATTAAAGTCGTAGCCTCACAATTAAATGTAAAAATATTGGATATAAAAGCTCATAATAAAAATAAAAATCTTGTTCAGGCGCGTCAAATCGCCATGTACTTAGCCAGAAAATTAACAAAAGCATCATTTCCTGATATTGGTCAAAAAATTGGCGGCAGAGACCATTCAACTGTAATATACGCCAATAATAAAATTTTAAATAATATAGAAGGGGATCCAAAATTTAAAAATTTAATTCAGGAGATTGAAGATAATTTACTCAACAAAGCATAAACTTTTTTTAAGTGATGAATAAACAGAGTAAATGATTATAAGATTATAAAATTATTATAAAAATAANNGGATTAGATGGAATTTAAAATAAATAGAAATACCTTTCTTGATGGCATCCAGAAAACTTTAGGTATTGTAGAGAAAAAGACAACAATGCCAATCTTGAACAATGTTCTTTTAAAAACAGAAAAAAACAAAATTAAGATAGTTGCCACAGATCGGGAAATCAGCTTGATTTCTGACTATGATGCGGAAATTGTGGAAAAAGGTGAAATTACACTTTCTGCAAAAAAACTTTATGAAATGGTCAGGGAAATTCAAGGTGAAGTAATTCATGTCACAAAAAGTAATAATATTGTGAAGGTTACCTGTCAGAGGGCGGTATATAAAATACCAGGTTTACCAGCTGATGATTTTCCCAGTATGACTGATGATCAGGATGTAAAATTTTGTAATATTCCAGGATTAGTTATTAAAGATTTGATCAGTAAAACGGCATTTGCTATGGCTACTGACGAAACGAGAAAAAATTTAAACGGAGTTTTATTAGAAGCGGTTTTAGATGATTCAAATCAGATTTGGAGGATGGTGGCAACAGATGGACATCGTTTAGCTTTAGCTAAAGGAACAACAGTTGAGCGTTGTCCCGATCTGGAAAAAGGAATAATTATTCCACGTAAAGGATTATCAGAAGTAAAAAAGATTATTGATGAACATGAAAATATCGGAATTGGTCTGCATAAAAATACACTGATCATTAAAACGGAAAATACCATACTAAAGGTTAGTCTGGTTGATGCTGATTATCCGGATTATAAAAGGGTTATTCCTCTGGAAAAAGGAATTGGTGTTGTTTTAGAAAAAGAGAGTTTTCTACATGCTTTAAGAAGAATGAATGTTGTCTCATCTGAGCGCTATAGCGGTGTCATAGTTTCTTTTTCTAATAATAAAATGACTCTTAATTCGACAAATTTGGATGTGGGTGAAGCAACAGAGGAGATAGATATTACTTACAACGGAGAAGATATTGATGTTGGATTTAATGTTAATTATGTCATGGATGCTGTTTCAGTAATTCAAGGGGATAATGTTTTATTTGAAGTCGGGGTGGGGTTAAAGCCTTCCGTGATAAAACCTGCTGAAGGTGATAATTATTTATGTATTGTAATGCCGTTAAAAATATAAATTAGTGAAGTATCAGAAATATAAAAAAAATAATTAAATAAAGAAATAAAAATTAAGTACTAAGTGAGGAGTTGGAAAAGTAGTTATGACACATAAGTATAATGCGGACAGTATTAAGGTTTTGGAAGGTTTGGAAGCGGTACGTTTAAGACCGGCTATGTATATAGGTACTACAGGTAAAGAGGGGCTTCATCATCTGGTTTATGAAGTTGTCGATAATAGTATTGATGAAGCGGCAGGCGGCTATTGTGATACGATAACGGTAAAAATTAGAGTAGATAATAGTATTGTTGTGGATGATAACGGACGGGGAATTCCTGTCGATATTCATAAAACAGAAGGCGTGTCGGCGGCGGAAGTTGTTATGACTAAATTGCATGCCGGGGGTAAATTTTCCAATGATTCTTACAAAATATCAGGTGGTTTACATGGGGTTGGTGTTTCGGTAGTCAATGCCCTTTCCAAAGAATGTGAGTTGGAAGTGCGGCGTGATGGTAATGTTTATATTCAGACTTACACACGCGGTGTACCTAATGGTCCATTGGAAATGGCCGGAAAAACTCGCGGCAAAGGAACNNTTTGATGTTATTTCCAACCGTTTACGGGAGTTAGCTTTTTTAAATTCCGGTGTTAAAATAACTTTAACTGATGAGCGCAATGATAAGAAAAATGAGTTTTTATACCAAGGCGGAATAAATTCTTTTGTTGAATATATTAATCGTAACAAAAAGGTTTTACACAAAAATCCAATTTACATTACTGGTGCGAAAGAAGACTGTTCTGTGGAAGTTGCCCTGCAATATAACGAAACTTATCTGGAAAACATTTTTGCTTTTGCCAACAGCATTAATACTACCGAAGGCGGAACCCATTTAATCGGCTTCAGATCCGCGCTAACACGCGTTTTTAATAATTATGCCACAGCAAGTAAGTTGATTAAAGATGGTAAGGAATCGCTGCGTGGAGAAGATTTAAGAGAGGGTTTGGCGTGCGTCATTAGTATTAAATTAAAGAATCCACAATTTGAAGGACAAACCAAAACAAAGCTGGGTAACTCTGAAGTGCGTGGTTTGGTGGAAGGCATTGTTTATGAAAAAATCGGCAGTTTTCTGGAAGAAAATCCGTCGATAGCTAAACAAATTCTCAATAAATGTTTAGAAGCAGCACGTGCCCGAGAAGCGGCAAGAAGGGCAAAGGAATTGACGCGGCGTAAAAGTGCTATGGAAGTGGGAGCACTGCCGGGAAAATTAGCTGATTGTCAGGAAAAAGACCCGGCTCTCAGTGAAATTTATCTGGTTGAAGGTGATTCCGCCGGAGGTTCGGCCAAGCAAGGGAGAGACCGGAAAAATCAGGCCATTCTGCCCCTACGCGGTAAGGTTTTAAATGTGGAGAAAGCTCGTTTTGATAAAATGCTGCAAAATGAAGAAATCAAAATCATTGTTACCGCACTGGGCACGGGGATTGGCTCCGGAGAATATGATGTAAGCAAACTCAGGTATCATAAAGTTATTATCATGACCGATGCCGATGTTGATGGCTCCCACATTCGCACATTGCTTCTGACGTTCTTTTTCCGGCAAATGCGGGAATTGATCGAAAGGGGATATTTATTTATTGCCCAGCCGCCTTTGTATAAAATAGTGGATAGGAAAAAAGAGCTCTACATTCAAAATGAAGAGCAAATGAGAAACTATATTTTGGAAAGTGGAGTCAGTAAAGTAAAGCTCGTTATGGCCGATGGTAATCAGTTTCCGGTAACAGGCAATAAATTGACTGCGTTGATTAAGAAAGGTATGCGCATTGAAGATATCCTGGATCGTTTCGAAAAGGAACACTGTGAAAGAAATCTAATTCGCCTCCTGGCGGGGGATCCTGTTTTGAATGATGAATGCTTTAAGAGCGAAAGCAATTTAAAGAAAATTGCTCAAAGGACAAGCTCCGCTTTGAGTGAAGATTTTGTGGATTCTACTATCGAAGAGGATCAAGACCACGGCGGATACAAAATGGTTTTTAATCTAAAGAAGAACGGGCAAGTATTTGCCAATTGCATAGACAGGGAAACATTCCGTACCCCGCAGTTTACCGAGCTTAAATTACTGTTAGGACAGGTTTCCATTATAGGAGAGCCTCCTTATAGCGATGTGAGCGAAGAATCACCAACGCCTGTGATCCTCGACAACGCGAAAGCCTTGGTCGAACATGTTAACAACTTAGGTAAAAAAGGACTTTCCATGCAGCGCTATAAAGGCCTTGGAGAAATGAATCCTGAGCAGTTGTGGGAAACAACGATGAACCCGGAAAAAAGGACCCTGCTGCAAGTGGGTGTGGAAGACGCCGTTGAGGCTGATGAAATATTCACGACTCTGATGGGAGATCAGGTTGAGCCTCGCCGCGATTTTATATACAAGAACGCCCTGTTTGTTTCCAATTTAGATATTTAGCAAAGAAAACAACAAAACATTTATTGAGGCGGCTCGTAAACAGCCGCTTTTATTTAGAGAGGACGGAAAAAATGGAACGTGATATCCACCACAAACAAACCTTGGTGAATATAGAAAATGAAATGAAAAAATCTTACATGGATTATGCCATGAGCGTAATTATTGGCCGGGCGATCCCGGATGTGCGCGATGGCCTGAAACCGGTGCACCGGCGCATTTTATTTTCCATGTATGAAATGGGCAATCGCCACAACAAGCCTTATAAAAAATCGGCAAGAATCGTCGGTGATATTATCGGTAAATATCACCCTCATGGAGATGTGGCTGTTTATGATACCCTCGTGCGCATGGCGCAAGATTTTTCATTGCGCTACATGCTCATAGATGGACAGGGAAACTTCGGTTCCATTGACGGCGATCCTCCTGCCGCTATGCGTTACACGGAAATAAGATTAGCGCGTATTGCTGATGAGGTATTGGCTGATCTGGAGAAAAACACTGTCGATTATGTGCCCAACTACGATGAATCACTGCAAGAGCCGACTCTTTTGGCTTCGCGGATACCACTGCTTTTGCTTAATGGTTCTTCAGGCATTGCCGTAGGAATGGCCACAAATATTCCACCCCACAATTTGAACGAAATCATTAATGGCACAATTGCCTGCATTAAAAATCCGGATATCACCATCGAAAAACTAATGCGACATATACCTGGACCGGATTTCCCTTCGGCGGGATTTATTAATGGTCGTGAGGGAATAATTTCCGCATATAAAACAGGACGAGGCATTATCCGGATGAGGGCGCGGGCACTCATTGAAAAGAACGCCCGCAATGACAGGGAGAGCATTATCATTAACGAATTACCTTATCAGGTGAACAAGGCAACGCTGATTGAAAAAATAGCCGACCTTGTCCGCGACAAGAAAATCGGCGGTGTTGCCGATTTACGCGACGAATCGGACAGAGAGGGTATTCGTGTAGTCATTGATCTGAAGCGTGATGAGAATTCCGCGATTATTCTCAACCAGCTTTACAAATTTACTCAAATGGAGACATCGTTCGGCATCATTATGCTGGCAATATTGAATGGCCGTCCGCACGTCTTTAATCTCAAAGAGGTGATTGAACAATTTATCATCTTCCGCAAAGAAATCGTTATACGCCGGACTCAGTTTGATCTCGACCGTGCCAAGGAAAGAGCGCACATTTTAGAAGGATATATTATCGCCTTAAAAAATATTGATGAAATTATCAAAGTGATTAAGGCGGCAAAAAATTCTGCGGAGGCAGTAACAAAGTTATGTCCCAAATTCAGTTTGTCGGAAATTCAGGCTAAAGCAATTTTGGATATGAAACTGCAGCGTCTGACTGGTCTGGAAAGGGCGAAGATCGATGAGGAATATACTGAAGTAACCGCTTTGATAGCCCAGCTCAGTTCAATATTGGCTGATCCGCAAAAAGTCCTTCAAGTTATCATTGATGAACTAAACGAAATAAAACAACGTTATGGCGACGAACGCCGCACGGAAATTGTTGCCAGCACGGAAGATATTGACATTGAAGACATGATTGTTGAAGAAGACATGATTGTGACTATTTCACATTCCGGCTATATTAAACGCAACGCTGTCAGCCTTTACAAGAGCCAGCACCGTGGTGGACGAGGCAAGGTCGGTATGGGCACCAAGGAAGAAGATTTTGTGGAAAAAATCTTTATCGCTTCCACACACCATTATCTGCTCATTTTTACCAGCGCAGGAAAAGTTCACTGGTTAAAAGTTTATCAATTACCACAAGCCGGACGCGCGGCCAAAGGCAAAGCGATAGTTAATTTGGTCAACCTGGCGCCGGGCGAGCAAGTCAGCGCAACCCTGCCGGTGCGGGAATTTGTTGCTGATAAATTTGTTGTCATGGTTACGAAAAAAGGAATTATTAAGAAAACGGAACTTGCCGCTTATTCCAATCCACGGGCAGGCGGGATTATCGCTATTTCCATCGATGAAGGCGATGAACTGGTAGACGTTCAGTTAACCATGGGCAATCAGGATATCTTTTTAGCAACTAGACTGGGCATGGCCATTCGCTTTAAGGAAGATGATGTACGAGATACGGGTAGAACTGCCCGGGGTGTGCGAGGTATTAGTCTGGACAAGGATGATGATGTGATCGGCGTGGAAATCCCGGCGGAAGGCACCTTTATGATGACCGTTTCTGAAAATGGTTTTGGTAAATGTACGCCAATTGAAGAATACCGCACTCAATCACGCGGCGGCAAGGGAACGATAAATTTAAAGACTGTGTCCAAAGTAGGTAATGTTTCCGGTGTGCTGCAGGTGCAGGGTGAAGAGAATATCATGCTCATCAGCAACGCAGGCAAAGTGATCAGGCTGAAAGTTCAGGAAGTTCCGATAAATCACCGTGTCACTCAGGGCGTAAAGCTAATTGAGCTGCAGCCGGAAGAAAAACTGGTCGGTGTCGCCCGTACGACATCGGAGGCCGAAGACAAAGATGATGATACAAACGGCGCCGATGAAGATCAAACGGATATTTTGCCGGATGAAACACCCGAAGAATAAATTGTCATTTCAATGTTAAATATGAAAAAAAGGCGCGATCAGGCGCCTTTTTTTATTCAGAAGTTCTCCCCCTTTCCTAAGAGACTGTGTCGCAATCCTCGTTTGTCATTGCGGTGAACCGAAGCCCCGAGCAAAGCGTGTGGGGGGCACGACAGTGCGTGTGGCAATCTTTATATTATCGAAGACTTATGAGATCGCATATTTTCTAAAAATACTGGTTAATGTAGTTCTTTATCAATAAATGATCAACCTCCAAGACTATGCCGGATTACAATTGGAAATAAACAGAAAATGGCAGAATCCTAACTTTAAATGTGGTACAAGGTTTGGGGCAGGTCAAGAGAGGCCGGAACCCCCGGACCGGGAAAAGATAACGATTGACACCCGAGGAGTCTTGACATTTAAGCATTCGGGAAAACTGAAAACAGCTATCACCAACAAAACACGGGATGAAATTTCATGATTAATAAAGGATTGAGAGAGCAGGATTTTAAGTTAGGATGTCTTCATGGTAAATTAAATGCAGAAGATGAAAAATCAGAAGCGCAGATTCAAAGAACAGTCTTCTTAAGCCAAAGAATCAGAATTTGCAGAAAAAAAGATGTCAAGCCAGTAATTAGAATATTTGGATACGAAGTGCCCCTTGGTTATAATCGCGGAAGGTGTGTTGACTTGATGGGATATGACGAAGATCATAATATTTACATTATCGAACTTAAGAAAAAAGAATCAAAAGAAAAAATGGAGAAAGTCGTCGAGCAGATTAATGATTATGAGAAGAGCGTGGAAAAAATTCTACTCCACATAGAAAAGGAATTCGAAGAAGCTTATTTCTTTCCCGTGCAGTTTAAAAACATAAAGAAAATGATAATTGCACCTAGGGAATTTTATGAAGGGAAGAAGCCTTTACCGAATGACACCGGTATAGAGTATGGTTATTTTAGAGATAAAGATATTAACAAAAGAAAACCGAAAGACATCATAAATATACACCTACAGAAGAAATGATGATTAAAATCCATCGTGGTACCCAAGAAATAGGCGGCTCATGTGTTGAATTGCAAACCAACAGCACAAGAATTCTCATAGATTTTGGTCTTCCCCTAGCAGGGGAGCATCCACAAAAAGAAATTACAAAGAAATCCAAAGAACAGTTAATCAAAGATAAATTGCTTCCAGACATTCAAGGGTTATATGAAAATCCGGAATTTGATTGTATTTTGATAAGCCATGCACACCAAGACCATTACGGACTGCTTTCCTTTGTTCATTCCGATATCCCAATATACATGAGTAAAGGAACTAAAAAATTGATAGAGTTAGGTTATTTATTTAACCAAACAAACTGTAATCTAAAGAATATTAAAACAATCGATGCATGGAAGCCGTTCGAAATTAATGACATTAAAATAACTCCACATTTGGTAGACCATTCAGGATTTGATTCCATGTCTTTTTTGATCGAAACAGAAAACAAGAAAATATTCTATTCGGGAGATTTTAGGGGGCATGGAAGAAAAAATATCTTATTTGAAAAAATGATTAAAAATCCTATAAAAGATATTGACTACTTAATTATGGAAGGCACAATGCTGTCAAGAGAAGACGAGCAATATAAGACTGAAGAAGATATTGAAAATGATATGGTAAAATTACTAAAATCTACAGGAAACTTAATGTTCTTATTAGACTGCACCCCTGGTGTTAGAC
>PLNU01000005.1 GCA_003142835.1 Syntrophaceae bacterium
TACCGCATTTAAGAAAAAATGAAAATAGAAAATTATGCTTAATAATCAGTTAGAACCAAAAAACACACCTGGGTATTTTGTGGTAATAAAGACTAAAAGCCTGGTGGGTAAAATATGAGTAAAATGGCAGCAGCTCATAATGAATACTGTTTGAAATAGTGCATGTCCTTAAAAATTATCGAACACTCACTTACAGGAAGAAATACGCACATCAGTATTTTTAAGAAAATATTAGTAGATAACAGTTAATGGAAAAGTAGATTATCACGATTTAAAATTGTGATTAAAATTTCGTGCCACCCGAGTAGATTCCATTTTTCTGTTGCCAGCCATTTTTCATTTTCATAAGACGGGAAATGCAATTCTTCAACGAGTTGTAATCGGGTAATTCGTTGGTGATTATTGGAAGCCGAATCAATCAAATGACCGATAATTTCCTTTAAAGTCCACTTGGATTCATCGAGTTTTACCGTCGTTATTTCTTCTGTCAATTGCCGATGGTTGTCGGCGAAGTCACAGACCAGTTGTTTGAGTGAGGTGGCGATAATTTTCATTTTTTTCTCCTTTTCCTTCCAAGCTCAATCCCTCTCCCCATGATATGGTACAGGACTCCTGTAGTTTCTGTTCGAGCTTAACGAGGCATAGGGCAACGTCAACAATAGAAAAACATTCTGGGCAAGTTGTTATTTCACGTCTATCCCCTAATTCATTTCTGAATTAAGTGGACAACGTCCCCTTTCCTTACAGACAACGTCCAACTTCCTTACAATTTTTTTCTAAACTTAGAATCTTACGATCGTCCTACATTACATTTATTAGTGGCTGCCCCCAATTGCAAAATAAGCGTTTGCTGGGAGCTATTCACCAGAATATTGACGTAAATGGCTGAGGGTCCGGCGGAACGCGTCGGCCGTATCAGTTGGTGACCACGCCTTGCTAGATTTAATGATAAAGCCATGCTCGGCATTGGGATACTCGAAGACTTCCAGCATGACTTTGCCTTCCCTCTTCTTGGCCGCATCAGCCAACTTCCGGGCCGTTTCAATTCGGCAGCAATTATGGTAGTTATCACGCACTCCGGCAAACATCAGCGTTGGCACCTTAATTTCTGAGACAAAGTTGTCTGTATTCCAAATGTGTTGGGTCGCTGGATAGTAAACCACGACCGCGGAAACCAATTCCGGCATTCGTGTTGCATACGTTAGGGTGGAGGCCCCGCCGCGCGAAAAGCCTACCACCGCCACCTTGCCGGGCAAAGCGTGCGGCGACTGTTGTGCGCGAGTAATGACACCCTTTAAGCGAGCCTCGCTACCGCCAATCTGTACCCAGAAGTCGTTACCGTCGACAAGAACTGCATAATAGCCTTGCTCGGCAAAGTCTTTTGCGACGTATGCGTAGTTGCCGGGACCCGTTTGTCCGGAGACGACAACGACCACTCGCCCTTTCCCATTCGGCGGTTCATATTCCTGCTGAAAAGGCAGCGGTGCATCCGCGTAAGCCCGACCCAGGAAGACAAAAAGCATTATTGCTATGACACGACAATTTATTCTCATGACGAATTCTCCTTTGATTTATTGGATTCTTGACGTAACGGCCGAACGTGACACACAAATTTTGATGCAATTCATTTATCGAAACCAAGCCATTATCCTCACGATCGACCCGGACATTCGGCTACAAGTTCTATCTCATAATCTGAGCCGTCCAACAAATTATTCTAAAGTTTCTGCATAACTCTACAATCCTAGAATTTTCTATTTGGCTCTATTAAATGACGATCCGGAGGGAAATAAGGGACGTCCATGAAGTAACAACTTCAGCCAATTAACATTTAATAGTAAAAAGGGGACAGATTTATTTTACCTCTTTCTTTGGTCTTCCCCGACCTCGACATTCCACCCGCCTTTTGATTTTCTTTTCAATTTCATCAACAAATCGGATGCTGCCGGTCAACTGGCCCCGCTGGAGTGATTGGCGGATCAGTTCCCATTCTCCAGCAGGAATAGCATCTTTCACCCAAGCCTTCAGAGTCCGCTGAAATCATCCCTGAATTTCATATCCATATTGCGATACCTCCTCTATTTACTTACACTATACCCAATTTGATAAGGTATTGTTTTCGATGGATGGAAAGTATAGGGGGGCTGTTTTTGCTTGTCAAGAGATATTATGCATCGAAAAGCAGGGGCTGGCGATGTGGTTGGGGAATGGAGGTGGTGCGGCGGCAGCCCTATTGAGAAATAGGCTTACTTTTTGGTCGAGTCACCCGTCAAGAGGACATTTTTGAGCACAATTCAGGTGGACTTACTATTAAGAAACCCTAGAGAGCATCCATGAATCCCGGTAGAGGGGTTCAAGACCAAAGATGGCCCTCGCCTTATTGCAGTGAGAATTGTGGATTCCTGCCTTCCAAGAAGGCTCAAAATTCCGGCATACGGAGGGACGGCGTTCGTAAATTGTGCATTGTACTCTTTGACCCGGTGTCCCATAGAGCGCAATGCATCGTTGATCCTGAGAGTTGGTTCGTCGCATGGCTCTGCGAAAAGCATTCACGTTCACAGTTAGATGAACAGGTACGCCCCCTTCCATGGTGTCATCCCCCTCTGCCCAGTAGAAAGAGGCACGGAAGGCGACGCAACAGGCACCGCAACTCATGCAAGGGTTTCACGCTATCACTTCATCTTCTATACAACAATGCTCTTTATGATCTGTCTCCATACGTTGTTGCCTATTTTTAATGGTGATTTTGCTTATGAACTGCCTTCATGCGTATTCCGTTTGATGTCG
>PLNU01000108.1 GCA_003142835.1 Syntrophaceae bacterium
GCGATCATTGTCCCTGTGTCCCTGGCCAATGCAATTAATTGCGTCCATGTTTTAACGCTGTTTTCCAGCCACAGATCATCGCAGGAAACATAGTAACGATCATCATAGGAAGGATGGCAGACAATTTTTAACGGGTGAAAATAAGAAGCTACTTCGAATACCTGTTTAATTCGATCAAGGCTTGTCTGCCGAATTTTATCATCCAGCGCCGCGGGACGCAAATCCATGAAGGGAGCGTGAAAAGTTACTTTTAAGCCGGCGTCAGCTAATATTTTAGCTTTCTCGGCGCACTTCTTTTTATCCATATTCTGCAATACATAGTGGTTGAAATATATTTCCAGATTTAACTTCCGTTGCACAATCATCTCTAAATATTCGGGCAAAAGATGATAAGGCATATGCGCGTGAACTCTTTTTAAAATATTCTGCATGTCATAATCCTGATAGAATTTGATAAGAAATGTTTGTTTATCATAGCCATTCTTTTTTCTCAATAACCACTTGCAAAACAAAAGCAGGGATATTGGAATCAAATGCAGCATTGTCAAGTTAAGTTAATTATGGCATACAACAAACAAAAGGGTTATAGACTGAAGGATGAAGGTAATCAGGAATCTTTAATGCGCTTTATCCTTCAGCCTCTGGACTTCAGCCTAAATGCCTTAAAAAGGAGATCTAATTGCCAGCTAAAAAAAATGAATCCGCCCGCCGTCTGCTTTTATGTATCAACGGCACATTACAAAAAAAGGCAAAGGATGTGGTAGTTTTGAATGTCAAAGAAATATCTTCCTTTACCGACTATCTGCTTATTTGCAGTGGAGCAACCGACCGGCAAGTACAGGCGATATCAGCCACCACTCAGGGATACTTAAAAAAAGCAGGCATCCGGCCTCTGGGAGTAGAGGGGGAAACTAACGGACAGTGGATTTTGCTCGATTACGACGACGTAGTGATTTCTATCTTCCAGGAATCGCTAAGGGCGTTTTATGCTATCGAAGATTTGTGGAATGCCCCGCGCATGAACATTGCTGAAAATACCACGGAAGTAAAGAGGCTGAATAAGGGAATGTCGTGAGTCTAAATGAAGCTTTACGCAATATCACTGACGTTATTTTCCCTCCCCGGTGTCTGGGGTGCGCTGAAATTTTACCGCAGCGATCCTCGCAAGCATTTTGTCCGGCCTGCAAGGAAAAAATAAGATTTATAACCGGTAGTCTCTGCCCGATTTGTGGTATCGCTTTTTTCGATAGTCCTGCCTCAGACCATTTATGCGGAAATTGCCTGGAAAGTAAACCTTACTTCTGCCTTGCCCGCGCTGTTGCCAGTTACGAAACGCTCATTCTGGATGCAATTCATCAGTTTAAATATGGCCGCAACATATCTGCCGGTGCCGCGCTGGCCTCATTTATGGCCGAATTCTGTTTTCCGGATTTTGATTTTACCGATTATTCTTTAATCATACCGGTCCCTTTACATATCAGGCGACTTCGGGAACGCAGTTTTAATCAATCGCTAATCCTGGCACAAGCCATAGAAAAAAAGTATCAGATCCCTGTCAATTTTTCCTTGCTAAAACGGCGTAAATTTACTTTAACTCAGACTGGTCTGGATAAGAAGGAAAGAAAAAATAATATAGAGGGCGCTTTTGCCGTCACCGATAATGCTAAAACTGAAGGCAAAAATATTATTCTCATTGATGACGTATATACTACTGGCGCCACTATTAACCAATGCGCAAAAACTTTGATTAAAGCCGGAGCAGGCAAAGTGGCGGTATTGACTCTGGCCAGAGTTCTCTAGCAAGCAACATTTCATAGCTATATTAGTCGCAAGTAGTTTATATTAATTAAGGGGTTAGAATGTGAATAAAATATTAGACAGGAACACTTTAAAAAACAACTTGGAAGCGCTGCGTAAGGAAGGCAAGAAGATTGCGTTCACTAACGGCTGCTTTGATATCCTGCATGTCGGTCATGTCCGCTATTTAAGAGAAGCGAAGAAAACCGGAGACATTTTAGTTCTGGCTCTCAACAGTGATTCTTCCGTAAGAGCCATCAAAGGGGAAAAAAGGCCGCTGGTGGGTGAAGAAGAAAGAGCAGAAGTCCTCGCCGCGCTCGAATTCATTGATTTCGTGACTATTTTCCCGGAGTTGACACCGCTGGAACTGATTAACTACCTGAAACCAGACATCCTTATTAAAGGTGGCGATTGGCCGGAAGATAAGGTTGTGGGCCGTGAAGAAGTAAAAAAATGGGGTGGGCGTGTGGCAATAATTCCCGAAGTGGAAGGCAAATCCACAACAAACATTGTGGAAAAGATTAAAAAAGTATATTGCTCTCCGCAGTAGTTGTTGTGACCCATATAAATTTTTTGCTTTACAAACATTGCCCCATTAGGTAATAAGGGCGACAAACTCAACATTACATACACAAGGAGTAGTGGCATTGGAAAAACAAACGACTTTAAAGCCGGAGAAACTGGAGGCATTCCGTAAATTGCTCATCGAGAAAATCAATGAGTTGCTGAGTGAGGCGGGCAAAACCGTCACGGAAATGACCAACGGCAAAGAGAATTTCCCCGATCCCAATGATCGGGCATCGCTGGAATCAGACCGGAATTTTGAATTACGCATCCGCGACCGCGAACGCAAACTCATCATGAAAATGCAGGAAGCAATCAAAAGAATTGATGACGGAACATTCGGTGTTTGCGAAGCCTGCGGCGGGCCGATTTCGGAAAAAAGACTTATGGCCAGGCCGGTTACCACTGACTGCATCGATTGCAAAACCAAACAGGAAAAATTGGAAAAGCTCAAAGGTGAATAAACTCAAGCACAAATTCTTTATTGAAAACGCCCCAACTTTGGGGCGTTTTTTTTGGCCCAAACTACAGGGAAATAATTCCATTTTAAAACTAAAGATGATAATACCATTTCTAAATCAAAGATGATATCGAGGCGGCAAGGAGGAGGCGACGATGCGTATTGTATATACGTTGAGGAAGCCGACGACGCTGCCAACAAAGATAGCGCTTTGATTTAGAATTGGGATAACAAGGTTATATGTACGTAAACGTCGCTCTGAATATACCTGCCGATAAACTATTCACTTATGAAGTGCCAGAGACTTTAAGGCACGAGGCACAAACCGGCAAACGAGTCTTTGTCCCCTTTGGCCACAGAAAACGCACAGGATTTATTGTCGCCATTAATGTTCCCTGTAACCTGACCAATATAAAATCAGTTATGGAAATACTTGATGACGAGGCTCTTTTCAGCAATGCTGATCTTGATTTTTATCAGTGGATTGCTACTTATTTCATGTATCCGCTGGGTAAAACTTTAGCCGAGTTGATTCCCGCAGGTTCCGAAAAAAAGGATTTTCTCTGGATCACGCCATTGGACCTGCCTGCCGATATTTTCGTGTCTCCCGCGCAGGAAAAACTTCTTACATTATTGCAGCAATATCCTCAGGGTATTTCTTTGCACAGTATGGCCGAAGAAAGCGGCCTGAAAAACATTTCCGCTATCGTGCAAAATCTTCATCTGTCAGAACTTTTGCAGATAGAAGAAAAGAACAAGAAACATCTGGCTGTGCGCAGTGAAAAAATCGTTTCTCTTGTGGACGAAAAAATTGCCGGAACAAAACTAACCGGCAGACAGGAGCTAGTGATCGAATTTCTGCAGAAACACGGCTCAATGGCCATCGGCAACTTGATCAAAAAGGCCAATACCTCCAGCGCCGTAGTCAATAATCTTCATCATAAAGGAATCATCAAATTTACCGCAAGCGAAGTAATCCGCAGAGCTTCCCTACAGTCGACAATCAGCCGCGCCGAAGAGAGGATCACTCTTAATAATGAGCAAAAACTGGCACTCCAGGAAATTTCTCAACATCTGGGAAAGAATATTTTTACACCGGTTTTACTTCATGGCGTCACCGGCAGCGGGAAAACAGAAGTTTATTTAAACGCCATCGAAAAAGTATTGAGTGCAGGCGGATCGGCAATTTACCTTGTACCGGAGATCGCCCTGACTCCGCAATTGATCTCCCGCATCGCCGGCAGGTTCGATGAGCAAAATATTGCCGTGCTCCACAGCGGCATCGCGGAATCTATCCGCTACGACCAGTGGCGCCAGATCAAGCGCGGCAAGATTAACCTGGTTATCGGCGCCCGTTCCGCTCTGTTTGCTCCCTTGCCGAATCTGCAACTTATTATTATCGACGAAGAACATGATGCATCCTATAAACAGGATGAAAGATTATGCTACCACGCCCGTGATTTGGCTGTTTTAAAGGCAAAGCAAAGCGCGGCTACGGTCATTCTCGGTTCGGCCACACCCGGCGTACGCACATATTTTAACGCTCAGACAAAAAAGTACCGTTATCTGGAACTCAGAAAGCGGGTCAATAACAAACCGCTGCCCGTTGTCGAAATCATCGACATGAAGGCGCAAAAAGAAAAACTAGGCAAGGCACCGATTCTTTCCGATGCTCTGATTTCTGCTATCGAAGAAACTTTAAGCAGAAAAGAACAGGTTTTGCTTTTTCTGAATAAACGAGGCTTTGATACTTTTCTTGTCTGTGCGGATTGCGGCTATAATTTCCGCTGCCCTAATTGCGCTGTATCCCTGAAATATCATCTGGCCGAAAATCTTATCAAATGCCACTATTGCGACTACGCCCAGAAAGCATTGCCGCTGTGCCCTTCCTGCAAAGGCAACCGCGTGTTGAGTTATGGTGTAGGCACACAAAAGCTGGAAAAGGAAATTGAACTGCGGTTTCCTTCCGCCCGGCTGCAAAGAATGGATTCCGACACGACTGCCCGCAAAGGAGCGCAGGAAAAAATTCTTAGCTCCCTGGAGAAAAAGGAAATTGATATTTTAATCGGAACACAAATGATCACCAAGGGGCATGATTTCCCGTTTATTACCTTGGTTGGTGTTATCTCGGCAGACACATCTCTGAATATACCTGATTTCCGGGCATCAGAAAGAACTTTTCAAATGCTGACACAAGTGGCCGGACGCGGCGGACGCGGGGACGCCCCAGGCAGAGTCATTATTCAGACTTTCAATCCGGAACACTATGCCCTGAAACACGCACAAAATCACGACTACAAATCATTTTACGCCGAAGAAATCGGCTTTCGCCAAGCGCTGCAATACCCACCGTTTGGACGGATCATTAATGTGCGTTTATCTTCGATCAAAAAAGAAACCCTGGTGGAGCAGGCCAAGCTCATCGGCAAGCAGGCCCGGAAACTATCGGCGCGTCTGGGTAATGCCGCGGAAATAATTGGCCCGGCAGAATCACCACTGGCTAAAATTCGCGGACGCTTCCGCTACCAGATGCTGATCAAAGGACAAGACATTAATGTCCTGCATCAAATCGCGCAGGAACTCCTACAGAAACATACTGACAGCGCAGTGAAGGTAACGGTTGATGTTGATCCGGAAAACTTTATGTAGTTCCAATTCTAAATCAAAGCGCTATCTTTGTTGGCTGCGTCGTCGGCTTCCTCAACGTATGTATATATACGCCTCCTCACCTCCTCCTTGCCGCCTCGATATCATCTTTGATTTAGAACTGGAATAATAACGATTGAAGGTAGAAAACAACCAATGGAAAAGGGAAAGAAAACTTTCATTTCATAATCTGACCCGATTCCCTTTCCGTTAAACTATACCATTTAACAATTTTTTGAATTCATTAAAATTCATTGCCTTGCATTTTTGACTAAACTCATTTAACCGCTTCTTGCATCTTTCATCGTTTGTTATTAGGAAATCACAATCTGAGTCGGCAACATCCGCAATTAATGCATCTCTAAACTTCATTGATACACCTTTATGTTGTTCATACACTTCCCCTTCACCAAGCATAGCATCATCTAATTCCATTACGTTTTCAAGATGGCACTAATCCAAGGCCAGTTGGTTAGTTGCCGGATTGCTGACTTGTTAGCCGTCATCTCAGCCAAGCCCAGTTCGGCTTGCTCTGTCGCGGCATTCAGGGAATCGAAGACGCGGTTTGCGAAATAGTTACGTCTCAGCACATTCCATATCTGCTCTGCCGGATTTAGTTCCGGCGAGTAGGGCGGAAGTCTTATCAGCGACACGTTTTCTGGGATATTGAGTTCTTTGCTTTTGTGGGAGGATGCTCCATCAACCACCATGACGATGAACTCGTCCTTGTGTGCTTCGCTAACATGGAGGAGGAAGTGGGACATGCTTTCTATGTTCATCTTCTCGGTGGTCATGAAATCGAGACAACCATCCCACGGGCTGACCGCTGCATATTCGTAGCGGAATTCTCGAACCAAAGCCAGATGGACCACCGGCCTATAGGGAGCCGGTGCCCAACATGATCGGGGATCACACATTCTTCCAAAGCGGGCTTCGTCCTGAAACATCAACCGTAGCGGAAGCTGGTTTTCATTTTTCAAGCAGGCGGCAACCACCGCTTCGGGGAGTTTTTTTTAAATTCACTCTGCAACCCAGGATCGCTCTTGGGATGTTTAGTATCTGGTTGCACTTTGCGCCAGCCGTGACGTGCCAACAATCGGTAGGTCGTTGACATGGGGGTATCATGACCCAAACATTCAACCAAGGCTGCATGAATGGGCGGAACCGTTAGGACTCCTCCAACTGTTGACTTTTCCTCCCATCGGGCAAGGAACTCACGTTCTTCTTCAATGGTCATGAAACAATGCCGGCGGCCACCCCATGAGTTTTTCGGAGTGTCGTCTTTATTGCGAATACTGCATCGGTCTCGAAAAACAGTCCGGCGACTGGTACCAAGCAAATCTGCAGTCTGGTCAGCATTAAGGCTAAGCTCGGCAACCAGGATCAAGGAAAGGGCTTTGCGATAATCTGCAACCGTTGTGGCCTGATCCCGTAACTGCTGGGCTCGTTGAATGTCTTCACTACTGATTTGTAACTGTCTCGCCATGGCGCACCTCCATGACGAGAATATATCACAGTGTCATCTTGAATGCAAATAGGAATAA
>PLNU01000033.1 GCA_003142835.1 Syntrophaceae bacterium
ATCCCATGCCTCAGTCGCGATAAATATGCCGCCTTACTTCTTCTTATAAACGTTCAACCCTATCTTAGCCTCTTCATGCCCATCAACAGCAATATTCCCTTCCGTTGATGCAATGATAATGGTCTTTTCTGATATTGTACACAGAGATTAATCTCAAACGGCATTTCCCACAACATCATTTTTCTAATTCAAAATAATAATACTCTACGGCCAATTCCATAAGACTCAGGAAATAATCAAAATCATGCAAACAAGATTGCCGCTGTTGAGGTTTTACAAAGCTTTCATTTTCTCTGAAGAATCTATCAATCAATTGCACATATTTTACCTGTGCTTTTTTAGAAATCCCTGCATCTTTTTTGATGCAAACCTCGAGAGATCAAGGACAACTGATTAAAAATTTGCTACACAGATTTACCACCGGCTATTCATCTGTTGAAAGCTTTTGTCCAACTCTGCTCTCGATGCTTTGATAAATCCTTCCGACATCCCATAACCTATTTCAAATACATCATTTTGGAAGCCTTTCATTACCGCGGCCACAAATTCTTGAGGCTCGAGATTGGCTTTAAAATTTCCTCTTTTGGCTCTTCCCTCCGCGTTTAATTCCGTATCTACGGCCGGGGGAACGACCTCAAAAACTTTGATCCCTTGATTTTTTAGCTGATGTCTGAGGGCCATGGAAAAAGCGTGCAGCCCGGCTTTGGTCGCGCTATATACGGGCATTCGCGCCATAGGCACAAAACCCAATCCGGAGGAAACATTGATGATGGCAGCTTCTTTCTTTCCGGTCAAATACGGGATAAACAAACCAGATAGAACTATCGGGGCTTCCAAGTTGATTTTGATTTCACTTTCTCCGGCCAGAAATTCGTCAATACCTTTCGTGAAATCAATATCTCTTTGGACACCGACATTGTTAACTAGAATGTTTAAATTTCTAAAATTGGCAGTTGCCTATTTTACCAGTGTTTTTCGATCATCTTCATCAGCAACATCACATACTTTGATATGAAAATCAGGATGTTGCCTTTGCGCTTGAAGAAGTCTTTCTTTCCTGCGGCCGCAAATGATGACTTCATTTCCCGCTTCCAGAAAAGATTCGGCCATCGCATATCCGATACCTGTCGCTCCACCGGTAATTAATACGGTATTTCCTGAAATCTTCATTGGCAATCTCCTCCATTATTTTTTAACAGGGTATCCAACTGTTTGGCCAAAGAGTACCCGCTGGTCAGCACGCAAATTTAATTTTGCTGTAAGACCGGATTTATTACAATTATGGAACCATGATGCCAGACCTTGAGAAGCAGCAAACAAATATACGTTGCCGGCGATGAGACCTGTATCAACATAATAATATGATTTTTGAATTTCTGGATCTTGCAGTCCGGGTTCCTGATAACCAGATGTATTGGAAAGTTTATTAACATCCACGATGCAGATGAGACGAACTGGTGCCTTAGCTCCAACATTCGGCTGGCCTTGACCAATTGCCAGGGCGCGCAGGTCACCAGTAACAATTGGAAGCAACCGGTGATGAAACGCATCATACAAATAAATTCCTTCCGGCATGGCAACATAAACATCTATTTCCTGTGAGTTACTTGCTGACGCAGCAGTTCTTCCAGAAATTCCAAATGGGACTTTTTTACGATTTACTCCACATGCTGCCCAGAGGAGATTTGAAAGTACTTGCAAAGAAAGTTTTTTATCACTTATTTCACGGATAGTTTTTCTTTGCTGTAATGCTTTTAATACTGATTTACCACTATCAAGTGTGGGTCTCAGCAGTTCGATCGGTAGCAGATCCTGTGCAGAAACAGGACATCCAAGTATTCAATGATTAGGCTGCTTTTATTATCGTTATACTGTCCATATCCAGATAAAGACATGGTTTGTTATGTTTGAAAGCAAATGTCTGTGTCAGAGTAGACCCCCCAGTCAGTTTCCCATGAGATACAATGACAGTCCCATCGGAATTAATAACATTTTGTTCTGTCCTTTTGGAATAGCTGGTAGTGGCCATTTCCTGAAGATGATACTTGTCAGGAAGTTCACCTGCTTCGGTTTTCCTTCCCTTTGGTATCCAACCACCATGCGGGATATTGTTCGCAATAGCAAAATCAAGAGTTGCTCTATCTGCACCGGTCTGACCGCCGGAAATGATTACCTGGACATAATTAATAAAGTCAGCTTTCATTGTTTCTGTTTCTAAGTCGTTCCGGTGATGACTACTCTTTGTTTATTCTTTTCCCTATGGAATGTGCTTGCCGAGCTTCTTGCCCAGACCAAAGTAATAGTCATATTCAGGGGTATAGACAATCGGTTTGATCTTCTCTACTGACAAGTCACCTTTATCATCCAAGACGTCTTCATCCGCCTTGATATCCAGAATCTCTCCAATAAACTGTGTATGAAGTCCAATCTCATGCATATGAATGAGCCGACATTCAAGAATGAACGAAAATTCCCCGACATAAGGAGCATCCACAAGATTGCTTTTTACAGGGGTTAATCCGCTTCTTGAGAACTTGTCTTCATTCCTGCCGGAGGCGATTCCGAAATAATCGACCACTTCAATATGCTTTTCCGAAGGAACATTGACGGTAAAAGCATTCCGTTCACAGATATTGCCATAGGTATATGTGGCCTTTCTCAGTGATACAGGTTACACAGGGTGGGGAAGAACAGCATATTCCGCCCCAGGCTGCGGTCATTACATTGGGTTTCCCATTCTTGTCGTATGAACCGATCACTAAAACGGGAGCAGGATAAATGATCGTTTTTGCACCAAGTGACTTTTTCATTGCTTCTTTCCCTCATATTTCTCCGAATGTTCAAAATGTCGGTTCCAATTTTCGATGTATGCCTTTGCCAGATCAGCGGACTTGATGATTAATAAATTTTCTGCATTCTTTTCTTCTGCAGCTTTTGTAAAATTGAATGATCCAGTAATAACAATTTCCTTATCAATAATTATGATCTTGTTGTGGGCGATGGTGCGTTTGGAATCTATATAGGTGGCCACTCCCATGTGAGCAGTAAAATCTCCAGCGCTGTATTTTTTTGATTTGTTGGATTTATCCAGGATGATTTCTACATGGATTCCTTATTTTATGTGCTTTAACAATAGCCGCTGCAATTTCCTTTGATGTAAAAGAATATGCCTGGATTAGTATTTCTGATTTTGCTTGAGAGATTTCTTTAACTATTGCTTCAGTGCAGCCGCCTCTGGGGCTGAAATAGACTTGTGCAGGAGTGTTGTTTAAAACCAGATCAGCCGCCTTTATTATGGATGAATGCTGGAAGATAAATAAAAGTGAAAATGATATTATGTAGATTATTAATCTTGGTGAATTGAATTTATTTTTTGACATCTCCGCTATAATGGTTCCTCCTTTTTCAGAGACATTATACCATCCAATATACAAAGTGTTATACACTAATATTTTCTTAAAAATACCCTTAAGTGTTTCACCTTGTGTTCTTATGGATTAATGAATGTTATAAACTACCTTGGGACGCCGGGGTAAAATGGGAGGAGTGAATCTGTATTTCACCTGATGCCAGAGAGCATGGTTTGTAGAGTAGATCCTCTACAAAGGGTTACCTGGCCTACTCATTGCGATCCAATGATTATCCTTTGTACTGATGGAAAGTTCATAGACCAATTACATGGAATGTTCCACGAACATCTAAGCCGCCCTACTCGAACAGTGCTCCCAAAGGCAATAGCATCAGAAAGTAGTTTAGTATTGATAATGGGCGCACTATGCTCAACTCTCAATTCATCTACTACTGATGGGGTGGAAGAGAACGGTCGTTTGTCGGCGGCGGCACAGGGACCGGCGCCGGTGATACGGGAGCGAGGTCTCGTCCCCCATGGTTTGGGCAGTACACCGTCGGCTGGGTCCCCGCGACGTAGAATTCCTCCCGTTTTTTCGGACAGTCCGGAGTGGCCAAGTCGCCTGTCGTAGGATCGATCTGGACGGATATGACCGAATCGGGCTTCGGAAAATCAACGGCCGGTTTGTCGGCCAGGGCCAAGCGCATGAACCGTCCCCAGATGGGCGCGCAGATCGCCCCGCCGGTGAAACCTCTCCCCTTGGGTGTGGATTTGTCGTAACCGGCCCAGACACCGGTGATCAGCTGTGGCGTGTAGCCGATGAACCAAGCATCCCGGTAATCATCGGTGGTCCCGGTCTTCCCGGCGGCCGGGCGTTCCCGGCTGAAGCCGTGAAGCGATTTGGCGGTGCCGTAGATGAGGACGTCCTTGAGCATCGAGGTCGTGACATAGGCGATGGCCGGGGAAAGGACCGGGTTGACCGCGGGGGGAATCTCCGTCCAGTTATTTCGGTACCGCTCATAAATGCGAATGATGGTCCTGGGTTCGGGCCGTGCGCCGCCGTTGGCCAGGGGGGCGTACGCCAGCATCAGGTCGCTCAGGGTGACCTCATCGGTTCCCAAGGCCAGGGAGAGGTCATTCGGTGAGCGCAGGGAGAGCCCCAGCGTTCCGGCAAAACGAACGAAATCGGAGACCCCGATGGCCTCCAGCAATTTGACCGTGATGATGTTGTCCGAGTAAGCCAGGGCCTGCCGAAGAGGCAGATTCCCGTAATGCTCATTCCTGTAGTTCCGGGGCTTCCAGGTTTCATGCTCGTTTCGGGGGTAGGCGACCGGGTTGTCATTCCAGATGCTGCCGGCGGTAATCCCTTTTTCCAGGGCGGCGGCATAAATCAGGGGCTTGATGGCCGAGCCGGGCTGACGCTTGGCAAAAAAGGCGCGGTTATAGGGACTCCGCTTGAAATCGGTCCCCCCTGCCACCGCCAGAATATCCCCGGTATGAGGGTCCAGGGATAACAGTGCGCCCTGGAGATGGGGGGAAATCCGTCGGACGCCCTTGCGCAGGACCCGCTCGGCGAGCCTCTGCAGGTTCAGATCCATGGCCGTGATGACGTCCAGTCCCCCCTGTTCGATGATTTCCGCTCCATACCGTTCGATCAATTTGTTGCGGATATGTGACAGGTAATACGGGGCTTCCCCGGGTTGCACCACGGCTATGGGCTGGACCCGCATCTGTTTTTCCCGGCTGGGGGTGATCATCTTGAGCTCCGCCATGCGCTTGAGGACAAGGTTCTTCCGATCGCGGGTGACTGCAAGTTTTCCCAAGGGGTTGCAACGAGCCGGGGCT
>PLNU01000151.1 GCA_003142835.1 Syntrophaceae bacterium
CCACTGAGGACGGCCCCGGCATAAGAACAACCGTCTTCTTCAAGGGATGCTCGCTCAATTGTCTGTGGTGCCACAACCCGGAGAGCATCAGCCCCAAGCCGCAGATTCAATGGCTAGGGACAAGCTGCATTGGCTGCGGTATTTGCATAGAAACCTGTCCGGAGACCGCGCTTGAGAAGACCGAAAAAGGCATCATCATCAACCGGTCAATCTGCAATGGCTGTGGTTTATGTACTGAGGAATGTCCCACAACCGCCATGGAACTTTTAGGTAAAAAATGGAATGTTCAGAATCTTGCCGATGAATTGGTTAAAGACCGCGCTTATTTTGAACCATCCGGCGGCGGCGTCACACTTTCCGGCGGAGAGGCCGCCCTGCAAAATGATTTCTGTCTGGCCCTTTTAAAAGAGCTCAAAAGCAGGGGAATTCAGACAGCGCTGGATACCTGCGGACAGGTGTCTCAGGAATTGCTTGCCAGCCTTTTGCCTTATGTTGATATTCTGCTGTATGATATAAAAGAGATTAATTCGGAAAAGCACAAAAAATTTACCGGCGCGGGCAACGAAAAAATTCTGGCCAATGCCATTTTCGCGGCAAATTATAAAAAAACTCATCTTTCCCCCAAAACACTCTGGATACGCACGCCAGTGATTCCTGGTGCTACCGACACCCCCGAAAATATTCGGGGCATCGGCGATTTTATCAACGCGAACCTGCAGGGAGCCGTTGCCAGGTGGGAGCTGTGCGCCTTTAACAATCTGTGCCGTGATAAGTATAAAAGGTTGGAAATAGACTGGCCGTTTGTGCATACGGAACTTCCGGAAAGATCGCTGATGGAAGAGCTTAGCCTCATTGTGAAAAGCAGAGTATTCCCGTCGATTGTGTGTTGGAGCGGATCAACAAAACTTGAGCAAAGAAAGAATGACAAATTGACAGGAAAACAAAATGCATCAATTTCCGGATGCTGAAGATCACTGAAAGGAAGAATATCATGATCATGAAAAATAATTTTACTGCAGTGGACATGAAGACTTTCGAGCCTGCTGAGAAAGTTGGAATTATTGCGACGGTGACTGAGGAAGGTCTTCCCCACATGACGCTTCTGACATCCGTTATGGCGGCAAAACCAGATCAGCTAATCGTTGGAGAATTCTGTCAGGGTAAAAGTAAAGAGTATATGCAGCGCACCGCAAAGATCGGTTTTGCCATCCTGACGCTGGATAAAAAACTCTGGCGCGGCAAAGCCCTCTGGACGCATTTAAAGAAAGAAGGCCCTGAATATGAGATATACAACAACCAGCCCATGTTTCGGTACAATACATATTTTGGCATCAACACAGTGCATTATTTCGATCTCAAAGAGACCACAGTCGGAAGTTCGCTGCCGCTTGCCTCCGTTGTCAAATCGGCACTGTTGACGAAGATGGCCAAAGGAAGCGCCGCCAAAGGCAATTCTGAACGGGTACTTTCGCATTTTGGAGAAAAATTATTCAATGGTCTCGATTCCATAAAATTTTTATCCTTCATCGGAGACGATGGCTTCCCGGTCATCATTCCTGCTATACAATGTCAGGCAGCGGATAGCAGCCGTCTGGCTTTTCATCCGGGCGCTTTCGGCGACGAGCTTAACATGCTCAAACCGGGAATGACCGTAGCAATTTTTTGTCTGACCATGCAGATGGAGGATGTTCTGGTGCGGGGTATCTTTAACGGGTATTCCCGTTATCGGGGCGTAAAGCTAGGCACTCTGGATATTGACTGGGTCTATAACTCTATGCCTCCCAATCACGGCCGGATTTATCCACCAGTGCCTCTGGAGCGTGTAGTCAACTTCTAGCGTTATCAAACGGGGGGAAGGTAAAAAGGAAGATGGCAGGGAATGATCGCGAGAGTACCCTGAGAATAAGCATTAATTGCTTCGCACAAATTCGAAAAGCATTACTTTATTGTGGAATTTTTTTGTCATTGCTAGCTGACTATTGGACAGAGCTTGCCCGGCAGGGAACCCCGGCGAATGCTTGGGAAGGCGGGTCTTGTGCCCTCCAGGGTAAATCCAGCACACATTTGTCATTGCGAGACGACCCTTGGTCGGCGTGGCAATCCCATCTTGTCATTCCCCGTCCCTCGTTTCGCAATACTGCGGGCATGAAGGCAAAGGATACATAGTCGAAATATTATGACACCGCATGGATAAGAAAGATGTTTTATTTTAGCTACTCTTTGATTCTCAGATGTTTGAAATTTTCAGAAATAGTTATCTTACTGTTTTTGATGATGACAACCTTGTTCCTGATGCCCCGGAATGTATGGGGAGAAGAAATTTACAGGTACACAGATAAAGATGGCACTATCGTTATAACAAACAAACCTCCTCAAGAAAATATTGACTCCAATACCAAGAAGAGCAATTCGTATCAAGATTCAACCCCGAAGGAGCGCTTACATTGGGGAAGGGACAATGCATTAATTGATGAACAGAAGAAAGGTAAAAATGGACAACGTAAAACAGTTAAGGATGGCGGAGGTATTGACGCTGGTAGATATGAAGTAAAAATTAAGAAAATCGGCAGTAATTTATATCAGGATATTTATACACACATTATTATCAAAACCCAAGCTTGTGTTGAGTTGGCAGGCAGGGATGAATCTTTATTGGATTGGTCTGGTGTTTCCGGCGAACTCTTTTTCAAAAATACGAACAAGTCATGTATAGTTAAAAAAGTTTATAAATGAATTCGGCAACATTTTATTTGAGGCAATTCGATTCTGGAAAGTATGATATGAAAAAGGATATCGCAGTAGATAGTGAAAGGTTTCAGAAAGGAAAGACAATGGTGACTGAAAAAAATAAATCAAAGGGTATCAAAAGCTGGCCTGAAGATGACCGGCCCAGGGAGAAGCTGCTCAAGAAAGGCGCGGGGGCGCTGAGTAATTCCGAACTTCTGGCGATACTCCTGCGTACCGGTGTCAAAGGCAACAGCGCGATTGATCTGGCGCGTCAGATTATTGATAAGTATGACACCTTTCGCAATATGATTCATACGGATATGCGCGAGTGGAAAGAATTCAAGGGTATGGGCCCTGCCAAAATCGCGCAAATTCAAGCCGCGTTGGAAATCGGACGCCGCTTTCGTGACGTCGAAGTCAGGAGCTCAAAGCAAAAGATCGCTTCTGCGAACGAAGTAGTCAGTATCATCATGCCACAAATGCGCGACCTCAAGACTGAAGTCTTTAAAGTCGTCTATCTCAACAGCAACAATCGGATCATTGATATCAGTGATGCCGCCACAGGCACGGTCAACCATGCCATGCCCATTGTGCGGGAAATTATCCATGCGGCTCTGCAAAAATTTGCGGCGGCGATCATTTGCGTCCACAATCACCCCAGCGCCAATATTGCGCCCAGCCCGGAAGATAAAAAGTTTACGCACGAACTGGCCGCCGCAGGCAAACTCATGGATATCAAAGTCCTGGATCATATCATCATCGGTGATGGTAATTACTTTAGCTTTGCGGATGAAGGAATGATGGGGTAGTATGATCGATCAAAACTGAATAGCTATTGAAAACATAAAGGATTAATATTATGGAAACAACGAAGATAGCTTTATTTAAGGGTAAACAAATCAGAAAAGTGACCAATAATAATGAATGGTGGTTTTCAATAATTGATGTTTGTGGAGCTTTAACTGACAGTTTAGACGCTGGTTCTTATTGGCGGAAGTTGAAACAAAGACTTATTGAAGAGGGTGGCGAGGTCGTGACATTTTGTCACGGGCTGAAATTGGAGGCCGTTGACGGGAAAAAACGTTAATGATCAATGAAAAAAAATGCACATTAAACCGGCAAGATTACTTAGAGAATAACCAGGGAGCATAATCATGACGATAACTAAAA
>PLNU01000050.1:0-14903 GCA_003142835.1 Syntrophaceae bacterium
AAAATCGTCAACTCACTTTTTATGACTTGGTAATAAAGTATTTAACAGTTGCATTGTTTTTTAGAAGTTGTAATATCCTACGTAATTAATAAGAATATTTAAATGTTTACCGGAAACAGGGAAACTTATATTCCCAAGACCTGATCCCAAGTGGAACACGCATATGAAGGAATCATAGTGTAAAACAATCTCGAATGGAGGCACAATGCCTGCAGTTAAGAAAACTTCCAAGAATAATAACAAGCAAGAATCTATCGAGGCGACACTCTGGCAAGCTGCGGATAAACTCCGTAAAAATATGGATGCCGCGGAATACAAGCATGTCGTACTCGGTTTGATTTTTCTCAAATACATTTCCGATGCTTTTGAAGACCTGCATTCCAGCCTCTTAAAAGGCAAGGGTGAATATGAAGGATCAAATCCTGAAGATCCGAACGAATACACCGCCGAAAAAGTTTTCTTTGTCCCGCCTATTGCCCGCTGGAAACACATTTCTGCTAACGCGAAAAAGACGGAAATTCTTCTCGACAATGGCAAGAAAGTTGATATCGGCGGCTATGTTGATGAAGCCATGGAAGCTATCGAACGGCAGAATATTTCACTCAAAGGCGTTCTTCCTAAAGTTTATGCCCGGCAAAATCTTGATCGCGCAAGCCTCGGCGGATTAATCGATCTTGTCGGCACAATTGCGCTCGGCACTATCGAAGCAAAAAGCAAAGATGTACTCGGTCAGGTTTACGAGTATTTCCTCGGCCAATTCGCTCTCGCCGAAGGCAAAAAGGGCGGTCAGTTCTACACCCCAAGAAGTGTGGTAAAGCTGCTGGTGAAAATGCTGGAGCCTTACGAAGGTCGTGTTTTCGACCCGTGCTGCGGCTCCGGCGGCATGTTTGTGCAAAGCGAGAAGTTTATCGCGGCGCACCAGGACCATTACAAAAAAAAGGACAAAGGCATAAAACTAAATCCTGCCGACATGATTTCCATCTACGGTCAGGAATCCAACCAGACCACATGGCGGCTGGCCAAGATGAACCTGGCCATCCGCGGTATTGATAGCTCCAACATCAAGTGGAATAATGAAGGTTCGTTTCTCAATAATGCGCACAAAGATCTGAAGGCAGACTTCATCATTGCCAATCCGCCGTTTAACGACTCCGACTGGTCGGGTGAACTATTAAAGGACGATGCCCGCTGGAAATATGGCATTCCGCCTGCCGGTAACGCCAACTATGCCTGGATACAACACTTCATCTACCACATGTCGCCAACGCGCGGCATGGCGGGCTTTGTGCTGGCCAAAGGTTCTCTTACTTCCAAAACCAATGGCGAAGGCGAGACACGCAAAAATATCATCGAAGCCGGGTTGCTGGACTGCATCGTTAACCTTCCGGCAAAACTATTTCTCAATACGCAGATTCCCGCCTGCCTCTGGTTCTTGTCGCGCAAGAAGGAAGGGCGCCTGGACAAAGTTTTGTTTATTGACGCCCGCAATCTTGGTTATCTGATTAACCGCCGGACAAAAGATTTTACCGACGTTGATGTTGCGAAAATTACGGATACCTACCGCCACTGGCGTAATTTACCCTCTACCTCTGGGAGAGGGCGGGGTGAGGGTGTCAACTATGTTGACATTCCCGGATTCTGCAAATCGGTGACGCTCGATGAAATCAGAGAAAAAGATTACGTGCTGACGCCGGGGCGATATATCGGCCTGCCGGAAGATGAGGATGATTTCGATTTTGCGGAACGGTTTGGAACGCTCAAGGTTGAGCTGGAAGCACAGATGAAGGAAGAAGTGCGGTTGAACGAACTCATTCGAGAGAACCTTGCAAAGCTGGAGGTGAAGGGATGAAGTGGTGGAATATATCATGCAACGTAGTAGAGGACAATTGAGACTAATGAGAATTGCTTACAAAGAGGGGCTGTAATGTCAAAGACGATAGTGATTGTAGATGCATGCTGCCATGTAGCTAATGCGCATTTGCCAGGCCGAGCGGGTCGTGGTTACTGTGCGTGCGGTGTACTGATTATTGATGCATGTGGGCAAGAGTTAGAACATGCTAAATATTTGGGAGAGATGACTGTCCCGGAGGCAGAGTTTCAAGGATTGATATATGCACTTGATAAAGCATCGGAATGTACCAGACATGAAATAGAAGTTTGGATGGATAGCGAATTAGTTATCAAGTGGATGCGTAAGGAATATAGATTGAAAAAGGATCACATTAAACCTCTTTACGATAAGGCGGAGACACTATCAAGACGATTTCAATCAGTAGAATTCTTTCATCATAGCAGAAATACAGTAAATGCGAAATGGGCTGATAGAATTGCAGCGGCAGAATATGATAAACACCACAAACCAGATAAAGCAGGCGGAAAATGAATAGGATGAAAGTATTATTGTCGATTAAACCTGAATTTGCTGAGATGATTTTTGCCGGAACAAAGAAATTTGAATTCCGCCGAACAGTTTTTAGAAATCCTGACGTAAAAACAGTTGTAGTATATGCGTCCTTTCCCATTCAAAAAGTAATTGGTGAGTTTGAAATAGAAAAAATAATTAATGACGAATTGAAAGCATTGTGGGAACAAACTAAAAAATATGCCGGTATAGATGAGACATATTTTTTCAGTTATTTCTCGGACAAGGAAAGTGGTTATGCCATCAAGATCAAAAAAGCAAAAAAATATAAAAAGGCGCTCTGCTTGCGTGAAGATTTTAACACTCCTCCTCCTCAGTCTTTTATGTATTTAGATACGGTAATGGCATGAATGCCTGGAAGCAATGCAAGCTCGGTGATGTGATCGAACTAATTGGTGGTGGAACACCCAAGACAATAGTAGCCGATTATTGGAACGGAAATATTCCTTGGTTATCAGTGGCAGATTTTAATACAGGAAATAAGTACGTTTACAATACCGAAAAAACAATTACTGAAAAAGGATTAAAAAACAGTAGCACCAAGCTGTTAAGTGAAGGTGATATTATTATTTCGGCAAGAGGCACTATCGGTGCGCTTGCAGTGCTTAAAAAGCAAATGACCTTCAATCAGTCTTGTTATGGAATAAGATGCATCCCACAAGAGACAGATCAAGAATATATATACTACTTAACTAAATATTCAATTAACAATTTGAAGCAAATAGCACATGGTGGTGTTTTCGATACTATTACAAGAGAAACTTTTGATCAAATAGAAGTCGAACTCCCCCCGCGCCCTGAACAGCGCGCCATTGCCGGTGTGCTTTCCAGTCTTGACGACAAGATCGACCTTCTGCACCGTCAGAACAAAACACTGGAAGGCATGGCCGAAGCCCTCTGGCGTAAGATGTTTATGGAGGAGACGGAGAAGAAAAATGATAATGGTAAATTAGGTGATGTTGTTGCAAGTGCAAACACAGGCTTGGATGCTATCAAAAGAGCACCAATAGTTGAAAAAGATACAGGAATAAAATGTTTAAGAATTCAGGATGTATCTCAATCTAAAACTTTTGATAGGTGGGGATTTACAGAAGTTAGTGAACAAAATTTTGTAAAATTTCAACTTAGAAAAGATGACATAATTATGGCAAGAACTTGTTCTCCGGGAATAAACTATTTTGTTAGAGAGGACTTGAAAGCAGTTTTTAATAATGGATTAGTCAGAATAAGAGCAGATAAATCTAAAGTGTATCCGATATTCTTATACAATCTTTTTAAAACAAGAGAGTTTATTGGACATATTGATGGAATTTCCGGAGGAACTTCAGTGCAATTAAATATGCAAGTAGGTGAATTGTTAGATTATAATATTTCTTTTCCATCTATTGCGTATCAAGAAAAAATATTGGGACAATTTGTTTCGATAGACAATAAAATATTTAAAAACCACAAACAAAGCCGCACGCTTTCCCGCCTTCGCGACACGCTCCTCCCCAAACTGATGAACGGCGAAATGAGGGTAAAGGCATGAAACTATTAGTCGCTAAGATTCATAATTTCAGGGGTATAATTGAACAGACAATTTCAATTCAGAATTATGCCCTTCTTGTTGGTGCAAACAATGCCGGCAAAAGTACAATAATTGATGCCATCCGTGCTTTTTACGAAAAGGATGGATTCAAATATAAAGCAGATAATGACTTCCCATTAGCCGGGAGTATTGACAGCGAGTCTTGGATTGAGTTGCATTACCAGCTTACAGACCCCGAAAACGATTCTTTGGCAGCAGAATACCAAACACCAGAAAATCTTTTAAAGGTCAGAAAGTACTTCCAAACTTCACAAAAGCTGCATGATGGCAAAACAGCGGCTGGTGCAATATTGGGATACAAAACTGATGGTACTATTTCAGACGAGCCATTCTATGGTGCAAAGAATGTTCAAAGCGGTAAATTTGGCGATCTAATTTATATACCTGCTGTAAGCAAAGTCGATGAACATGCAAAGCTATCGGGACCATCAGCTTTAAGAGACCTTCTTACGAATATCATGGCTGATGTTGTAGATGGGAGCGATGCATATCAGAATTTAACAAAGAGCGTAAATGAATTTTCAAATAGTGTTCGCACAAGAGAAACAGTAGATAAGCGTTCGCTTGCGGGATTCGAAGATGATTTAAATAATATGCTTACATCATGGCAGGCGAAATTTAAACTTAAATTCAGTTCGCCATCTACTGCTGAAATAATCAAGTCAATGCTTGGTTGGGAAATAAGGGATGACTGCCATGAAAGGGCTCAAAACATCGAATATTTCGGTTCAGGATTTCAAAGACATTTTATATACTCGCTAATACAATTAGGCGCTAGGTATGTTCCAAAGAAATCAACAAAGAAGACAAAAGATTTTACGCCATCGCTTAATCTAGTTCTTTTCGAGGAACCTGAAGCATTTTTACATCCACCTCAGCAAGAAGAACTATGCAGGCACTTGGTTTCAATAAGCGAAAATGCTGATTGGCAAATTATCTCTGCAACGCACTCTTCACATTTCGTTAGTAGAAACGCTGAAAGAATCCCCGCGATTATTCGACTCCAGCGAATAAAGGGCATAGTAAATTCTTTTCAAATAAAAACTGAAGATTGGAATAAAATTATTGACGCAAATCAGGAAATAAAACTGATCGCAGATAAATATCCTAAATTAAAAAAGACCATGCAGGAAGATGATTTGAAGCCTGAAATGGAAGCCGTCAAATATTTCCTTTGGTTGAATCCTGACCGGGCAAGTATTTTCTTTGCCAATACGGTATTGCTAGTTGAGGGTCAAAGCGAAACAGCTTTAGTAAATAAACTATTAGATGATGGCAAGTTAAGCTTACCCCATGGCACATATGCTCTTGATTGCCTTGGTAAATATAACATTCATCGTTTTATGAACTTACTCGGAGCACTTGGTGTGCAACATGCTGTTCTCCATGATGATGATGATAACGAAAATGAACACAAGGAACTTAATCAACTAATCGCAGATTCAACAATACAGGGCTTTACTGTCAGCATTAAGCAGATAGTAAAAAACCTCGAGACATTTCTTTCAATACCAAGTGCGAAATCCCCGCACCGAAAGCCGCAACACATCCTATATTGCTATACAAACGGTTCTATCAATCCTGATAAAATTAAGGAGTTCTGTGATTTAGTTGTATCTTGCTTTCCTAATACGGAGGGTACTCAAGCAATGCCTGAAACTGATGCTGTTAGTACAAAAGCGTAGCAGATTAAAATTGGAGGATAGTATGTCTCAAGAAACTATTAAATGTCCTAAATGTGGTGAAATAATAAAATTATCAGAAGCTATTTCCCAAGATATGGAAATAACAATAAAGGCTAAGTATGAAAAAGAATTTGAACAAAAAATTGTTGTAGAACGTCAGCAGTTACAAGACCAAGCCCGAAAAAAGGCGCAGGAAGCAATAAGCATGGAATTTGCTGACTTGAAAGAGCAGTTGGCAGAGAAAAATAAAAAGTTGGAGGAAACTCAAAATCAAGAAATAGAGCTTCGGAAAAGAGAACGCCAGTTAACTGAGAAAGAAGAGCTTCTAAAAAAAGAGCTTGATGAGAAAGAGAAGAAGCTAAAAGAACAATTTCTGGAAGAGAAAAAGCTAATAGAGCAAAAGGTTAAAAGTGATGTTGAAAGCGCGCAAAAGGCACAGCTTGCTGATTTGCAGGAACAACTGCTAGAAAAATCACAAAGGCTTGAACAAACTCAACAACAAGAGCTCGAACTTCGCAAGCAGCAACGGCAATTGGAAGAAGATAAAAGGGCTTTTGAACTTGAGATGAATCGAAAACTGGATATTGAAAGGCAAAATATTGCAGAAAAAGTGGCCAGAGAATCGGAAGAAAACCACAAGTTTAAGGATGCGGAGAAAGACAAACAGTTAGCAGATATGAGAACGCAGATTGAAGGACTTAAGCGCAAAGCTGAACAGGGATCACAGCAAGCCCAAGGAGAGGTTCTTGAACTTGAATTTGAGCATTTGCTAAAAGAGGATTTCCCATTCGATGAAATTATGCCTGTTTCAAAAGGTGTCAAGGGCGGTGATGTTATCCAAACTGTGAAAACACAATCTGGTCGGGTATGCGGTAAAATATTATGGGAAACAAAACGAACAAAATCTTGGAGCGATGGCTGGGTCCAAAAGGTGAAAGATGATCAGCGGGATGCAAAAGCAGATTTATCAGTCATAGTTTCTGAGGTTTTACCTAAAGGCTTTCATCATTTTAGACAAATAGATGAAGTATGGGTGACAGATATTCCTTCTGCATTAAGTTTATCATTAGCGTTAAGAGTAGTTTTGATTCAAGTAACTAAATCTCGAGATATTCAAACTGGCAAAGAAGAAAAAATGGAGATAGTCTACAGTTACTTAACTGGTGTGGAATTTAGAAATCGAGTACAAGCTATTGTAGAGTCTTTTGTAGCAATGAAGAAGGATTTAGACGCAGAGAAAAGAGCCATGACGGCTGTTTGGTCAAAAAGAGAAAAACAAATAGAAAGGGTTGTTTTAAATATAGCTGGTATGCACGGTGACTTAGAAGGCATTGTTGGTGGGTCTTTGCCTGCGGTAAAAATGTTAGAGTTGTCAAATGAAAATGGAGAAAGGTAGTGGTGTCAGGCTTGAGTAATGATACATATGGATGTTATTAGATAACCTATTAGAAATTAATAAGAGGAATTATGACCTCCTTCACCGAATCAGAAATCGAAATCTTCTCACTGGATGAACTGAAACAACTTGGATTTTCCTACATTCCGGGACCGTCCATTGCCCCTGACAGCGAAACACCGGAAGGGACAATGTAAATGAAAAAATCAAATCTCCCCTCCCACCAATCCAACTTCCTCCTCTATACCGCCGCCGATGGCGAGGTAAAGGTCGATGTTTTCATAAAAGACGAAACTGTCTGGCTTACTCAGAAGGCCATGGCCGAACTCTTTGGAGTTAAGATACCCGCCATCAGTAAGCATTTGGCAAATATCTATGAGACCGGTGAGCTGCAGCAGGAAGCAACTCTTTCCATTTTGGAAACAGTTCAAAAGGAAGGACAGTGGCAGGTCAGCTGGGATCGCGTAATACAAGACAAAAACTATATCTCTGACTTTGATAAAGAAATAAAGAGGATAGAAGGAAAAAAATGAAAACCTTCACCGAATCCGCAATCGAAATCTTCACGCTGGATGAACTCAAACAACTTGGCTTTTCCTACATTCCGGGACCGTCCATTGCCCCCGATGTTGATGAGGCAATGCAGCAATCGCCCCTACTGGTGGCGGAATCTTTCGCTCCTTATGGGACACTGGACAAACGCGCTTCTTATAGCGAAGTTATCTTAAGATCTATCATGGAACAAGCCATACACCGTCTGAATCCTACTATCCCGGAAACGGCAAGGCTAGAAGCGCTGAAAGCCGTTCTATCTGTGTTTTCAACGCAGCTTATTGACGCAAACGAATCCTTTCATAAAATGTTTGCCGAAGGCGTTCCGGTCACTGTGCAAAAGGACGGCCAGGAGCGTGGCGAACGGGTGTGGCTGGTTGATTTTCAGAATCAGCAAAATAACATTTTCTTTGCCGTCAATCAGTTTACCGTTGTCGAAAATAATCAGAACAAACGGCCTGATGTAATTCTCTTTGTCAATGGCCTGCCGCTTGTGGTGATAGAGCTCAAAAACCCGGCTGACCATCAGGCAACAATCCGCAAGGCCTTTGATCAGATACAGACTTACAAAACCGTTATTCCATCACTTTTTTTCTATAACGCTTTTTGTGTTATTTCCGATGGTCTGGAAGCAAAGGCAGGTACGCTCTCATCTGCCTTCAGCCGGTTTCAAACGTGGAAGACTATTGATGGCAAAAAAGAATCTTCCCCCCATGTCAGTCAACTTGAAGTGCTCATCAAGGGTATGCTGAATCCGGCAACGCTGCTGGATTTGATCAGAAACTTCATCGTCTTTGAAAAAGACAAAACAATTGATAAAAAAACCGGGCTCACACAGATCGAGACGGTGAAAAAGATTGCGGCCTACCATCAGTACCATGCAGTGAACAAGGCTGTGGAAAATACGCGCATGGCCGCCGCGGAAAACGGCAGCCGTAAGGCAGGCGTAATCTGGCATACGCAAGGTTCAGGCAAAAGCCTTTCCATGGTGTTTTATGCAGGAAAACTGATCCACAATCTGGATAACCCGACGATCGTTGTCATTACTGACCGCAACGATCTTGACCAGCAACTTTTTGATACCTTTGCCGCGTCAACAAGCCTGCTTGCCCAGCCGCCGGTACAGGCGGAATCGCGCGATCACTTGAAGACGCTGCTCAAGGTGGCCTCGGGCGGCATTGTGTTTACAACCATTCAAAAGTTTTTCCCGGAAAATGACCGATCAGCATACGACAAGTTATCTGAACGCCGTAATATTATCGTTATCGCGGACGAAGCGCATCGCACACAATACGGATTTCAAGCCAAGCTGATTGACACAAAAGACGATTCCGGCAATCTCAACGGCAAGCGCATCGCCTATGGTTTCGCCAAGTATCTGCGGGACGCTGTTCCCAATGCAACCTTTATCGGCTTTACCGGCACACCGGTAGAAAGCACCGACATTAACACGCCTGCGGTGTTCGGCAATTACATTGATATATACGATATCGCCCAATCCGTGGAAGATGGGGCGACGGTTAAGATATATTACGAAAGCCGTCTGGCTAAAATCAATCTGACGGAAGATGGCCGGAAACTGATTGAAGAATTTGACAGGGAAATGACGGATGACGACGCTTCTGAATCCCCGAAGGCAAAAGCAAAATGGTCGAAACTGGAAGCTATTGTCGGTCATCCCCAACGTTTGAAGAATCTGGCGCGGGACATTATTGAACATTACGAGAAGCGCGCGGCAGTTTTTGAAGGCAAGGCCATGATTGTCACCATGAGTCGTCGCATAGCCGTTGCTCTATACGATGAAATGATCGCGCTGAGGCCGCAGTGGCACAGTGAAGACATCAAGGACGGAATTCTGAAAGTTGTCATGACGTCATCCTCTTCCGACAAAATGGCATTTGACCCGGAAGACCCGGACAGTCTGGTGATTCCTAGTTATCATCGCACCAATAAAGAAAGCCGCCGTTTGCTTTCCGCCCGCATGAAAGACCCACAGGACTCCTTGAAACTGGTTATTGTGCGGGATATGTGGTTGACCGGCTTTGATGTGCCCTGTCTTCATACGCTTTATATTGACAAGCTTATGAAACGGCATACCCTCATGCAGGCCATCGCGCGGGTAAATCGCGTCTTTATGGACAAACCAGGCGGTCTTGTTGTGGACTACATTGGTATCGGCAATGCGCTCAAAGAGGCTCTCGCTTTCTATTCCAATTCGGGCGGCAAAGGCGATCCGGCGGAAACGCAGGAAAAAGCTCTGGAGTTAATGTTGGAGAAAATTGAAGTCGTCCGTCAAATGTTTCATGATTTTGATTACAAACGCTTTTTCAGCTCCGGGACATCCGAACGGCTTTCAATCATCTTACAGACAGAAGAATTCGTTCTTGCTCAGGATCAAGGTAAGGAACGCTTTATCAAAGAGTCCACGGCCCTTTCCAAGCTTTTTGCGCTGTCGGTTCCACATGAAGACGCGCTTGCGTTAACCGATGAGATCGCTTTCTTTCAGTCCGTCCGGGCGCGACTGCTCAAGTTTGAAGGCGATGGTGATAACGGCGATAAAAAGAATTATGAAACGGCTATCCGCCAGATTGTGAATCAGGCGGTTGAATCAACCGAGGTTGTGGATATCTTCGATGCGGCAGGACTGAAGAAACCGGATATTTCATTGCTCTCTGAAGAATTCCTGCAAGATGTAAAAGAGATGAAGCACAAAAACCTTGGCCTTGAACTCTTGAAGAAGATTCTCAACGATGAAATCAAAGTGCGGTTAAAGTTCAACATCACAGAAGGCAAAAATCTTCTGGACATGCTTGAAGCGTCCATTAAAAAATATCAGAATAATCTTTTAACTACGGCGGAAATTATCGAAGAACTATTAACCATTGCCCGAAAGGTGCGCGAGGTAGATGGCCTGGCAGAAAAACTGAAGTTAACAAAAGATGAGTTTGCCTTCTATACGGCACTGGAAATCAACGACAGCGCGGTAAAGATATTAGGTGATGAGACACTGAAAAACATAGCGCGGGAAATTGCAAATAAAGTACGAAAGAACGCGACTATCGACTGGACGATGAAGGAAAGCGCCCGGGCAAAACTCATGGTGATCGTCAGAAGAACATTGAATAAATATGGTTACCCGCCGGACAAACAACAAAAGGCCATTGATACAGTGCTTAAGCAGGCTGAAGTTTTGGCAGATTATTGGACGGAGCAATAGGATTAGTTGAGGTTTTCATAATTAGAGAAAATGCTCCATTAAAAAGGAGGTGTACCCAATGATCAGAGTAATAATAGGAGATGTCGAAAGCGAATTAAATAGCATAAATGAAAATTGGATAAATCAGCACATTAACCGCAGAAAAGCTGATGGGCAGAGCGTATGCGTCAGAGTTATTATTCATACAGATAAATTGAATATGACGTTGTCCACGCCAAGCTGTGCAGTGGGACAACCGGGCCGCCAACCAAGCAGCCAGGAGGCAGCAGTATTTGACATGTGGGAACAGTGTGGCCTAAACAGACAACAATTCACAGGTGGGCATCTTATTGCTTTCTTGAAAAAATTTAGAAATATATAAGGACTCTATAAATAGGATATATTCACTCATGCTCAATTTATTCTTTTCATATGCTCATGAAGATGAAGATTTGCGAGATCAACTGGAAATACATCTGACATCTTTAAAACGCGAAGGCATAATAGCTACATGGCACGATAGGCGGATTGTAGCTGGTGCGCCATTGGATAGGGAAATAAGCTCATATTTAGAAAATGCTAACATTATACTTCTGCTGGTTAGTCCTTACTTCATTGCTTCGGATTATTGCTTCAATATTGAAATGACACGCGCAATGGAAAGACATAACGGAGGCAGTGCAATTATCATTCCTGTAATATTGCAACCATGCAACTGGCATGCGATGCCTTTTGGTAACCTGATGGCATGTCCTAAAAATGGCAAACCGATATCTAAATATCCAAACATGCATGATGCTTTTCTCGAAGTTACGCTCGCTGTAAAAGATGCGGCGACTAAATTATTTCCTGGCAGTTCGGTTTTGAAGACTAAATCCGTCGTGCCTAAAACAGGGGATACAGCAGCAATCACTAATACTCCTAAGTTAAGATCAAGTAACCTAAGAGTAAAGAAAGAATTTACTGATCGCGATAAGAATAAATTCCTCATCGACGCATTTGAATATGTTGCGAATTATTTTGAAGGTTCGCTGAATGAAATGAAAACACGAAATGATGGTATAGATGCTGACTTTCGCCGCATCGATGCCAATAGATTTATGGCGATAATTTACGCGAAAGGTAAAGAGGTCAGTAAATGTAATATATGGATTGGTGATGGGAGTGCATTTTCATCTGGCATCCTGTATTCATCGGGTAGCTTTCGTGACGGAAGCTATAATGAATCACTTAATGTTGAGAATGATGGTTATGCGATGTACCTCAAATCTATGGGTATGCAATTCCATAGACAAAACACAGAAGAAAAAATGACCTTTGAAGGTGGCGCAGAATATTATTGGTCTATGTTTATAGAACGGTTACAGTAGCAATAGTAAGTAATCAGCAATGGTTCTATTAAAATGTTCTGGATTCCCGATCAGGTCGGGAATGACAGAGGGGTTCTGGAATAATCGGGGACAGCTCTATTAAGATTCCTTATCAGTCCTGGCTTTGCCGTGGTGGAAAGTAATTAAACTAAAAAGGAGATTACCATGAAAGATTTAAATTATATGAGCATTGCTGAAGATGCCATCAGCAAAATCAAAAAAGGGCCATTATAATAAACGCCAATTAATTCGCAAAAACAATCGCTAAGGGAGGAAAGGATTATGTCTAAAGCTTTAATGGAATATTTCAACAAACAACCACGTCTCGGAGTGCTCAGCACAAGCAACAAAGCAGGAGAGGTCAATTCTGCCTATTTCGGATCGCCACGCATGATTGACGAATCAACGATCATGGTGGCCCTGGGCAAGAATAAAACTTTAGCCAACCTTCAGGAAAATCCCAATGCCTGCTATATGATCATGGAGCCCGGTAAAAGTATATTTGAATGGAAAGGAGTTCGAATCTATCTGAAGATGACCAAGTGCGAAACATCGGGAGACAACGTTGATATGATGAAAAAAGCGATAAGCGAAAAGGCCGGAGAAGCAGCCGGCAAGATGATTCATGCGGCAATAACGTTTTCCGTTGCCAGTGTCAGACCCCTAGCCGATTTCGGTCAGGGTTGGGAGAAGTCTATCTAATAATCGGTGACGGTTCTGTTAATAAATTATTTTCCTGGATTCCCGCCTTCGCGGGAATGACGGATAATAATCATGGACGGTTCTATTTAATTTATTTTCAGTTTGCTACAATTTCGGCGGCCATAAGCCTTCTCTTTCCACTCTCCTTTTTATTACATCAGCGGAAACGCCAAAAGGTTTACAAATCATTGGAGATATTCTTGATAAAACAGCGTCGGGATCATTTTCTAAATAATCTATCAATTTATTCTCTTTAATAATTTTGGAGGCCTGTTTGATTGTATTAACCAAATCTGAATTTGGCACCAATAAACGACCGGCAAATTCATTTGCCTGCCACTCAAAATTACTATATTCATTTTCCGGTACATTAAGAATGAAGTTTTTCCATGCCGCTGGATCAACTAAATCAAACGCTGCAAATACGTCCTTATGCAAGAAAAAATGGCCCAGTTCATGTGCAAATGAAAAGCGCAGACGATTGGTAAATTTTTCGTTCATGTAAAAATCATAATCAACAACAATAGCAGTCAAATCCATTTCAAGATACGCATCCATGTCGATTGAAGAGAATAATCCACGCTTCGGTTTAATGAGAAGATTGAGCCGAAATTCAACAATTTTTTCTATGTTGATCGGCAGGGTGCCTTCCGGCCAGTAAGTTTTGCGAACATCATCGGCAATAGACCAGAGTTCACTTTTGTCAATCCATTTGCACCTGAACTCGCTGGGTTCCAATTATCAATCCTCCTTTTTAATCATATCGATTAACTTATCCAATTCTTCGGCTGTTGGTTTGTCGCTCCTGATTGTGCGAAAGAACATAGGTAAGGCTTTTAAAATTTCCGCATCCGAACGAATATCATCGGGAATAATACCGGCATCGATGTTGGCTAGATCTCTCATCTCTTTCCATGTGTCAGATCCAATTTTAATACCCAAAACACGTGCAATATTTTTTAATTTGTCTTCATCTTGTAGTGGTGCTAATAAACCGCGCTCGATTTTACTCCAGTTGCTGGCGTCCATCTCGGCTTGTTTACAGAATTCCCTGAGAGAAATTTCTTTTTTCATCCTTATTTCTTTAACAAATTCTCCATACATAAAGACCTCCTAATCTTTTTATAATGCTTAACTCAGTTTAAAAGTAATTTTAAAATATCATGTGGTAAAATATTAACCACTGTGGTATTAATATAACCACGCAATTAAGAAGTCAAGTAATTATTTTGCAAGATGATTGGAGCTATGTCTTGGAATATCAGTTTTTGAAAAGTATGAACGCAGAAAAGATCAGTGTTTCAGAATTGTTAAGGAAAAGATCAAGTATTGTTTTGTATATCTTCCGGACAAATAAAAAGGAGCGTGCCTCACAGGTTTTTTGTGTCGAAGCTCATGCCAACCGATGGATGGGAGCACTCCGAACAACCTGCAACGGACTCACCGCTCATGAATAAAATGCCATACTGGAAAACAGTCGTCAAGAAGAATTGCAGCGAGAAAAATGTATGTCATATCGATGGATTATGATTAATAGGGGGCGATGCTACTTAAATTCCTGATCAGTGTGCGTTTTCCGGCAGGCAATTATTTTTCTTGGCAAAAATTGGGAACAGTTGTATTTAGATTCCTTATCAGACTTGGCTGTGCTGTAGTGGAAAGTAATTAAACTAAAAAGGAGATTATCATGAAAGATTTAAATTATATGAGCATTGCTGAAGATGCCATCAGCAAAATCAAAAAAGGCGCTTTCTTAACCGTTAAGGCCACGGACGCACTCAACACTATGACAATCGGCTGGGCCACTTTCGGATTCATCTGGCAAAAGCCGGTCATGATGGTGGCAGTGCGCTCTACCCGGCACACCTTTGGTATTATAGAAAAGGCCCAGGACTTTACAGTTACAATACCTTCAGCCGATATGAGCAAGGCAACCAATTTTTGCGGATCGAAATCGGGCCGGGATATGGATAAGTTCAAGATGTGCAA
>PLNU01000050.1:14922-18676 GCA_003142835.1 Syntrophaceae bacterium
GCCTGTTACGAAACCGAATAATTGTTGGCGCATGCCGGGGCTCGTATCTCGTGAAGCGTGAAGCGCAAATAGAGAAAAGTAATTTGTCTCTCGCGGCGTGTATAGGGCATAGCGGGCATGATAAAAAATCCCCCTCGAGCCCCCTTTTACCCTAAAGGGCACGCGAGAAAAGGGGGAAGTAAAGTTCTACACTGGATTCCGGCCTTCGTAACCTGAAGGTCACAAGACCGGAATGACAGTGAGGTACAAGATTGCCACGCCGACTGAGAGTCGGCTCGCAATGACAGTATGAAGCTGGATTCCGGCCTTCGCCGGAATGACGGCGAGGTTCGAGATTGCCACGGAGCACGAGGTGCTCCTCGCAATGACAAAAATGAAANNAAGGCAGATAGACTAATGAACAATAAATTAATATCTACCGTAATCAAATCCCGGAAAGTAAGACTTCATTGTAGAATATTATTCCTGTTTGCCTTTTCCATTTGTCTCATGTCTTGTGCGACTTGGATACTGGAGAATCCATCCTTTACTGTTCGTAGAGTTAGTCTCAATCCGATCTCCTTCACAGAGTCTAATCTTCTCCTTGATCTCGATGTACAAAATCCAAACCATTTTGATCTTACACTCAAATCTTTTGGGTGCAGCATTTACCTTAAAAATGAGGAAATCGGAAATGGCCACTTGGGAAAGGAAATCTTGATTCCATCATCATCAACAACGCAGATACAGGTACCACTCGTTGTAAAATATAAAGATTTGAGTGGAATCCTGAAGGTTATTTTCACAGAACATGACCTGCCTTATAAGATAGAGGGAAATGCCAATGTCAGTTCGGTACTCGGAAGCCTCAATTTCCCTTTCTCAAAAGAGGGAATAATCGGGGACGGTTCGATTTAATTATTTTAATTTTCTGGATTTACCCTAAAGGGCACAAGCCCCCCGGCATGCGCCGGGCTGCGCTGCCGGAGTGAAACCCGGCGTATAACCTAAAGGTCACACGTGCCGGGCCGGAATGACGAACAAGGGGTAAATAACTTTTTGCGAGACCATTTAATAGTGTCATAAATATTTTTGGAAAGGGTGTGCACGATGAGCGTAATGAAGATATTGCCGATTATATTGGGGGGTGCCGGTGTTATTCAAGCCGTGATGAATAAAGATATTGCCGCAGTGTACGGTTTGAACATGGCTAGTTTGATCAATGGTGTCATTGTTGTCCTCTGTGCGGTTTTTGTATTTATACTGGTTCAATATTTCCCTGATTATTTCCCCGATATCTTAGTTTTCAACAAAAACAATGTAAAATCCTTCCAATGGTGGTATTTAATCCCCGGCATTATCGGCTTTTGCCTTGTGCTTCTTGTCCCGTTGGTGATTATGGAAGTGGGGACTCTGCCCGTATTCCTTGGTATCATTGCCGGTCAGATTATCGTCAGCATCGTTTGGGACGCATATTATGAAAATATTCCTGTAAACATCATACGTGTTGCCGGGGCATTGCTGACATTTATGGGTGCCTTTCTGGTCGTCTGGAAAAAATAGATATCCCCTCATTTTCTCTCGTGCCCTCGCGTGACATTAGGGTAAAAGGAGGTTAGGGAGGATTTCATGCAGTTCCTCAAATTCCCCTCAATCCCTTTAAAAAAAGGGGGAAGTAGAGTTGTGTTCTGGATTACGACACAGTCTCTTGACCCGGAATCCGATATTTCAACATGTTCTGGATATACCCTGATGACCTGAAGGTCACGCGAGGGCACAAGCCGGCTAACGCCTGCATGACAATTATTGGACTTTTTACTAGACCATCAAAGTTGACGATTTATTTAGTACTGGAAGAACTGTATTAACCAGTATTTATCACAGCGTAAATAATGTATTGCCACGCGGTCAAAAACGTGTGATACTATTTCGACGTTAGTGAACCACAGAGGTCACCATGCCCTGTGGTTTTTTATTTCTATACAATATACAAGGAGCATCAAACCAGCATGATTGCAGCATCAAATATCACTCTTTCCTACGGGAAGAGAGTACTATTCAAGAATGTTAACATTAAGTTCACCCCCGGTAACTGCTATGGGCTGATCGGCGCAAACGGGTCGGGGAAGTCCACCTTTCTCAAGATTCTAGCAGGTGAGCTGGATGCCGATAAAGGGGAAATTATAGTCGGCACTCGGGAGCGAATAGCTGTTCTGCGTCAGGATCAGTTTGCTTTCGATGATGAAACCGTTTTCAACACGGTCATCATGGGACACAAGCGGTTGTATGATATCATGATGAAGCGTGAGGCGATTTACGCCAAGACCGAATTTAATGAAGAGGATGGTGTGCGTTCGGCTGAGATTGAGGCGGAGTTTGCTGAATTGAACGGCTATGAAACAGAATCCGAAGCAGCCATGCTGCTGAGCGGACTCGGCATATCCGAGGATCTGCGGACGAAGAAGATGAAGGAGCTTGAGGCGGGTGACAAGGTCCGCGTGCTGTTGGCACAAGCCTTGTTTGGTAATCCGGATGTGCTATTGCTTGACGAACCGACCAATAACCTCGATCTGAAATCCATCCAGTGGCTGGAAGAGTTTCTGTACCGGTTTTCCAATACGGTTATTGTGGTATCCCATGACCGTCACTTTCTGAATCAGGTATGTACTCATACCGCTGATATTGATTTCGGGCGGATTCAGATTTATGTCGGCAATTATGATTTCTGGTACCGTGCCAGCCAGTTAAACTTAAAGCAGAAACAGAACGATAACCGCAAAATATCTGAAAAAGCTGATGAACTGAAAGCTTTTATCCAGCGCTTCAGCGCCAATGCATCCAAGTCAAAGCAGGCCACGTCGCGCAAGAAGCTGCTCGATAAACTTACCATGGAGGACATGCCGACCTCATCGAGAAAATATCCGTACGTGGTCTTCAAGCCGGAGAGAGCCTGCGGTGATATCATCCTGGCAATTAAGGGACTAACCAAAGAGATTGATGGGGTCAAGGTGTTGAATAATTTTGACCTGATCGTGCGTAAGGGCGACAAAATCGCTTTTGTCGGAGGCAACTCCCTTGCTCGAACGACCCTTTTCCAGATTCTGGTAGGTGAACTGGAACCGGACAGCGGCAGTTTCCGCTGGGGTGTTACCATTACCAGTGCCTATTTCCCCCAGGAGAATAGTGAGTTCTTTGAACGTGAGATGACCCTGATTGAGTGGCTGGGTCAGTATTCACCCCCCACGGAGGGTGAAACATTTGCGCGCGGCTTCCTCGGTAGAATGCTTTTCTCGGGCGAAGAGGCCCTGAAAAAAACCGGCGTCCTCTCCGGTGGTGAACGGGTTCGCTGTATGTTGTCGCGCATGATGCTGACCGGAGCCAATGTCTTGATACTGGATGAGCCGACCAACCACCTGGATCTGGAATCGATCACCGCCCTTAATGACGGGCTAATCGCATTCAGTGAGGTGATCCTGTTTGCCTCACATGACCAGGAATTTGTCTCAACCGTTGCCAACCGGATCATCGAGATCCATCAGGGTGGTGCAATTGAACGTACCTTGGATTTTGAAGAGGATCTGGACAGGCAAGGATATATCGCGGAAGTGGGATGAACTGTGCCATGGCCATGCCGATTTGCAAATAATCGGGGACGGGTGTACTAGCTCACTAATTCGGTAACTTTTTGGAGTTTATCAAAAGGTGTTTCATAATTCAAGCCGCTAGGCATTCGAGACTGTGTCATAATTCACTTTTGTCATTGCGAACGCACGAC
>PLNU01000134.1 GCA_003142835.1 Syntrophaceae bacterium
GCAGCCTCGTGGCGCACTTACGTATTGAAATCCTGCCTTTTCGTCGAGGTTGCCGGTCTGCGGACTACAGGAAGAAGCAAATGTGGAATGAACCCCAACGTAAGAATCAAATAATTATTAAATAAAAATAATTTCATCAGGATAAAATTAAAATTTTGAAAGAATAAAAGCAGTTAAAAATCCTAAGATGGTTAAAATCCCGATAAGATAGCCGCCTTCTTCATAAGCTTCAGGCATCATACTGTCTGCAAGCATTGCAAGGATTGCCCCTGATGCAAAAGACTCGATTATGCCGAGAGTATTTAAATCCAGCTTTTCCAGAAACAGGAAACTTAAAACAACACTTAATGCAACACATATGCTTACTATTGACCACGACAGATATATCTGCTTCTTGGATAAACCCTCTTTTTGCAAATCATTTATGGATGATAGGCTCTCAGGAAGGTTTGACAGAAAAATTGCAACGAGCACTAACAATCCAATTCCATTTTTACTAAGAAGGGTAACTCCCAAAGCCATTGATTCAGGGACCCCGTCAAGAAGAGCGCCTAATACAATTGCCTTGCCGTTTGTTTCTTTTATGGATTTAAAATGCNNTCCATTAGCCCGAAAGTTAAAGCGCATATTAAAACACCTGATCCAAAGGCCATTATTGCCGCAATAATTTTCTGGCTGAATTTTAAGGTGGTTCCTAATATTACACCAAGAATCAAAGAAAAACCGGTTAGAAATGCATATAATAAAATTTTTGCTGTCATAAATAAATTGTGTTCAAATGGATTTATTTGCAATCACATGCATCGCATGGCTGCTAATACTGAGGGTTTCAATAAGCCTCATGTTTCACCATGAGGATTGAACATGGTATCCTGCGTATAATCCTCTTCGTTGCTGCGTCCGAAAAGGAAGTGCTCCACACGACCCTCCTAATGGGCAAACAGAATAACCAAATCTGACCTGCCCCAGAACTTGTACCACATTTAGAGTCAGAGTTCTGCGATTTTTTTTGGTGATTACCGCGTGAATTGTAGTACGGGTTTTCTGAATCATAAAATCAACAGTACAGAAAGTTGTCAATAAAAAAAGTCCCATTAAATATTTAAAGATCGCCGGAACCACGGATTCACTATCTCCAGTACCCTACAAGTCAACACTCTTGGATACTTGAAAGTATTGAAAATTATCGACAGAAATGTTGTTCTTTACTCTGGGATAATTAAGTATGATGGCCCCCTAATTCTACAACTGGTCTTTAACGGGAAAGGCGATCAGGTCGACAAACCGTTCATACAGTCCCCGCGACTTCCACTCTTTGTAGCTTATCTGCTTGGCGTATTTTAAATCTTCGTGAAAGATTTCTTCGAGACGGGTAGCCACAGTACGATCGTAAAAGGTGAGATTGAGTTCCTGGTTCAAGGCAAAGGATCGATTGTCGAAGTTGGTGCTGCCTATGGTTCCCCACACGCCGTCGACGACCATGGTTTTGGCATGCAGCAGGCATACCTGATACTCAAAAATCTGAACGCCGCCGAGAAGCAGGGGACCGTAGTGGCTGCGGCTCACGGTATACGTCAGCTGACTGTCTATCTTGGCTGGTGTCAGTACGGCGACCCGCACACCGCGCGCCGCCGCCTTCACTAGCGCTTCGGTCATGACCTTGTCGGGGATGAAGTATGGGTTCGTAATGAGAATGGATTTTTTGGCCGAGCTGATCGACAGCAGAAACAGCATATAGTTTTGAAAACTGCCGCCGGTGGGTGAGCTCTTGACGATTTGCGCCGGCACATCTCCACGCGGCTCAAGGCGCGGGAAATAGGGCTCACCGCCAATCGCGACGCCGGTCGTTTCCAGCCAGTTCTCGGCAAACCCGGCTTGTAAATATTTCACCACCGGCCCTTCGATACGCGCGTTGGTATCGCGCCAATGTTCAGGCGTGCGCCCATTGCCGGTCCATGCTTCATTGATTCCAAACCCGCCCGTAAATCCGACCCGGCCATCGATGACCAGGATACGGCGGTGGCTTCGATAGTTAAAGTTCAGCAATTTCCAGGGAAAAATGATGCCCTCCGCTTTCACCCGACGAAAGTATTCCACGTGACAACCGGCTTCCTTCATTGTGTCGACAATGTCGGATGGCACTTTGCTTGATCCGAATTGATCGAGCAAAATATGCGCGGCAACGCCTGCCCGGCACCGTTCGGCAAAAGCCTCCGCGACCTCGTGGGCGAGAGCACCGTCTCCATAAATAAATTCAGCAAAGGTAATCGTCGATTTCGCGCGTCTGATTTCGCGTAGGATGGCCGGATAGGTTTGGTCTCCGTTCAATAAGATGTCGATGCGATTCCCTGCCATAATGGTTGCATTGGTGTGGGCTTCCATGGTAGGGAAAAAAGACGCGTGGCCGACGGTGATGGGAGGAATGTCGCGGACTGCAAGGACATTGGCGCATCCGCACAACAGAAACATCGCAAACAGCCAGTTCCAACGTCCCATACTCTCGATTACCCTTTGTTGTGTTTTTTTTGATTTTGATAAGCTATTGCTTTCGATGGGTGGAAGTATAGGTGGGCTGTTTTTNNCTTGTCAAGGGATATTATGCATCGAAAAGCAGGGGCTGGCGATGCGATTGGGAAAGGGAGGTGGAGCGGCGGTCGCCCTTTGGATAAATCGGCTTACTTTTTGGTCGAGTCACCCGTCAAGAAGGCATTTTTGAGCAGATTTCAGGCAGACCTCTCCTGCACGCCTCAAATTAGCTTCGCTGAGAAAACAACATCATTTGTTTCTTGTTGAAATCAAGCATCATCAGCGATGTTGATGTTTTACTGCTTTCAGTAAGAAAGATTTGTAGTTGATCTTGGCACCTATTGTAAATTTAAGTTCAAACTTTCACAGTTTTATTTCACAATTTTAAATATGTCCTTAAATTTCGGATCGGCGGCGGTGCGCAAAAGTTCAAACAGAACCATTTCTGTACTGGTGAGATGCGCGCCGGCGCTTTTGATTGCCGCTATGCCGACTTCGCGGTTTTCCGGCGTGCGCGAGGAAACGGCATCCGTGACCAGATGAACCGTATAGCCGTTGGGCATTAAATCGAGCGCGGTCTGATAAACGCAAATATGGCTTTCAATGCCAGCAAGAACTACATGCCGGCGGCTTAATCCTTCCAGTTGCTCGTTGAAATTTCGATCATCCCAGCAACTGAAAGTTTCTTTGGCAATCGGCGCTATGCCGTTTAACTCCTGCGAAATTACAGGTATTGTCTGGCCTAGTTTTTGCGGAATTTGCTCAGTGAAAATGATCGGAAGGTTAAACGTCTTAAAACCCTGAATCAGCTTTACGTTGTTGGCAAAAAGATTTTCCTTTTCGTACATTGCCTGGGCAAGATTGCCCTGAATATCAATAATAATTAATACTGCGTCGGTGCGGCTGAGCATGATTAGTTGCCTCCTTAAAATATCCTGATAAAATATAGCCTGTAGCACGGCATGAAAGATATATATCATCTGAAGCCCGTTTTTGTAATCAATAATGTATTGATTTTCTTTCAAAAAATTGACAAAATATCAATTATTTATAGAAAGATTAGGAAGGGGGCATATTTATGAGACAATTTACTATCACTCCGGCAACCGGAAAAAGGTTGATCGGGAAAGCCATTGCCAAACATGCCGCCGTGATGACGGCGCTCAAAGGTGGCACAGTAGTCATTATAGCGGGTACGACAAACGGTTATGTGGCCGAGGAGTTACTGACATCCATCGGGCAGGCACAAGACTTCCGGCGCAACCGGTTCTTTCGCGGTATTGTGCTGCCGCCGTCTCGTCCAATAGCAGAATCCGGGCGTCTTCCCGATGAAAGCGAATTCCCCGGCGATGTTGTGATTAAGGATGGCGTCTGGCAAAAAGGCAAAACCATTTTTGATGTTGCCGACGACCTGCGCGAGGGAGACGTCATTATGAAGGGAGCCAACGCGGTTGATTTGATCCAAAGACGGGCGGCTATTTTAATCGGTCATCCGCAGGCGGGAACCATAGGTGCTTCACTAAAGGCGGTGGTCGGCAGACGCGTTCGCCTGATTTTACCTGTTGGCCTGGAAAAGCGCATTTCCGGAAATATTGATCAATTGGCGGCAAAGATGAACGAGCCGGGTGCGCACGGTCCGAGACTGCTTCCCGTTCCCGGTGATATATTTACGGAAATTGACGCGATTGCCCTGCTGACAGGCGCTCATGCGGAATTGGTAGCAGCAGGCGGGGTGGGCGGAGCTGAGGGAAGTGTATGGTTGGCTATAAGCGGTGAACCCTCTCAGGAAAATGGCGCAGCAGCATTGCTCCAGTCAGTCGCTGGTGAACCGGCGTTTGTGCTTTAAAGCATATCACAATCAAAAAGGAAATTTTTTATGCTGAAACCGGATTTTAGCAAATATTCACTGGCATTGGTTCAGGGGGATAAAATTATTTACTCCTCGGATGATTCAGGGCTTACGCCTCTTTGGGATTGTCTGGAAAAATACCGGCAAGCTAAAGATAAATTCATCCTGTTTGATAAAGTAATCGGGCTTGCGGCGGCCAGGCTTGTTGTCTATTCAGGAATAATCGCGGCAATACATACGCGCCTGATTTCACAACCGGCAAAACAACTCCTGAAAGAAAACTCAATTAAGATCGAGGCTGATGAAATAGTAGCCAATATTCTCCGGAAAGATAAAAGTGCGGTTTGCCCTGGTGAGATTATTGCGCTAAACACTGATGATCAGCATCTTTTTTTAGCTAAGATAACAGCTATGTTCAGCGGTAGCTAATTCCAATTCTTAAATCAAAGCGCTATCTTTGTTGGCAGCGTCGTCTGGCTTCCTCAACATATTTGTAGGGAACGGTCGCAACCGTTCCCTACACGCCTTCTCCTTGCCGCCTAGATATCATCTTTGATTTAGAAATGGTATAAGTGAGAATCGGCACAATATCAATTCAGGCAAGCTGCCTGGCGAGTTTACCGCCCCTCGCGAATAATCAAGATAAATTTTCCTAGGTTAAATATTTAGTCTGGATGCTCCGCAGAATATTTTCCGCGTCCCTGACTATCACCTGCACCATGTCATTGACCTTGGGCATATCGTTGATCCGTTGTGCCGCTTCTCCGGCAGCCATCAGCGCTTTTTCCTTATTGCCCTCATACACGGCCTTGATGGATTCGATCTCAAACTTGATTAAGGACATATCCACGGTCGTGTAGTCGTCAGGCGCTCCCAGAAAGACACCGGGAGACTTCTGCAGGGTGTTCTTGGCATGCTCAACACTGCGGGGGGTCTTCAGCCACCTTGCGGGTCCCACAAAACCGCGGGCTACGAGCGTTCCCCTGTCACCGGCGGCCACAACGCCCTCTTTCCAGATCTGATGGAAATCACTCTCCTGCGTTGCCAGGAAGCGGGTGCCCATTTGAACGCCATCGGCGCCAAGAGCCAGGGCCGCGGCTAAGGTCCTGCCATCGCAGAATCCGCCGGCACCGACCACGAGAGTTTTGTCATCGGATACAGCCTCAACCACAGCGGGCAGCAGAATCATCGAGTGAACAGGTTCCCATGATGTATGGAAGCCGCCTTCATGGCCCGAGGCAACGATCACATCAACGCCCGCCTTTTTGCAACGCAGGGCAGCTTTGACGGAGGGAACAACGTGCATCCAGGTAAATCCGGCACCCTTTATTTTGTCTTTCCAGCCGACCGGGTCACCGGCGGAGGTGAAGATCACTTTGAAGTGATTCTTCATGTCGGGATTCTCCTCACGGACTTTTATGGCTGTATCGATCATGACTTGCGAGTACTTTACAAGTTCCGCTGAAACCATGACGTTAATGCCGAATATGCCGCCTTTGTCTTTGGTCAGACGATATGTGCGCTTCAGCACCTTTTCCAGTACTGTGGCCATATCGTCATTCACATTAGCCTCTCCGCTTTCCACAAAAGCGTTGTAGACCCAGGGCTGCTCATCCTTGCTGAAAAGCCCGCTGGTGGAAAGCAGGCCCAGAACGCCGGCATTGGCTGCTGCCACACAAAGGTTATTGTTGCTGAAAGGTCCCATGCCCGCCTGAATGATGGGATATTTGATTCCGGTAAGATCACAAAGTCTTGATTTAATCATTAATAATTCCTCCACTATTATTGATAGGTAATTGCTCTTTACTGGTTGAGTATAGAGAAAATACGATAATCTGTCAAGAATAAATGAATGTAAATGATTTAATATAAATATCTATACAGGAACTCTTATTTTCAGCATAATAATATAGTGAGAATATGTTGCCCGGCCAGATATTAATTGATTTTACTTGCAGGCTAATTTGCCGGAATGTTTATAATATTTTATGTATTCGATGGCAACGATATAAGGGCAATGGTGATTGTATCTTATCAGCTTGACAGCCGGTTTAATATTTGAAATATAAGTTCACATTATCAACAAATACCATTTTGCCTTCGAAGGATAACGAGGCCAACAAAGTTAGCCGATTAAGGCAAATTGTATAGGGGGAAAATATGAAAGCTGCGGTAATGCATGGAGCAAAAGATATCAGAACAGAAACTGTGCCTGATCCGGTATGTGAAACCCACGGTGTAATTATCAAAGTCAAGGCCTGCGGCGTCTGCGGCTCCGATCTGCATGTATACAAACGTGATGGTCAGACAGGCACCATCTTCGGGCATGAATTCAGCGGCGATGTTGTGGAAGTAGGTTCGCAGGTACAAGGCATTAAAGCGGGCATACGGGTTACGGCAGCAGGTTTTCGCCCATGCGGGAAATGTTTCTGGTGCCAGCAGGGAAAGATGCATCGCTGTTCCGCTATGGCGCTTCTGGGCTATCAGTTTCCCGGGGCGATGGCTCAGTATGTCCATGTTCCTTTTGCCGCGTTGGGACGCAGTATCTTTCCCCTGCCGGAAGAACTAGCCTATGAAGACGGAGCATCGGTGGAGCCTCTGTCCATCTCCTATTTTTCCGTCAACCGCGCTCAGCCTAAAGAGAGCGAAACTATAGCTGTTATCGGGCTGGGTGTGATCGGCCTTTACGCTATCCAGGTTCTCAAAGCTATGGGTGTGGGAAAAATTCTGGCAAGCGGGCGCAGACCATCGCGTCTGGCAACCGCAAAGATTTGTGGCGCCGATGTGGTTATTGACGCGGCCAAAGATGATGCCGTTCAGACAATCATGCAGGCAACCGCAAACCTGGGTGTTAATACAGTTCTGGAATGCGCGGGCACGCAAGTTACCTTTGATCAATCGGTAGCCATGGCGCGGGGCGGCGGTAAAATCATGCTGGTCGGTATCTACGAAGAACCGCTGAGATGGGAGCCCCTGTCTGTTATCAGCAAGAATCTCACGCTGATCGGTTGTCTGGGCGGCAACTTTCCCGCCTCAATAGAATTGCTCAAGAGCGGCAAAGTTAAAACCAAAAGTATGATTACCCATAGCTTTTCTCTGGATCAAGCCGCCGAGGCGTTTAAAGCGCAGCTTCGGGATCCGGGCGCTATAAAAGTTATGATCAAGCCTTAATACCAAGATGAATTGAAGTTATCGCCACAAGAGGGTAATTTTCGAACAATTGGTATCAGACATTGAAGCGGAAGGTGATAATATCGCCGTCTTGGACGATGTATTCCTTGCCTTCCAAACGCAGGCGACCGGCTGATTTTACCTGCGCAGTGGATCCGCCGTGGGCGATAAAATCATCATAGGACATGACTTCGGCTTTGATAAAACCTCGTTCAAAATCGTTGTGAATGGCACCGGCGGCTTTGGGGGCTTTGGTCTCCCGAGGAATTACCCAGGCCTTGACTTCGTCTTCGCCGACGGTAAAAAAGGACATGCGCCCCAGCAGAGAAAAAGCGCCGCGAATGATCCGGCCAAAAGCGGGTTCGGTAATGCCCAGTGACGCCAGAAATTCTTTTTGATCGGCGGCATCCAGCCCGGAAAGCTCCGCCTCGATCTTGCAGCAAATACCTATGACCGGCTCCGTCAGGTTTGCGGCTTTCGCAAAGTCATCGGCAAAAGAAAGATTATCCTCGGCAACATTGACGACAACGAGTTCAGGCTTGATTGTCCAGAAAGAAAAGCTCCGCATGGAAAAGACTTGCGCGGATGCAAACCCTGCCGTACGCAGCGGTTTCCCGGCTTCCAGGCATTCCTGGAAACGCGGCAGAAGTTCTGCCTGTGCTATGTCCTGCGGGGTAAGAGCCTTCTTGGACATTTTGATGAGCCGCTCTAATTTCTTTTCGATAATTAACAGATCGGAAAGAATCAGCTCGTCCTCCAGTTTGCGGTAGGCATCAATGCTGAGTTGAATATCAGGCAACGAGAAGCCGTCCACCACATGCAGAATGCCGTCTGTGCCGCTGAGATTCTGCCGGATGGCTTCCCAGGGATGTTCGCCCACGGCATGGACATCCACAAAAGGAACTTTTGCCGGAGACACTTTCACCGGTTTGTAAATTTCCACCAGCTTATCAAAACGCTCATCAGGCACAGCGGCCAGACCGCGCACAACCGTTTCGTTATGCTGCGTGCTGCTTTTGACGCCGGTCATAATTTCAAATAATGTGCTCTTCCCGCTTTGGGGAAGGCCAAGAATACCCATTTCCATTAGGAGAATTCCTTTTCTATTCGTTCCATCGCTTCTTTCAGCCTATCATCCGGCACAGTCAGCGATATGCGGACAAAGCCTTCACCGTATTTGCCGTAGGCGGTTCCGGCGGCAACAACCACAGCGGTTTTATCAAACAGGCGGTTGGTGAAATCCAGCGAGGTCATTGGTTTAGGCGCCGGTACCCACAGATAAAAAGTTCCACGCGGCGGATTAAAATCAATGCCGATCTTTTTGAGCGTTTTCAAAACCAGCTCGCGCCTGCGGCCGTATATCGAGAGCATTTCCTCGATAAATCCTGCCTCACCGCTCAATGCTTGAATTCCGGCAAATTGTACTGCATTAAAAATTCCGGAATCAGTGTTTTCCTTGACCTTGCTGATTGCCGCGATGAGTTCGGGATTACCGCAGGCCATGCCCAACCGCCAGCCGCACATATTAAAGGGCTTGGAAAGGGAATTGAGCTCTACGCCGACATCTTTAGCCCCTTTGGCCATCAAAAAGCTTATTTTGGGCTGCCCGGTAAAGACGATTTCGCTGTAGGGATTATCGTAACAAATCGCGATGTCAAATTCGCGGGCAAAAGCGACCAGTTTATTTAAGAAGTCCAGCGTGGCGCAGGCTCCTGTCGGGTTGTTGGGATAATTAAGGAACATAGCGGTTGCTTTTTTGGCGACATCCGCCGGGATATCTTCGAATACCGGCAGATAATTATTTTGCGGCAAAATGGGAACATTGTAGGGAACGCCTTCCCCCATCAGAATGCTGGAACGATAGGCCGGATAACCGGGATCGGTCATAAGTACCGTATCGCCGGGATTGACGCGCGCCAGGACAAAATGATGGCAGCCTTCTTTGGAGCCGATAAGCCCCAGAATTTCATTTTCGGGGTTTAAGCTAACACCATATCTTTCCTGATACCAGCGGGCTACTTCTTTACGGAAAACCAGCATGCCCTTTTCTTCATCCGTGGGATAACGATGATTTTGCGGATCGCGGGCACTCCGGCAAAGTTCATCAATAATCGAATCGGGAGTCGCTTCCACCGGATCACCGATGGCCAGGGAAATTACATCCACGCCCTCGCTCTTCGCCTTATTGATTTTTTTTCTAAGTTCCATAAATAGATATGGGGGTATTTTTGTTAATCGCTCGGCCGTTTTCAAGTTAAAACCTCCAACATTAATCATTTATAAGCTTCTTCAAAAAGCAATCCCTGATAGACTATTTTTACTTTACCTTCAAGATAAATTTCGCCAAAGCGGTCATCTTTTTTTGTAAAGTAAATACGCAGAGTCTCCCCGCTCTGGACGATGACATCCACAGGCGTTTCCACCAATCCCCGCGAGGCCGCGGCCAAAACCGTGGCAACATCACCGGTGCCACAGGCCAGCGTTTCATCTTCGACGCCGCGCTCGTATGTGCGTACCTTGATTTTATGCCGGTCAATTACCGTGGCAAAATTGGCATTGGTGCCTCTGGGTTGAAAACATTCATGGCGGCGGATTTTACGCCCCCACTCAAAAACTGTGCATGCCTCCAGATTATCAACAAAAGTTACGGCATGGGGAACTCCGGTATCGACACTATCTAAAACAAATTGGCAATCATCAATTACAAGCTTTCCTATAGACTGGACTGGTGACGGATCAGTCAGTCTGACTTTAACGACGTCATCATTGACTTCGGCGGAAATGATACCGGCGATCGTTTCGAAGGACATTTTTTTTGGGGCAATGCCTTTCAGATAAGCATAGCGGGCCACACAGCGGCTGGCATTTCCGCACATTTCCGCCATGGAGCCATCCGAGTTGAAAAACTGCCATTTAAAGTTCACTGTTTTCGATGGCTCAATTAAGAGCAGACCATCGGCGCCCACGGAAATTTTGCGCTCACAAACGCGGCGCGCAAACGCGGGCAAATCTCCCACATTCAAAGACAAATCGCGGTTATCAATAATGATGAAATCATTGCCGCTGCCACTCATTTTGTAAAATTCGATCATTTTATTTTTCAATATCAGTAATTCCCAGATTATACCATTTCGCTTTCAAAGGANNAAGAAAGCGAAGTGGTATTATGTTTCCTGGACAATATCTTCCTTACGATTCAATGATCGTGTCACGCGCAATACTTCTTCCGTAGTCGTTATGCCGTTTAATGCCTTATCGATACCGTTTTTCTGTAACGTTATCATGCCCTGCTTAATTGCCAGTTCGTTAATTTGGTTAGCATCCGATGTTTTTAAGATAAGTCGCTTAATTTCATCATCAACAATCATGATCTCGAATATCGCCGTCCTGCCGCGAAAGCCTGTCTGCATACACAAATTACAGCCCTTTTTCCGGTAAAAAGTATTGTTTTTCAATACCGACTTGTCCAACCCAAGATTGGCCAAAGATTCTTTATCCGGCACATAAATTTCTTTGCAGTGCGGACAAAGAACGCGCACAAGACGCTGGGCGATGATGGCGATAACCGATGATGTAACTAAAAAAGGCTCTATGCCCATGTCGATAAGTCTGGTCACGGCGCTGGCGGCATCATTGGTGTGCAGTGTGGAAAACACAAGATGACCGGTGAGCGATGATTGAATGGCGATTTCCGCAGTTTCCCGGTCACGGATTTCACCAATAAGGATAACGTCAGGGTCCTGACGGACAATAGAGCGCAAACCCGCGGCAAAAGTCAGACCAATCTTCGGATTAACCTGAATTTGCCCGACACCGTCCATTTGATATTCGATAGGGTCTTCAATGGTAATAATATTTATTTCCGGCTGGTTGATTGTGGATAGAGCCGCGTAAAGCGTCGTGGTCTTGCCGCTGCCGGTGGGGCCGGTAACCAGAATAATCCCGTAAGGCGATTTAATCAGGCTGTTGAGCAGCTTGATGCGCTCATCGTGCATGCCCAGATCGGAAAGCATGAGAATGTTGGCCGATTTATCGAGAAGCCGCAAGACCACTCTCTCGCCAAATGCCGTGGGGATAATGGAGACACGAATGTCGACCAGGCGGTCGGCGATTTTGATTTCAATGCGCCCATCCTGCGGCAGACGCTTTTCGGCGATGTTGAGCTTAGCCATGATTTTAATACGGGAAGTAAGCGGTGACTGGATTCTACGCGGCAGGCTCAAAATATCATACAAAATGCCGTCAATGCGGTAGCGGATTTTGAGGTTGCCGGAATAAGGCTCGACGTGAATATCGCTGGCACGGTCTTTAATGGCCCCGGCGACCAGCAAGTTGACCAGTTTGATAATTGGCGCGTCACTGGTTTCATCGAGCAGATCAGCGGTTTCACTGATTTCCGAAATAAGATCATCGGCAGAGGCTTCATTCATTTCTTCAAAATAATCTTTGGCTGAAGAACGGCTCATATCATAAGCCAGATTTATTGCTCCAATAATAGCATCATGTGAAGCAAGTACAATAGGCAAGTCCGGCTTTTGCAAGAGCTGTCGCAAATCGTCAACAGGTTGAAAATTAGTTGGATCATTAACTGCAATAACCGAATCCTGAGAGGTGATTAGCGGAACAATCTTATGCTTCT
>PLNU01000023.1:0-126 GCA_003142835.1 Syntrophaceae bacterium
AAAAAAGCTTTTTAGAAGAAAAAAATTCCAGCCCGGTAGCGGCCACTGAAAACATTCGCTTCTCCGATTGGGCAATAATCGGCGCCGATTATTTGCTCCGGGGTAACATAACCCAAAACGACAAAG
>PLNU01000023.1:177-18665 GCA_003142835.1 Syntrophaceae bacterium
ACACTAGAATTGCTTTTGTATCTAAAAAAAATTCGCAAGCTGACATTTATACCATCAACTACGACGGTTCGGAGATGAAGAATGTGACCAACCATAAAAGCATTGTCATTGGACCTCGCTGGTCACCAGACGGAAGGTATCTGGCTTTTACATCTTACAGGGACGGCCGTCCAGAAGGATATGTCCGCGATTTGAAAAATGGTACTGATAAAAAAGTGGCTTCTTTTGAAGGACTTAACTTATGCGGTTCTTTCTCACCGGACGGGAATAAATTGTTGCTGACTTTGAGCAAGGAAGGTAACGGGGAAATCTATGTTCTGGAAATCGACACGATGAAGCTCAAGCGCATAACCCAAAATTATTCTATTGATGTTTCCCCTACCTGGTCGCCGGACGGGAAAAAAATAGCTTTTGTTTCCAATCGTTCCGGTTCACCACAAATATTCATTATGGATGCCGATGGGAATAATACTAAAAGAATAACTTTTGAAGGTAATTATAATACTTCTCCCTCCTGGTCGCCACGGGGTGGCCGGATTGCTTATGAAGGGCGGGTTAATGGTAAGTTTCAAATATTTTCTATAGATGAAGAAGGTAATAATCTTTTACAACTTACTTTTGATAATGCCAAAAACGAATATCCGTCCTGGTCACCTTCCGGCAGGCAAATTGTCTACAGTTCCAAAATAAACTCGAAAAACAAAATCTGTATCATGAATGCAAACGGGTTAAATGTCCGGGTCCTTATAGAAAGGACCAATAGCTCATTGATGCCGGCCTGGTCACCCCGGTTTAAATAACTCTAAAATTACCTGAGATTGAATTGCAATTTTTTATTGACGGCAACAGTCAATTGTGTTTATGTTTCAATGAAGTATTTTTAGATCATAATAACCTTTATATTCACACATTGAGAAAGGAGAAGTATAATGAGAAAGAACATGATAGTAATAGGATTTTTGGTTTTAATCGCCTTTGGAATGACAATTTTTACGGGTTGCGCGGAGAAAAAAACAGTAGTTAAGGATGAGGCCTTACAAGAACAGAGAGCTAAGGCGGCACAGACAGCTCAACAAGATAATGAAGCAGCTCGCCAGGTAAAGGAACAGGCCGATAGAGAAAGAGCCCTGAGGGAGCAGGCGGAAAGAGAACAAGCTGCGAGAGCGGCCTCGGCATCTGCAACCTTAGATGGTGCGGTTAAAGACATTTATTTTGATTTTGACCAATCCACCATCCGTCCGGACGCCCGGGAAATTCTGAAGGCAAATGCCGATGTATTTCTTAAGAACAGCACGGCTACCATTATGATAGAGGGATACTGCGATGAAAGAGGGACTGCCGAATACAACTTGGCTCTTGGCGAAAGACGAGCTCAGGAAGCAAAGAAATATCTTATCAATCTGGGTACGAAAGCATTGCAGATAAAAACAATCAGCTATGGTGAAGAGCGTCCCTTGGATCCCGGCCATAATGAAGAGGCCTGGGCAAATAACAGACGCGCTCACTTTGTCGTCAATGGTAAATAATAACTAAAGAGGTGATGGAATTGAAAAATTCTTTTTATCTTTTTTTACTGATTTTGGTTTTTTCGATTGCCGGCTGCGCTACTTCTCAGGATTTGAAAGTAGTGCGTTCGGAATTAAACCAGAAGATGGAAGAAAAAATATCAGCGGTAGATGACGAGCTGGCCGCACTGAAAAAGGAACAGGAGAAGAATTCTTCAACTGTAACTTCGATGCGTAAAGGTCAGGCTAATTCGGCAGCAGACTTGGGCGATTTGCGGGAAACTATCCAACAATTGAGAGGCCAGCTGGAAACATTGAAAAAGGATATGGCCCGGGACGCCAAGGGGAGCAATGAGTTCAAGGACAGACTGGATAACATTGCTCTGAAAGTCAACTTTATTGAAAACTTTCTGGAAATCGGTAAAATAGATTCTGTAAGCAATGTTTACGATAAAGGGATCCAACCCCCTGGTTATGGGGTGGCAGCAAAAGAACCGGCCAAAAAGCAGAATAAGGAAACTATGTATGCGGCGGCTTATCAGACATTTAAAGACGGTCATTATGATAAATCCCGCACTGAATTTAAAAACTTTTTAGCTACTTACCCGGATACAGAGTATGCCGGTAATGCTCAATTCTGGATTGGTGAATGTTACTTTTTTGAAAAAAACTATGAACAGGCGATTTTGGAATATGAAAAAGTAGCCAAGAATTATCCGAAAGGAAATAAGGTTCCTTATGCTTTGCTGAAACAGGGGCTCTCTTTCCTGAAGCTCAATGATAAAATCAGCGCCAAGTTAATTTTACAACAAGTAATCAAAGATTTCCCTAATACCAACCAGGCACGCATTGCGCGCTCGAAGCTGCAAGAAATTAAATAATCTATAAACAGTTAAAAACCAGATAAAAAAAGGGGGGCATCTGACATGCCCCCCTTTTTGCTTATGCGAATTGGTATCATCAATCCAGGAAAATTATTTTCATGCCTTCCGGAACAGGCAGTTCAAAAATCGATAAATCCGATGCTGTTTCTATTTTGAGACCTGAATATTTTACGGATATAGAGTTTACACCATCCGCCATTTTAATGGTAATTTTACCGGCAATGACACTTTCCTGTTCATAATCTTCATATTGTACCTGATAAATTTCTTTGCCGGATTCATCGTTGCGAATATATTTTGACAATCTGTTTTTTTCTCCAATCCAGATTGTTTGTGAACTCCCTGATTTTGCTTTCATTTCTATCCGCAGAAAATTACCCTCTCGATAGCTTTGGCTGGATACATCCTTTTGCGGCAAAGAAGGATAAGTCCCGGAAAGAATCATTACTATATCTTCAATATTGAAATCCCAGGACAAAAATTGCGCGAGATTAGCGCCTGTCGGTTTTCCGCGATAAAACTGACCTCTGGAAGGGATAAAGATACTCATCTGAACGGGCGTTGCCGCAAGAAAAAAATCCGGCGTTCCGATTACCGGAAGCAGTTCCAACCTTAAATATGATGGCTTCTTGATAACCAGGGCTGCCCTTGCCGGCTGATAGCCCTGCTTTGTTACCAAATCTATCTGCGCTATAGCGCTCAATGTTTTATCTTGGGTAACAGCGCCGGAATTTGCAGCAAGATGTTTTTCGGATGGAACATCCAAATGAACTATTGTACGTTGCAGGCAGCCGCAAATCAACCCGGACAGTAATAATAAAAATATTATCTGCGGCACAAGAATTAATTTACCAGACATAGAGGGAAATCTTTATTGTTAAAATTATCGAACTAAAATTTTATTTGTTATTTTTCTTTGTTGCATCTTCGATCTTTTTTTGAAGCGAACTGTTTTTAGGATCAATCTTGAACGCCCGATTATACATTTTCTGCGCTTCTTTTGCTTTACCCATTTTTGCGTAAACGTCGCCAAGATGCTCAGCCACATTGGCATCATCAGGTAGAAGTTCCATGGCTTTCTTTAAATTTGTTAAGGCGCTATCCAGTTTGTTCTGCCTGAAATGGACCCAACCGAGGCTATCAATCATATAACCGTTATCAGGCTTTATTTTTAGCGCCTTAACAATCATTTTTTCAGCTTCATCAAGATTTATGCCTCGATCAGCATAGCTATAACCGATAAAATTAAGCGCCTCAGCATTATCCGGATCAATGCTCAATACAGTTTCCATTTCCTTAAGACTTTCTGGAAAACGGTTTGTCTTTTCATAAATCACACCGCTGGCGTAATGCAAATCAACACTTTTGGGCAAAATNNCCTTTCTTTTTGACAGCCTCCTTTATTACTACAATAGCCTCAGGGATTTTACCGTCTTTCTTGAAAATCATCGCCGCATGAATTTGCGCGTTGGCATATAATTCAAATGAGGCAGGGATTCTCTGATATTCGGCGACAGCCAATTTTTTTTCACCTTTTTCCTCATAAGCATTAGCCAGCAAATAACGAATCCTGCTATCAGTTTCGTCTTTTTCCAAAACTGCAGAAAATTCGGCTATAACTAAATCAAAACGGCGCATTTCATAATACAAAAGCCCCAGCGCAATTCTTACTTCGCGATTGTCGGGATCAGATTTTAATATTTCCTGGTATTCTTTTTGGGCTTGCTCAAATTTTTTGTCTTTAATCAGAAGCGCTGCTATTTTTGCCCTCAGATTTATCCGCGCCGGATTTATCCGCAAGTAATCGTTGTATACTTTAATCGCCTGGTCTAATTTTTTTTGCTTTTCATACAATGCCGCCAAATCATACACTACTGATTCAAAATCCGGTCTCAGAGAAATAGTTTTTTTATACATCTTTTCCGCATCTTTGAATCTGTTCATTTCTGCCAATACTTTACCATAATAATAAATACCCATTATATTGTCGGGGTCAATTTGCAGCATTCTCTTGAAGATCTCTTCAGATTTGCTGTAATTCTTTTCTTCGGCGTATATTGTTGCCAGATAAAGATAAGCAATCAGATTCTTCGGGTTAAGTTCGATTACCTTATTATATTCCTTGATTGCCTTCTTATATTCGCGCAGACGCAGATACAAACCACCCATAAGCATATGAAGTTCGCCATTGTTTGCATTTTTAGCCAGCGTCTCTTCACCCAGGGGAATTGCTTTCTTGAAATCGCCTTTCTCCGCATACAGGGAGACAAGTTCGGTGATAAGAAATAAAGAATCCGGATCAGCGGCAACTGCTTGCTCCAACTCGGAAGCTGCATCCGCAAGCTTACCTTCCTGGCGTAGAAGTACAGCCAGAGAATAATGATAAGCCGCATCCCCCGAATATTTATCTCCTGAAGGGGCAGGGGGTTGCAAAACAGGTGAAAACGAAGCACACCCGCTAATAGTTGTAAAGAGAAGAAACGCGGCAATGGTAAAATATAGTTGTTTTCTTGTCATATTGAATAAACAGTTCCATTTTTTTAGATAATATTTCGGGATAAACTATCCAGCTATGAAGAACCACTGAAAGATTTCCCCTTAATTAACTTCGATACCGGAACAATCAAAATCCCCTTCTCCCTTAATACCCGACTAGCATCCTTAATCGCCCGGATAGTTTCCGGATATGGATGACCAATGATTATCACCGGTGATACGTCAGAACTATTTTGGGTGACCTCCAGCAATTTTTTATAAATCTCATTATAATCGCGATCGTTATCGAGGAAGACTTTGCGTGAAGCCATCTGCATATTTACTTTTTCAGCAGCGGCAAAAGCTTTAGTATTGGCGGTAGTCCGCGAGTCGATAAAAAACATCTTCTTTTTCTTCAGTTTATTAAAAATAAGAATGAGCTTGTCTTCATCAGCCATGAATTTAGAGCCCATATGGTTGTTGACGCCGGAAACATACGGCACTGAGGCAAGATCTCTTTCCAACTGAAATATTAACTCTTCACTATTCATATCGGTAAAAAGAGTACCATTGCCCGGTTTTTCTTTGGGATATGAATTAGGCTCCATCGGCAGATGCAAAAGCGTTTCCTTGTGCGCTTCATGGAGCATTTCCGCCGCCTCCCGGCTATGGCTGCAAAGAGGAAGAATTGCAAACGTTATATCAGCATCGACTTTCAAAAGCTCTTTCACGGGGGCCAAATCATAGCCGATATCATCAATTATTATAGCTACTTGTTTGAGAGGCAGAGGAATCTTATCAATTTTAGAAACAACTATCTTTTCTTTTTGTTTTACCGGCTCTGTTTTTTGGGTCACAGAAGTTTCTTTTACTGGCTTCGCTTTTTCCGTTTTTGGCGGAATTACTTTCGGCGGTTCCACCTGCCGTGTTGGTGTTTTCGGTGGCCTTACCTCCACAGGCTCTTCCTGAAATTGCAACGCATAGATGATGGCCGCAACCGATATAACTATCAGCGATATAACCAACCAGGTGGAAAAGCGTTTTTTGGACTTCTTGGCCAATTTTTTAAATTGCTCTTTCTCAATACCATTTCGCTTTCAAAGGATAACTAGGCGGCAAGGAGGAGGCTCCGNNCCAAAGAAAGCGAAATGGTATCAGTTATAATTTAACTATTTAAATTCTTTTTCATTATATCCCAGCTTTTTAAGATATCAATTGCCGTCTTGAGTTGGTTATCATGAGCTACATCAGAGGGATCCTTGATATCTTTAACAACTTCTTCATCAAGTTTGGTTCCATCTTCTTTCGCTGGCTTGATATGCCCTTTGAGATCTTTTTCTCTGAGACGGTCTTCCCAATAATTGTTTTCCGTATCTTCCGAAGGTCTCACATATTTAACGATGATATCCGGTTTGATGCCTTCTGCCTGTATCGAGCGCCCTTTGGGCGTGTAATAGCGCGCGGTAGTCAGTTTAAGAGCAGAACCATCCTCCAGTGGAATAACTGTTTGCACTGATGCTTTACCAAAAGTCTTCGTACCGATAATCAACGCCCGACCGTTATCCTGCAGCGCTCCGGCAACAATTTCGGCGGCACTGGCCGTGCCTTCATTGACCAGAACAACTATAGGACAGGTCATTTCATTGCCGTCATCCCTGGCCATTGCTTTTGTCTCCATGTTTTTTGTGCGGCCTCGGGTAGAAACAATAACGCCCGATTTAAGAAATATATCAGAAACTTCGATTGCTTGAATGAGGAGTCCGCCCGGATCATTTCTTAAATCCAAAACCAACCCTTTCATTGGACGAACCTTCTCACCAATATCACGAAGGGCTTTACGTAAATCATCGGCTGTCCTCTCGTGAAAAGAAGCTATACGGAAATAACCGATATTATCTTCAAAGGTCTTGGCTTTAACACTCTTGACCTGAATTATAGCACGAGTCAGGACGAAATCCTTGGGTTTTGCAATATTTTCCCGCATAATTGTGATCGTAACCTTTGTGTCCTCAGGCCCGCGCAATTTCTTTACTGCTTCCATGATGGTGATATCTTTTGTGGACTTGCCGTCTATTTTTATAATCTGGTCGCCTGATTTCACCCCGGCATTGAATGCCGGTGTATCTTCGATTGGCGAAACAACTGTCAAGACGTCTTTCAATATAGTGATTTCAATACCAATGCCGCCAAAACGGCCTTGCGTCTCCACCTCCAGCTCTTTGTATACTTCCGGTGTCATAAACGTGCTGTGAGGGTCCAGTGATCTCATCATTCCATTGATTGCACCCTGAATTAACACCGATGAATCAACATCTTCAACGTAGTTTTTCTTAACTATATCGAATACTTCGTTGAATGTTTTAATGTCCTTGTATACTCCTTTATCCAGCGCGGAAACCCTGCTATCATGATAAGGCCCCACCAAGACAAATAACCCAAGGAGAATAATAACCAAAAACGGCCACTTATTTGCTAATTTTTTCATAAAATTCCTCTCAATTCAGGAGATAATTTATCATTATATCATTTTTATTGATATTTTCCATATATTTCGGAAATATTAAGAAAAATATGAAAAGCGTAAATCAGATCAAATTATGAATTATACTGAAGTTTAATTATTCGATTATCCAACTGGTCGTATTTGCGGCGTCTTTCAGGACAACATGAAGATCTGCCAACGCCTGTCTGATGGCATCTGCTTTAGTCCAATCTTTCGCCGCGCGGGCAGCCTGCCTTTCTCTAATCAAACTTTCAATTTCTCCGACATTCAAACCTCTCTTGCGTACTTCTATTTCGCGGTCGAAGTTGAAGAAATGATCAGGATCGTCCTGAAATACACCCAGTATCGCACCGAAATGGGCAAATGCTTTTTTTGCCTCATCAAAAATATTTGTTTTGATTGCCGCGGGCATGTTTTTTTCTATAGCCATGAAGTTATTCATGAGCCTTACTGCCTCAAAAACACAACCCAACGCTTGAGCGGTATTAAAATCATCATCCAGTGAACTGTCAAATTTTTCCTTCAGATCTTTCAATTTACTAATGTATTCTTGCTGCTTAGCCAAATTCTTCTCATTTGCCGCGGCGGCGGAGGTTACCGGTTTGCTCAGAGTCTCTTTTAAAAGCTGCAACGTTGTATAACACCGGACAAGCCCTGATCTTGTTTCGGCTAAGGAACTTTCCGAATAATCAACAGGGCTTCGGTAATGACTCTGGAGCATAAATAAACGCAAAACCTCCGGGTGGTAAATTTTCAGAATTTCACGAACGGGGAAGATATTACCCAGCGACTTGGACATCTTCTCCGAGTTAATCTTGACAAAACCGTTATGCATCCAGTAATTGGCCAGTGGTTTCCCCGTGGCTGCCTGCGATTGAGCAATTTCATTTTCGTGGTGTGGAAAGACTAAATCTTCACCGCCACCGTGAATATCAAAAGTTTCGCCAAGATATTTTCTGCTCATAGCGGAACATTCGATATGCCAGCCAGGCCTGCCCTTTCCCCAGGGACTTTCCCAAAAAGGTTCTCCTTCCTTGCTATTCTTCCAGAGAACAAAATCCAGCGGGTTTTTCTTTTTATCATTGATATCCACGCGCGCACCGGCGATCATGTCTTCCAGATTACGTCCGGAAAGGCCGCCGTACTGGTGAAAATTATTTACCGCGAAATACACATCACCCTCGACACAATAGGCATGACCCTTCTCCAGAAGAACGCTAATAAGGGCGATCATCTCCACCATATGCTCTGTCGCTTTCGGGGTCACGGTAGGAGTTACAACCCCTAGTGCGGCCATGTCTTCATCGTGCAGTTTAATGTATTTCTCTGCAATTTCCTTGATGCTGACACCCTCTTTTTTAGCACGGTCGATAATTTTATCATCTATATCAGTAAAATTCTTAACATACGTAACCCGATAGCCGCGTGCCCGCAGATGTCTTACAGCAACATCAAAAACTATTGCCGCGCGGGCATGCCCTACATGGCAGACATCATAAGCGGTAATNNCCGGGTGGCTGTATTAAATATTTTTTGTGGCATGGCAAACAACTTTCATCAGGGATAAAGTGGTGCCGTCTTTAAGCCGGCATCTTCTTCCAAAGAACATACAATATTCATATTCTGCACAGCCTGACCGGCTGCGCCTTTTATTAAATTATCAATAGCCGCGATGATAATGATCCGTTTAGTCCGCGGATCGTGAACAATCCCGATATCGCAGTAATTTGATCCGCAAACGGAAGAAATATTGGGATACGATCCGGCAGGACAAACCCGCACAAATTTTTCCGCGGCGTAAAAAGAAGAATAAAGAGCATATATCTCCGGCAATGTAATATCTTTCTTCAGGGCTGCGTAAATTGTGCTCAGAATTCCCCGTTTTACAGGCAGCAAATGCGGTGTAAAAGTAATAGCAAATTTTTCACCGGCTAAAGCGTTCAGTTCCTGTTCAATTTCCGGCGTATGCCGGTGCTTTCCGACTTTGTATGCTTTGAAGCCGCCATCAACTTCACAAAAAAGCGATCCGGTCTGAGGATCACGCCCCGCGCCGCTCACACCGGATGCCGAATCGGCAATAATTGTAGATACATCCAAAAGCTTGTTTTTTAAAGCCGGCGCCAGACCTAAGATAATGCTGGTCGGGTAACAACCCGGATTGGCTACAAGTTTAGCGTTTTTAATTTTGAGCCGGTAAAGTTCAGGAATTCCATAGACAGCATCTTTTAAAATCTGAGCACTGCTGTGCTGGGCATACCAGGCCTCATAAGTTGCCAGATCCCGCAACCGGTAATCAGCGCTTAAATCGATAACTTTTTTCCCCGCGGCAATAAAGACGGGGGCCATAGACATGGAAACACCATGCGGCAGCGCCAGAAAAACTATATCGCATATACTGGCTATCTCTTCCGGTGTTGAGTTTTGATATTTTAAAAAAGTAAGGCCATACAGAGATGGGAATACATCTGCTATAGGTAACCCAGCAAACCGCCGGGACGTTGCAGCGACAAGTTGCACACCCGGATGTCCCAGCAAAATTCTAGTCAACTCCTGCCCGGTATAACCGCTGGCCCCAAATATTGCTACTTTTACCATAATAAATCCTCCAAAAAAAAGGGAGGCCCGAAGCCTCCCTTGCTGATGAATTTAACGCTTGGAGAATTGGAATCTTTTCCTTGCTCCCGGTTGTCCGTATTTCTTTCTTTCTTTGATGCGGGCATCTCTGGTTAAAAATCCCGCTTTTTTAAGGATACCGCGTAATTCGGCATCATACTCCAGAAGAGCTTTAGAAATCCCATGTTTAACTGCTCCCGCCTGACCGGCCACTCCACCACCGCTGACATTAATAAATAAGTCAAACTGGTCTTTTTTACCTGTTATTTCAAATGGTTGCTTAATAATCATTTTTAAGCTGGGGCTGCTAAAATATTCATCATAGCTTCTCTTATTGACTACGATATTGCCATTACCCGTCTTCATATAAACGCGGGCGATAGCACTTTTTCTCTTACCGGTTGCATAATAACGTTGTTGTGTCATGTGTTCTCCAAATATCAAAAATGATCAGATAATTTCCATTTTCAGGTAAATTAAACCGACAAAGCGTGTGGACATTGGGCTTCATGAGGATGAGCATTACCTGCATAAACCTTTAATTTTTTCAGCATCCTGCGTCCCAAATTATTTTTAGGCATCATACCGGCAACAGCTATGCGGATTAAGTTCTCCGGTTTTTCAGCAAGCATTTTACCGGCAGCAGTTTCTCTCAACCCGCCAGGATAACCAGAATAAGAATAATATATCTTATCGGTCAACTTTTTGCCCGTGAGTGAAATCTTCTCAGCGTTAACCACAATGATAAAATCACCCGTGTCAACATGCGGAGTATAAATAGCCTTATGTTTTCCCCGCAGACGGAGAGCTATTTCACTAGCCAACCTTCCTAATATTTTATCGGAAGCATCGACAATGTACCACTCTTGATTTGTCGCTCCCGCCTTCGCCGAATATGTCTTCATAATAAAACCACCCACCACTTGTTAAAAAATTTAAAGGTGTAAGTTACGCAATTACCTTCTGTTTGTCAAGAAAAATATTTATTAATTTTTTCGAAGTATTTCGCAATAATAAAATACGGGATTCTCCGACAATTATTCGATTTTATTATCTTTACGCCAGATACCGGGTTTGAGGCAACAAGCGACGAAGCACCTATATCCCCAGCGAACCTAAACCAGTCAACGATATTTTCAGCAAGACCCGAGTATCAGTATCCGTCTGGGTAACATCTGCTCCCACAGCCCAACATTGTGAGCGATAGACAACTCCCACTGTATTCTCTACAGTTCGGGAATTAAACTGATCACGCCTTGAAATAATTATTCCTTCAATGTTTTTAGTGATCATCGCCTTCAGGCTAACGTCTATTTCTTCAATAGAGTCCAGTGTATAACGATAGCCAACAGTCAGTATATCGCCCCGCCAATCGCTGATATTCAGATCATAGTTCGTTTGTTTCCAGCCGTTATAAATACTGTATATATTGCGCGCGGTGAATGATAAATACTTATGTGGGGCAAGATCAAACTCGATTCCAATATCGGATAAAGGCCTTCTTTCGGCAGTAACCCCTTCCATCCCTTTCTTAGCTTCGTTGATATCATATGCCTGGAAAAGTTTAAGCCTTAAAAATTCAAGGTAACTGTATGCGCCCTTTTCATCCTTCAGCTTCGCTGTAAAGGTATTGGTAAGCGACCAAGCCACCGCATTTTGTTCACCTGTGACATTCGTGCCCAACGTCATATTTGGGTATAAAGTTTGGTCTATAGCCGGCGTTAACGCGGTTATGTAATCGGGGATATTGTCCTGTTTAACATTAGGGATGTAAGAATATTTTATTTCCGGCTTAATTTCGTGTCTGATTTTTTCCCAGTTGAACATGTTAATGCCAAATACCCGGGAAAGTTGGCTGCTCGCAGTTAATGAAGCATTATATATGGTTTTGTCGCCGCCTTTGTCACCTAAGCCGGTCTGATTATCATCACGACCCCAAAATATTTCTTTCAAAGCGATCTGGGGGATGACTTTAGCATAGCGTGATATATTAAATGGCAGAGATAAAGTGGGCGATATATTAAAAGAGTGTCCTTTTTGTCCTTCACCCCGGTAAAAATAATCATAAATTCCGGCAAATTCAAAATATACTGGTGTATTTAAAAACGGCTGCTTGATGCCGGTAAAAACAATCTCCGGATATTTCTGCAATGTTTTGTCATTATTGACTGCCGCAAAATCGTCAGTTGAACTTACCAACGCCGTTATATTGTAATTTGACCAGCTTTTAACCGCGCGGACGGTGGATTCCAAAGAACGCAGGGACTGATCACCGAGAAAAGGAAGTTTCTTAAATGGATCTGCTTCATTACCGGCATAATGATCTATATAGTAATTGTGGGCGGAAAAATCCTTAAAATACCATTTATCGGAAACTTGACGTAAATCCGTTCTTATATAAAATTGGGGATCGAAATTTGTCTGGTGATTCAGATAATAAGACCAGCGCTTATGCGTTGAATTCCAATCGCGACTGGTTGCGGGATCAGTTGTCTCTGTAACTTGCTTAGCATCTTCCATGTAATCGCCGTATAAAGTGCCAAAAGACTTATCCCCCAGATAATATCTAAATTCAATGCCTTCCTTAAATCCCCTATTTGCTATCAAGCGTTGGTAAAAAGTTGCATCCATCTGAGGTGAAATCGCCCAGAAAAATGGAAGCTCCACATCAATACCATCGTTTTGAGAAAAGGATAGATAAGGTGAAAGGAATCCCGATTGACGTTTTGTTTTTACGGGAAAAGGAATAAACGGTGAATAAAAGACCGGCAGACCTTTAGTAAGAAACCGGGCATCTTTCATCAAACCATAGCCTTCAATGGTTACCTTCATCTCAGAGCCAGCTATTTGCCAGTCCGGATTATCGCCATCACAAGTTGTGGCAGACGGTTTTTCGATATAATATGTGTTTTCCCCGGTTTTCTCAATCTTATCGCCTTTAATATAAAAATGATTTTTCGCGTAAAATGCCCGGCTGTTATAAGCAATCCCTGTTTTACTTTCAATATTGAAAACAATCTTATCACCGGCAATATTATCCGCACCCATGCTTAAAAAAGCGTGACCTTGGGCTGTAGCAGTATTGCTCTTGTTATCAAATTGAACATCATCGGCATTTAAAGTGCCGTCTTCATATGTTATGACTACTTTCTCCTGAGCATGGTAAACATCGTTAACATTATCATATTCCATCATCTCAGATTCAATAACCACGGGATTGTCATTTTTTTTATTTTCAGCGGCAAAAATACCCGGACATGAAAATAAGAATACAGTTCCGACGATAAAGGCTATTATTAAATTGTATTTAATAGTTCTAATTACGATAAATAAGTCCTTTTTTTATCCAGTTTCGGGTTTCTTATCACAAGAAATGGTTTGAGGAAATATTTGTTTTACTTCGCCGGCAAGATATAGTGAACCGGCCGCGCAAATCAAATCCTGCCTGTCGGCTAATGCTTGTGCCCGCTCAATTGCTTTGCCCACATTTTCGGTGACAATTACCGGATATTCCATTTTGTTTAACACTCTTGCCATATCGTCTACCGGCACTGCACGCCTGGTTTTTAATTGCGTTAAAATTATTCTGGGGGACAACGGTGCTATTAATCGCAACATTTCCCGATAGTCTTTATCGGCGAGTGCCCCAAAGATAAAAATCAACCGCCGATAATAAAAATCTCTTTTTAATGCCTGGCATAAAACCCTTATACCTGCGGGGTTATGCGCCCCATCAAGAATAAAAAGAGGATTATTTTGCAAAATTTCCAGCCGTGCTTCCCAATGTGTATTCTTCAGACCACTACTTATTGCCTCATCATCAACCTGGAAACCATTTTTACCGCACAACTCCACTGTGGCTAATGCCAAAGCGGCATTGGAACACTGATGCCTTCCCTTCAGCGGGATTTGTAAATTTTTTAGATTACGTTGAATGCCCTGATAAGTTAAAAGACCATCTTTTTGCCTTTTGATCCTTATATCGCTGCCCAGACAGTAGAGTTTAGCGCGACGATCAAGGCAAACACTGTTCAATACTTCCAAAACTTGTTTTTGTTTTGCTGCCGTAATACAGACTCCATNNAAACCAACTTCCAGCACAGCGATATCAACCTGTTGGCGTTGAAAATAAATAAAAGCCGCAGCCGTTAAAAATTCAAAATATGTTACCGGCTGTTTAAGCTTGCTCTTTACGTTCGCCACGGCCTGGCTAAATTCCCTCTCTGTGATTTTTTCCCCGTTGATGACAATTCTTTCCCGGACGTCAATTAAATGCGGCGATGTATAGAGGCCGACCTTATAACCAGCGCTATGCAGAATCGAAGCAGTCATTGCCGCTGTCGACCCTTTGCCATTGGTGCCCGCAATCAATATTGTCTTATATGAATTTTGCGGACTTCCCAAGCGCATCAAAAGCTCAGTGATTGCCTCCAGACCAAAACGCATGGAATCAATATTTAAACTGGACAGGTAAGCATAGGGATCGGTTTTATTCATTTAATTTCCAAGCAAATTAGCATACCTTATGCCTGCAGGCAATAATTTTATGCAGCAATAAGCATCAATAATTTAGAAATGGTATTAATCCTCGGCAGTAAATTATTTTGGGCAAAATCAAGTTGAATTTAATAATATTTCGTGGGTATAAAGCAAGCAATCTGGCTTACGAGGAGAAAATAAAATGGAACAAAAGAAAGCAATAATAATGGGAGCCAGCTCAGGAATGGGTAAAGAACTGGCGAAGATATTATCCGGCAATGACTATATTGTCGGTCTGGCGGCAAGAAGAATCGATTTACTCGATGAATTGCAAAAGGGATTGCCCAATAAATCATTTATCAAACAAATTGATATAAGCAAACCGGAAGATGCCGAAATAAAATTTAAAGAAATGATCAGCGAAATGGATGGTGTTGATCTAGTCGTCATCAGTTCCGGATATGGAGACTTGAATTCCAAACTGAAATGGCCCATCGAAAAAGCAACCATAGATGTCAACGTTACCGGGTTTGCCCTGATTGCCGGCATCGCCTTGCATCATTTTCTGGATCGAGGTTCCGGACACCTGGTGGGAATATCATCAATTGCCGCTTTGCGAGGACAAAGAAGCGCGCCTGCTTATTCCGCTTCTAAAGCTTTCGTCTGCAATTATCTGGAAGGATTGCGCCACAGCGCAAGTAAGTCCGGGAAACCAATCTACGTTACAGATGTGCAACCCGGATTTGTAAAAACGTCTATGTCTCGCGGCAACAATTTGTTCTGGATATCGACTGTCGAAAAGGCCGCAAGCCAAATTTACGATGCGATTGTCAAGAAGAAAAAACATGCCTATATCACCAAACGCTGGCGCCTCGTCGCCTGGCTTTTGAAAATAGTGCCGGATTGGATTTATAATAAAACATAGAATTTTGTGGTGTATGCTTCTTGGGAGATAAATGTATCCGTGCCTTTTATTTCTTCCATTTTTACATAGCGGCTATGATAATCGCATCAAGATCATTCGGATCAAACGAAACTGCCCATCGCCACATCCCAAAGCCGCCATGCTGATTTATTGCTTTACACCATTCATCCAGAAATGACCTTTTGGTTTTATCCTGATCGGTGTCCCGCCCTTTGGTTTCAAGTATAAGATGCTGGCCATTCTTAAATTTTATTATAAAGTCTGGATAGTATTTTCTGATAACTCCCTCATGGTTGTAAAGAATCGCGAATCCGAGATGATCATTTTTGACAAAAGATAGAACATCGCTTTTATCATTTACATTTCGTGCTTCCAGAAATTCCCAATCACTATCGACCACAGTAAAGTTAATGTGTGACTTGCTGAAATTTTCGCAAGGCTTGCTTGTCCACCATGTGCGAACATCAGTTGTTGATAAAAATGGTTTTTCTTTATCGAATACAGGCGTCAGTTCCATTGTATTATTGGCACGAATTTCATTCCAGATATGTTGAATGACTTTATTCATATTCAGCATGATCAGTATTCGCCTGCGTGTCTCTTCTTGATTAAAGAGCGGGTTCTTAATGCTGATTTTATCAGCGTCTATGAATTGCTCCACGATCCGAATTAGTTGAATAAGAAACGCTTCCTTACTGCCTTTCCAATCCGGCTTTTTCTCTGAGTTATAGATAGTCGAAGCAATGCGAAAAACAATGGATTGTGTGCGAAACTTCTCGGCGATTTCTTTCAAATCGATTTCAGTCAAGGCAGCAGGGTTGGGCTTCCCGGCAATCATTGCCGCTAATTCCGCTTCCGTTATTGATTGATAAGGATCAAGTTCCAGAGTTTTTACCTTTTTCATATCTATTGTCAGTTGTGGTTTATAGATATGGTCAATTCTCAGCACATTGGGGATAGTTATTTCATGCTGCGCTTTTTCTTTTACAGGTTCGATTCTTGTCTTTGGCGGGGTGGGTGGTAGTGGTGGCCCGTCGGTTCCGCCTTCATGCGGTAAAAATGTAAAAGGNNCAGAACACCGAAAATATTGACGTACTCCGGAACGAATAATCCGTCTAAGCCGACATCATATTCAGTTCTTCGCAACCCACGGCCAACAACCTGTTCGCACAAAAGCTGGCTGCTGAATGCTCGCAGACCCATGATGTGTGTCACTGTCTTTGCATCCCATCCTTCGGAAAGCATTCCAACTGAAATGACATTTTGTATCTGTTCACCGGGCTGGCCGATTCGACCTACGGTGTTGACAATATTTCGCAATTCCTCCGCCTGTTGTTTCTTTGTCTGCTTTTTTTCTTTGGGCGCTTCCTCATCCTCGCCATTTTCTTTTACAGCTTCAACCTCAACATCAATCGGTTGAGTTTCCGCTTCAGCTTTATTCAAAATGCCGCTGTCTATTTGCAACGTCTTTTCTGACGTGCACAAATCATCTAATCCGGCCACAGACAGTAAGAAGGCATCATGGTCGAACGAATATTTAATGCGTGCGGATGTTAATGTTGTGTTTGCCACAGTAATCATTACCGGCGGGATTTTATGCCCGGCCTTTTCCCAGGCATCTTTGGCCGCTTTCCAGTCTTTGCCTAGCAACAAATAGGCATTCTTGATTAAATCCGGCAGTGGTTCGCTTTCCTCGGCTTTCCGATTGATGTCATCTTTAACGGTATTGTCCATATAGATATGATAGAGACGTGAACGCAAATTGGCATCAACCATACCGTCATCACGAATAACCACACGAGGCGTTTTCACCAGACCGGATTCAATGGCGTCATTGAGTCCAAAATCGCTCACAATCCAGGGATAAAGAGCTTCTTCCGTTGCTTTTTTGCCCGATGGTGCAAAAGGCGTTGCAGATAGATCAAAGCAGCGCAATATACCACGTGTCCGATGAATCCTATCGAGCCCGCCTACCCAAATTGTGCTTTCTTCGATGTCCTCTTTTTTGACACCCTTGACTTTGCTTTCCGCCGGAATCCGCCAGGCATGATGAGCCTCATCATTGATCACAATGATATTGGACGCGCCGGATATATCTTTTAATACTTCGCGCACGTAAGCTTCGTCACTTTTTGCGCCGCGCTTATCGACGGTTTTCTTTTTTGCCAGCCGCTCTTCGTTGTCCCACGCCAGCATATGCCAATTGATGATTTTGACTTTGCCCTGCCGCAGTGTTTCCATTAGACCGGAAGGCACGATATTAAATTCTTCATAGTAATTGCCGACGCCGGATGGTTCCAGCACGGACAAACGACTACGGACTGTCAAGCCAGGCGCAACTGCCAGGATGTTTTTGGAAAAGCGTGTGTCTTTGCTGTTGGCGACTTTGTTGAGCACTTGCCAGGCAATGAGCATCGCCATGATAATCGTTTTGCCCGTGCCTGTGGCCATCTTGGTGCACCAACGTGAAAATGCGCCACCGTCACCCGGTATGACTATACCCGTTTTCTCCGCTTCCGGCGCTTCGGTAAGCCAGATAAGTGTTTCAATTGCTTCCATCTGACAAAAGAAAAAACGGCGGTCTTTGCGTTCTTCAGGATCTTGCCAGTGTTTCAGCAGGCGCTTGGTGATCCCGGTAACGCCTGGATAATCTGCTGCACGCCACTTCTCAATACGCGGGCGTATAGCATTTACCAGAGCAATTTCCACAAATACGCCGGGATCGTCAAATGCCTTGGAACTTTCTGAGGCAACTACATACCCAGCGGGCCGACGTCCATCTTTCAGGATAAATTCACGGGTATCACGGATATATTCCCAATACTTCGTAGGTTCTTCATAAGGGGTATTGATAATGAGTTTGTCTATGTTTTTCATGTCATCCCCTTACAATCTAATAATCTTTAAACTCTCAATGCCGCGGGCATCAATGATTTTTACCGCCACTGCTTTACCCGGCACAAAGGGCAGAGAAACAGTGCCGCCATAGGATTCGATTTTATCTTCGTCGATTTCCGCTTTCAGGTTTCTGGCGATAGTTGCCCAACCTTCTTTTGCTCCGGCCATCGGGAACAATACTTGTGAGGGGAAAAGACTGCGCCCGT
>PLNU01000130.1 GCA_003142835.1 Syntrophaceae bacterium
CTGGATAATATAGAGAAAACTTCTATTGGCACAGATAGTGAGGACGATTTCAAAGGTCTTTTTGCTGATGTTGATCTGACATCATCAAAGCTCGGTTCGCGCGAAAATCAAAAGAATGAGACTTTAGTTGAAGTTCTTGGTTTACTCAATGGTATCGATTTTCGACTCGAAGATCCAAAAAGCGATCTTCTAGGAGACGCATACGAATACTTGATCGGTGAATTTGCAGCTGGAGCCGGTAAGAAGGGTGGGGAATTTTACACACCAGCCCAAGTTTCGAGACTTTTGGCGCGAATAGTATCGGCTGATAAGAAGCGACTTCGTTCAGTGTTTGACCCGACTTGCGGTTCAGGTTCTCTACTCTTACGTCTTCGTGAATATGTGGAAGTAGTGAATTATTATGGACAGGAGCTCAATCAGACTACTTACAACCTGGCACGTATGAATATGATATTGCATGGAGTTCATTTCGATCATTTCAAAATACTTCAAGGTGATACGCTAACAGAAGATTTACATCCTGATCTAAAGGCCGAGGCAATCGTAGCCAATCCTCCATTTTCTGCGCAGTGGAAAGGGGAAAATGATCCGGTCTTGGCACACGACGATCGGTTTTCCCAATACGGCAGATTGGCTCCAAAGAGCGCGGCTGATTATGCCTTTGTGACGCACATGCTCTATCACCTCGCAGATAATGGGACTATGGCTATAGTTTTGCCTCACGGCGCACTTTTCCGCTCCGGTGCTGAAGGTTGTATCAGGAAGTACATTATCGAGAAACAAAATTATCTTGATGCGGTCATTGGCCTACCGGCAAATCTTTTTTACGGTACCTCTATTCCGGCTACAGTTTTGGTTTTCAAAAAATGCCGCGAAGAAGATGGCGATATTCTTTTTATCGACGCCTCCCGTGAATCTNNGACGGTACCTCAATCCCAGCTGCGATAATGATATTCAAGAAGTGCCGTAAAGACGACGATAAGATACTTTTTATTGATGCTTCAAAGGGATTTGAGAAAGTGGGAAACCAGAATAGATTGACCGATGAGAATTTGGAGAAGATATTTAATACATATAAGAATCGCGAAGAGATTGAAAAATATTCTCACTTGGCTAACCTAGATGAGATCAAGGAGAATGAATACAACCTAAATATTCCTAGATATGTCGATACATTCGAAGAAGAGGAGATAGTTGATATTGACGCAGTGTCTAAGAAGCTAAAGGAATTGTATTTAAACGAAGCCGGATTACAGAGCAAAATAGCCGAGTTTTGCGAGGAATTAAAAATCGATAAGCCATTTTAATTAATATGGACAAAGCACTTGTTCAGATACAGCAAAATCTAGAATCGATCAGAAGGGTCACTCAAGATGAAAATCCAATGGAATTTTGGTCTGCGCGAGATTTCATGGAAGTTCTGGGTTATGTTACGTGGCGACAGTTCACTGAAGCTATTGATAGGGCAAAAGAAGCTTGTAAAACCAGCAATCAGCCTGTGGATAACCACTTTTTGCCGGCGCCGGCAAAAAGTTCTGGAGGACGTCCAAAAGAGGATTATTTTCTTACGCGTTATGCTTGCTATTTGGTGGCTCAAAATGGTGATCCACGTAAACCACAGATTGCTCTTGCACAGACGTATTTTGCCAATCAGACACGCAAACAAGAACTCCTAGAGCAGAGGGATAAAGAAACAAAGCGTCTTGAGGCTCGTGCGAAACTAAAGGATACGGAGACTAAGATCGAATCTACTGTGTATCAGCGAGGCATCAAACTCCGAGTAGAATTTGCCACGTTTAAGAATAAGCACATTGAGGCATTATATGGCGGTATCGGTGCAAGTCAGCTTAAGAGAATTCGCCAAATTCCAGGAGGTAGAGCATTAGCTGATTTTGATAGTCATGTCGAGCTCAAGGCAAAGGATTTTGCTCTGGCAATGACCGATCACAATATCAAAGATAAAAATATTCAGGGTAAAGAAGCGATGAATAATGAAGTTATGAAAAATAGCAGGGCTACGCGCCAAACGCTTTTATCTCGCGGAATCAAGCCAGAACTCATCAAACCCGAGGAAGACCTTAAAGCCATTGAGTCCCGTCGTAAAAAAGAAGAGAAAGAGTTACAGAAAGGCCAAGATCAAGACCTGATCGGAAAATAACATGCCCATAGAAGAGAAAAAGGAAAACAGAGCATTTATCGTATGGAGCATCGTCATGGGCCTCATTCTTGGTTTTATCATTAATATTTTTTCGAGTGTCTACTACGGACTCTTTATTACCGGAGATCTCGTATGGTCGCAGGTGAATCACCAGCAAATAGTTTGGTGCGCATTGGCATTGGTAGCACTTGCAGGATACCTGATGTTCTTTATCGCTGATTATCCCAATACATTCGAATTTTCAAGAGCGTACTGGAAACGATATCAACGTTATTTTTTCTACAGTTTCTGGCCAGGAAAAATAATTCGTTGGATCATCGGGTTCTATTTACTTCTGTTCCTTATAGGACTACTGATCTTGATTTACTACTTTATGATCCTTGGACTCGGTGGCCTTTATGGAACGATTGTGTTTATTGGGATCTTAGTACTGGCATATATCAAGGTAAGGTTGGATCAAAAACATGCTTAAGAATTCCATACAGTCAAAGACTCTAAGAGTACCAACACTCCGCTTTCCGGGTTTCGATGGTCCATGGGAGGAGAAGAGGTTAGGGGAGGTGTTTCCCGAAGTTAAGTCTGGAAAAGATAAGCCTGAAGTGACGGGAGAACATCATGTGTACGGTTCGACTGGGATAATAGGAAATAGTAAGCATTTTACTTATGATGGCGAGTATATACTTATAGCAAGAGTCGGAGTGAATGCAGGAAGAATAAATCGTGTCATAGGAAAGTTTGGTGTAACGGATAATACGTTAGTTCTGGATAAACAAATAAATTCAAATATTGATTTTTATTATTATCTGCTTAATAAGATAAATCTGAATAGATTGGTCTTTGGATCCGGGCAACCACTCGTAACAAGCGGGCACCTAAAAAAGGTTAAAGTAATTTCACCAGTTATTTTGGAACAACAAAAAATAGCTGACTTCCTCGGATCGGTCGACTCATGGATAGAAAATCTGCGAATGCAAAAAGAGGCCTTTGGATCCTATAAAAAGGGAATGATGCAGAAGATATTTTCGCAGGAGATCAGATTCAAGGATGATAGTGGTGAGGAATTTCCGAAGTGGGAGGAGAAGAGGTTGGGGGAGATTGGGAAATCATACAATGGCTTGTCTGGTAAGACTGGTGAGGATTTTGGAGTTGGCGAACCATTTGTTACATATAAACAGATTTTTGATAGTAGTGTAATAGATGTTCAAAAATTTGCTTTAGTAAAAGTTGGCAAGGACGAAAGACAGAGTCAGGCGAAATTCGCAGATATATTTTTTACGACATCATCGGAAACTCCAAACGAGGTCGGGTTTGCTTCAGTTTTGCTTGATAAAGATGTTTCTCCGTATCTAAACAGTTTTTCATTTGGTCTTAGGTTTAATTCCCTTAAGGAATTTGATCCATACTTCGCCAAGTTCTTTTTTAGGTGTTTTGTGTATAGAAAAGAAGTTGTGAAGTTGGCTCAGGGTAGTACTCGTTACAATATTTCAAAGGTTGAATTCATGAAGATGAGGTTCCTTTTTCCATGTTTGTTGGAGCAACATAAAATTGCTGATATTTTGACTTCTATAGATAAATTAATAGAATCAAAGCAACAGCAAATCACACAGGCCGAGCAATGGAAGAAGGGATTAATGCAGGGGTTGTTTGTTTAAATATTATGTTAAAACCAGAGGTAAAAAAATATTTAGATGATTTTGATCATGATGGTCGGATAATGTCACTTCATGGAGAATTTAATATCGCAAGAGAAATTAAAAGTATTTTTTTCATGGCAGGTTTTCTTTGGCCCAATTCAGTTCAAGGGGTTATACTTATTTCAAATTTAAGCGATATCAGTTGAAGTTGCAAATTTCATTTACTGCCTTCTATATTTGTTATAAATCAATATTATTTTAGATTCTTGTCACTTCTTTTCGCTTAATTTATAAATTTGAGTTTTAATTAACCCCACTTAATTATGAAAGAGCTTGTACGTTGCCGTCCCTGTGGATTTGTAATTGAATCAGATAAA
>PLNU01000164.1:0-5679 GCA_003142835.1 Syntrophaceae bacterium
TAATATCTGACCAAATCCAAATCCCTTGCCCCTCAGGGGAAGAGGGTTGAGATGAGGGATTACAAAAACAGGAGTACAGCATGAACATCGGCCCGTATAGTTTTGATGAATTCATCGAGAAGATTAAGGTGTTCCATGGCAGCATCGCACCGGGTATAGTGGCGGGCGGCATCATGGTGGATACTCAAGGAGATCGCTAAACGGATGGGGCACAAATGGAAGTCAGACAGCGCTCAGGAAATATGGGACAACGAGGTTTCCATCCTTGCGCCACAACTGGTGGGTATCAAATACAGGCGTATTGAAGGAGACGGACTCCAGTGGCCGGCTCTCAGCGAAGATCATCCCGGCACGGCCACTCTCCATAAGGACGGTTGTTTTACCTGCGGTCTGGGTGTGCTCAAACCCATAGACTGTATACCGCCTGTGGAAGTACCAGATAAAGAATATCCATTTGTGCTCTCCACTGGAAGGCGCCTGTATCACTATCACACAAGGACGCAGACGGGACGTTCTCAGAGCATTAATGATTTGCTTAGTGAAGAAACAGCCGATATCTCCGCGGCCGATGCCGAGGAAAAAGGCATTGCTGACGGAGAGATGATTTCGGTAAAATCCCGGCGGGGCGAAGTTGTTGTCAAGGTTCGCGTTACCAAGGAGGTTCCGCAGGGACTGGTCTGGATGGCTTTCCATTTCCCGGAAGCATGTGCTAACTGGCTGACCAATCCGGTCTATGATCCGATAACACAGACCGCGGAATATAAAGCTTGTGCCGTGCGCATTGATAATCTTAAATAGAGGGGTCAAAACGTCCCGTGACAAAAGCGGGACGTTTTTTTGCAACCTTATATACTATTAATAACACATATAAAACAGGAAAGGAACTTGCTCACATGAAAAAATACATCTTGGTTTTAACGCTGATTCTATCCACCTTGGCCATGCCTGTTAATGTCCTGGCGCAGGATAAAATTTCCGTCGCGGTGGCAGCTAATTTTATCCAAACCTTCAAAGAACTGGCCCAGGACTTTGAAACAAAATCCGGCATCAAGGTTGAGGCGACTTTTTCTTCAACGGGTAATCTTTACAGCCAGATTATCAACGGCGCTCCCTATGACCTCTTTTTATCCGCTGATGAGGAAAGACCGGCCATTCTAAGTAAAGATGGGCTGGCGGATCAACAGTTTGTTTACGCCCGGGGACAGGTGATCCTCTGGTCGGCTAATAAGGATTTCTGCAAGGCTGCAACCTGGCAGGACGCTCTGAAAAATGATCGGATCAAAAAGATTGCGATAGTCAATCCGGCAACAGCCCCTTACGGAGCAGCGGCTAAAGTTGCGCTGCAAAAAGCCGGGCTAGGGGATGCTCTGCAGAGCAAACTGGTCAATGCTCAGGACATTGCTCAGTCTTTTCAATACGCAAATACTTCTGCGGTTGATGCTGGTTTCTGTTCATTGTCGGCTACGGCAAGCCCTGAAGGAAAAAGCGGTTGCTTCTTTATCATCGCGGAAGCTCCGGCTATTGTTCAATCCGCCTGCATAATGAAGCGAACAAAAAATCGGGCTGTTGTGGAGCGGTTCGCTGAATTTTTAGTTTCGCCTGAGGCAAATAAAATTAAAATGAAATTCGGTTATAGATAAATGGATTATCTGGCGCTTTATGTTACGTTAAAACTTGCTTTTGTCACGACAGTCTTTCTGATAGTTCTGGCCGCGCCTATCGCTTATGCTCTGGCCTACTTTCGCTTCCCCGGCAAATCATTACTGGAGGCGTTTATTTATCTGCCAATGGCCCTGCCGCCGACGGCCATCGGTTTTTATCTGCTTATGGTCATGGGGCCAAAAGGGTTTGCGGGCAAAGCATGGGGATTTCTTACCGGCGATTCACTCCTTTTCACCTTCATCGGAATAACAATCGCGTCCATTATTTACAGTATTCCTTTTGCCGTCCAGCCGATGAAAGCGGCTTTTGCGAAAATCGACCGTCGACTGCTGGATGCCGCCTATGTTCTCGGTTTATCGAAGCGGGCGGCATTTTTGCGGGTCATCATCCCCAACTCTCTGGGCGGCATTGCCGCCTCCGCCATTTTAGTTTTTCTGCACAGCATTGGAGCGTTCGGAGTTCTACTGATGGTTGGTGGCAGTATTCCGGGAGAAACAAAAGTAGCTTCCATTGCCATCTATGAAGCGGTGGAAACCATGAATTACCGGGCGGCTGGTATGATCGCCCTGAGTTTTATCCCGATCAGTTATGCCTTTTTATTATTAATAAACAAGCTCAACGAGGATTACCGTATATGACCATCTCAGCTTCTTTTAAAAAAAGATTGAAATACTTTGATCTGGATATATCGTTTTCCTGCTCCATGAAAAACATGATGGTGATGATCGGCCCTTCCGGCGGCGGCAAAACAACCATCATCCGCATGCTGGCAGGCCTGCAGAGGCCGGATGAAGGCCAGGTGATTTTTGGCGATGAAGTCTGGTTTGATTCTCTCCGCCGCATTAATATTGCGCCGCAGAAGCGTCGCCTGGGCTATGTGTTTCAGGATTATACGCTTTTTCCCCATCTGAATCTTTACGATAATGCGGCTTTTGCGGCCGTGGATAAAAAAGAAGTCGATGAGCTCTTCGAGCTTTTTAAAATCAATCATTTGCGGAAACGCAAGCCCCACATGGTTTCCGGCGGTGAACGGCAGCGCTGCGCTATCTGTCAGGCCCTGGCCAGACATCCGCGCCTGTTACTTTTGGATGAACCTTTCTCCGCGCTTGATGCCATCACGCGCCGCGGCCTGCGCGAAGAATTGAAAAATTTAAAAGGCGGCATGTCTTTCCCGATCATTTATGTGACGCATGATATAACGGAAGCGTTGTATCTGTCTGATGAAATTCTGTCTGTTGTTGAGGGCAAGAGTGACGATCAATGGATGCAGCGGATGATCAGCCGCGAGCCGTCGGCGGAAGTGTCTGCCCGTGCGGCGCGCGAACCGCGTTTGTCTCTCGTGTACTAGAAAAAAAGCAACGGATTTTTTCCAATGTTGCCGCAATAAAAGGAGTTACATATTTTATGAACATATGCACCTATTCTTATGAAGAGTATCTCCACCTGGTCAAGTCCTTCCACGGAAATCTTGCACCAGGCCTGATTATCGGCGGTTTTATCGTCGATCTGGCTATGAAGCATTTACCTGAAGGGGAGTTTTTTGATGCCATCAGTGAAACCACTGTTTGTCTGCCCGATGCTGTACAGATCTTGACGCCCTGCACTATCGGCAATGGCTGGCTGAGCATTGTGAATTTCGGCCGGTTTGCCGTTACCCTGTACGAAAAATATACCGGCAAAGGTGTGCGGGTTTTTCTGGATACAAAAAAGCTGGACGCTTGGCCGGAAGTACGGGACTGGTATCTGAAAAAGAAGAAAAAGAACGAACAAAATTATGAACTTCTGATGGCGCAGATCAAAGAGGCGGGGCACGGACTGCTCAGCGTGCAGCGCGTGCAGGTGGAGCCGGAAAAAGTTCACCGCAAGAAAATGGGACCGGTGGGAGTTTGTCCCGTCTGTGGCGAGGCTTATCCGTTAAAAGACGGTGCCAGTTGCAGGAACTGCCAGGGAGAAACGCCCTATTCGGATGTGGTTTCCGTCAGCGTTTTAAAATAAAAAGTTGCTGTGTAATCCTCATCCGAGGTTATTTCGAAAAGAAGAATTATTTTTCCCCTCCTTTTTATAAAGGAGGGTTAGGGAGGATTTCATTCATAGTCTCAAAAACCCCCTTTTTAAAGGGGGACTTTAATTGCCATAATAAAACAAGGTAACTATGCTTGAACCAGGAACAATTTTAAATCTTCTTTACGAACAACTCAAATCGTCAGCAAAAAACCGTAAAGTTATTGATCTGCGAATAGGGCTTGGTTACATCGGTGTGAGGCTGGATAATGACGCCACGGGAATTGCCGCTATGCTGTTTGATACGCTGCCTCATGGCTGCACGGTTGTGCCTGCCGCAGGAAGCTTTGCCGGCTCCTCCGCGACAGATCTGCTGCAATATCTTGTTGGCGGAAAAAATCCTCTGGAAATTGCCTTGGGACTGGCTACCGCCAATGCTTTGATCGAGACACCGGCAGGCAACATAGATGACCGTGAAGCGACAACCTACCTTCATCTGCAAAAGGGAGTAAAAGTTGCCATGGTCGGTCTATTTGCTCCTTTGGTTGCCCATATCTTAGACACAGGGGCAAAATTGACGATCATTGAAAAAAATCCAGCGCGCATGGAAATACTCAGCGATGCGGGAAAGAAGGAAGCTTTAAAATCCTGCGATATTGCCATTATTACGGCAACCACACTGCTCAACTCTACATTTGAGGAAACGATTAACAGTTTGGGTACGCCGCGTTCGGTTATTGTGATGGGGCCCTCTACACCGCTCACGACACGAATTTTTAGCGATACGCCTGTGACGCATCTGGGCGGTGTAATTGTTGTCGATTCCGCGCGGGTCATGCAAATTATCTCCGAGGGTGGTGGAACGTCGGCTCTGCGTCCTCATCTGCGCTTTGTGAACCTGATCAGAAAATAATCAGGGAACTAATCTTTCTGGGCAGCTGTAAATATATCCACCATTCGCACGGACATATCCCAACAAGGTCACGTTGTGCTGTTGTGCCAGTTTGACGGCGGCTGTGGTAGGAGTAGATTTTGAAACCAGAACCGGAACACCCATCCGAATAATTTTGGCGATGATTTCGGAAGATATTCTTCCCGATACAAAGACTAAAGCATTGTCGAACAAATCCAGCTTGCCTTTTTTCAGCATCAGTCCGGTGATTTTGTCAAAACAGTTATGCCTGCCAATGTCTTCAGTCAGTATTTCATAATCGGCGGCGTGCAACAGCACACTGTGCACACCTCCAACGCTGGCGAATATTTCCGATCTGGTGACAAAATCACTCATCAAATTCAGGATGGTGTCAATCGAATAGGTTGCGTTGTCCTGGACTGCTTGATAGTGGCTTTGTTTAAGAGGATTGATGTAGGTATAACATTTGCCACAGCCGGAGGTGAGGCTTCTTAAGCTCTCCTGCCGGTCGATTATTACTCCTTCTTTCAGGTTGATGATAACCGCCAGCATCTTGTCATTAAAATAAACATTTTCGACATCCGAATAGGAATTAATGACTCCTTCGTTATAAAGAAAACCCAGCGCCAGCTCTTCCTGATATTGGTTCAGGCAAAGAACAGAGACAAGTTCCGCTCCGTTGACGATCACTTTCAGGGATATTTCCGCAATCACTTTTTTGGTGATGCCAGAAACGTGGCAACCATCTTTGTCTCTGGTAATCTGTGCCACATTCAATTCTTCATAAATTGTATCTTCCAAAGCTTAAAACCTTTCTTTGTTAATCAACACAAATGCTTATCATGATTATATGACAGTTGTTTCCTGTTAACAACATAAATAACGAACAGATTACTAGAAATACCATCCCCCTTAAAATCGATACACCTGCTTTCCTCCGATAATCACTTCCTTCACTGTGATATTTTTGATTTGTTCGGATGCAACCTTCAAAGGGTTTTGGTCAAGAATTGTGAAGTCGTCCAGTTTTCCTGATTCAATGGTTCCTTTGATGTTTTCCTCAATATTATCCCGGTCAATTGCCGGAACGATCAACAAAACAC
>PLNU01000164.1:5688-8315 GCA_003142835.1 Syntrophaceae bacterium
TCGGCTTCCTCAACGTATTTGTAGGGAACGGTCGCGACCGTTCCCTACACGCCTCCTCCTTGCCGCCTCGTTATCCTTTGAAAGCGAAATGGTATCAAAGCTTTACGGTCATTGCCATTATTCTATTGACATCAAAGGCAGCTTTCCCTATACTGCCGCCGGTTATTCCAATTCTAAATCAAAGCGCTATCTTTGTTGGCAGCGTCGTCGGCTTCCTCAACGTATTTGTAGGGAACGGTCGCGACCGTTCCCTACACGCCTCCTCCTTGCCGCCTCGATATCATCTTTGATTTAGAAGTGGAATTAAAAAGCAAGTTCGTTAAAAAATTTTTATTAACAGGAGAGATTCTTATGGCAAAAATGGTTTATTTGTTCGGTGGAAACATAACTGAAGGTAAGGCGGAAATGAAAAACCTACTTGGCGGAAAGGGCGCGAATCTGGCAGAAATGTGTCAGGTTGGAATCCCGGTCCCTGCCGGCTTTACCATAACCACGGAAGTCTGCGTCGAGTATTACAAAAACAACAGAAATTACCCGGAAGGTCTTAAAGAAGAAGTTTATGAGGCGTTAAAAAAAGTTGAGGATACAATGGGCGCAAGGCTCGGAGATAAAGAAAATCCTCTTTTACTTTCTGTTCGATCCGGTTCGCGGGCGTCAATGCCTGGAATGATGGATACAATTCTTAACCTGGGATTAAACGACGATACAATTAAAGGTATAATAAAAAAATCCGGCAATGGAAGATTCGCCTGGGATTCATACAGAAGATTCATTCAGATGTACGGCGATGTGGTCATGGGTCTAAAGCCTGAATCAAAAGACGAACATGATCCGTTTGAAGTCATCATGGATGATTTAAAGAAAAAAAAGAAAGTTAAACTGGATCTGGAGCTTGGTGTTGAGGATTTGAAGGAGCTTGTTAAAAAATATAAGGATCAAATAAAGAAAAAACTGAAAAAAGATTTACCTGCCGATCCTTTTGAACAGTTATGGGGATCTATCGGCGCGGTATTAGGTTCATGGATGAATGAAAGAGCAATTTTATATAGAAAAATGAATGACATTGACACTAACTGGGGTACGGCAGTTAGTGTTCAGGCTATGGTTTTCGGCAATATGGGCGATGATTGCGCGACCGGTGTCGCGTTCACCCGCGATCCCTCTAATGGCGAGAAAAGGTTCTATGGAGAATATCTTGTCAACGCGCAGGGAGAGGATGTTGTCGCGGGAATCAGAACTCCTCAGCAGGTAACCATTGAAGGCTCAAAGAGATGGGCTAAGGAAAATAGCATAAACGAAAAAGACAGAAAAACAAAATTCCAGTCGCTTGAAGAATATATGCCGGAAGTTTATGGCGAGCTCGACGGTGTATATAAAAAACTGGAGAGCCATTACCATGATATGCAGGATATTGAATTTACCATTCAGAACAGGAAGCTCTGGATGCTTCAAACAAGAAATGGCAAAAGAACCGCCCCTGCCGCGGTGAATATAGCGGTGGATATGGTTAATGAGGGTCTTATAGATAAGAAACAAGCGTTGCTGAGAATTGAACCTTCATCGCTTGATCAGCTTCTCCATCCCACTTTCGATCCTAAGGCAAAAAGAAATGTGATTGCCAAAGGTCTTCCCGCCTCTCCGGGGGCAGCCACTGGCAGGGTTGTGTTTAACGCGGAAGATGCCGATGAGTGGAAAAATAAGGGTGAAAAAGTTATTCTCGTTAGAATTGAAACCTCACCGGAGGATTTGCGGGGTATGGATGCATCTCAGGGCATATTGACCGCGCGTGGCGGTATGACATCGCATGCCGCAGTTGTTGCCAGGGGTATGGGTAAGTGCTGCGTATCTGGCTGTGGCGAAATCGATATAAATTACGCCAAAAGAGAGTTCAGGGTTCAGGGCAAGGTTATAAAACAGGGAGATTACATATCCCTGAACGGTTCCACAGGCGAAGTTATGCTGGGTACCGTGCCGACTGTAAAGGCGGCTCTATCCGGTAATTTCGGAACAATAATGAAATGGTCAGATGAAGTCAGAAAATTAAATGTCAGAGCCAACGCCGATACTCCCCACGATGCAAAAGTCGCACGCGACTTCGGCGCCGAGGGTATAGGTCTGTGCAGAACAGAGCATATGTTCTTCGAAGGCGATAGAATCAAGGCCATGAGAGAGATGATTCTCGCGGATGACCTGAAAGGCAGAAAGAAGGCTCTCGCCAAGCTTTTGAAAATGCAGAGAAAGGATTTTTACGGTATTCTCAAGGCGATGGAGGGATTCGGCGTTACAATCAGGTTGCTTGATCCACCCCTCCATGAGTTCGTTCCTCATGAGGTAAAGAACCAGCAGGAGATGGCCAGGGAGATGGGCATTTCGGTGAAGGAAATTAAGGCTAAGGTTGAAGCTTTACATGAATTCAACCCCATGCTTGGCCATAGAGGATGCCGCCTGGGCATTACATACCCTGAGATTACCCAGATGCAGGCAAGGGCAATTTTTGAAGCGGCATGCAAGCTGAAAAAAGAGAAGGTTGATGTTAAGCCTGAAGTTATGGTTCCGCTGGTGGGAACAGTTACTGAACTGAAGATGCAGAAAGATATAATAGTTCAGACTGCCGAGAAGGTGATGAG
>PLNU01000164.1:8322-12500 GCA_003142835.1 Syntrophaceae bacterium
CGGGAATATGTTGATAAGAAAATACTTCCGGTTGATCCATTTAAAACTTTGGACAGAAATGGTGTCGGTCAGCTAGTCAGAATGGCGGTAGAAAAGGGGCGCAAAACAAAACCAGATTTGAAACTTGGCATATGCGGTGAACATGGAGGAGATCCGAACTCGATTGAATTTTGTCATATCGCTGGTTTGAATTATGTAAGCTGTTCCCCCTTCAGGGTCCCGATTGCGAGGCTTGCGGCAGCACATGCTGCGATAAAGAATGGGTAATATATGATGATCGTGGGGACGTATAAAAATGCGTCCCCACGATTTATTTGTTGTAGGACTAAGTTATCTTGACAGCAGGTGTAAAGATGGACTGCAAATCATACTTCCTGTAAGCAGCAAATCGTCAACCTCGACTCAATTGACATGCGAGGTTGCGAGTTGTATACGCCGCCTGCCTGAGAGCAGGTTCTCATCAAGGAAAATGGCTAAAGAAATCGGGGGAGAGAAACGATGTCGGATCATGATCCAATCATTGCAGAACTTCCGAAAGGAATCGAATTACTTCACGAACCGAGTCTGAATAAAGGGACCTCCTTCACGGCGGCGGAGCGCGATGTACTCGGATTGCGCGGATTGCTTCCACCCCGCATCTTCTCGCAAGCCGAGCGGGCTCAACATGTAATGAACAATATTCGCCGCAAGCTCAACAACCTCGAAAAATACCTTTATCTGATCGGTCTGCAGGATCGCAACGAGAAGCTATTCTATCGTGTTCTTGTCGACAACATGGCGGAACTCAGCCCCATCGTCTATACACCGACCGTCGGGCTGGCATGCCAGGAATACAGCAGGACTTTCCGAAGGCCGCGCGGCCTGTTCATCTCGAAGTACGATAGGGACCGTATTAAAGAGGTTTTACAAAACTGGCCCTATCGAGATGTTCGTGTAATCGTTATCACCGACGGTGAACGTATCCTCGGTTTGGGTGATCTCGGGGCGAATGGCATGGGAATTCCCGTGGGCAAATTATCGCTTTATACGGCCTGCGCGGGCATCGATCCGGAGACGTGTCTGCCGATCATGATTGATGTCGGAACCAATAATAACGAAGTATTGAGTGATCCGAGCTACATCGGCTTGCTGGAACCGCGCTTGCGGGGCGATCAATACGATGCCCTGCTCGATGAGTTCATGGCGGTAACCGGCAAACTGTTTCCCCGCGCGATGATCCAGTTCGAAGATTTTGGAAACCTGAATGCCTTCCGCCTGCTGGAAAGGTACCGGAACCACTATTGCACGTTCAACGATGATATACAGGGAACCGCCAGCATGACGCTGGCCGGATTGTATTCCGCACTGCGTATGATCGGCGGCAAACTTACCGAACAGCGGCTTGTGGTTTTAGGTGCAGGCGGGGCCGCCCTCGGTATCGGCAGCCTCATGGTTTCCGCGATGGTCGAGGAAGGCCTTTCCGAAGACGAGGCCCGTCGCCTCTGCTGGTTCGTGGACTCCAAGGGACTCGTCGTCACCAGCCGGACCGATCTATCTGAGCACAAGCGCCGCTTCGCCCAAGACTATCCTCTTCATCGAGATCTCCTCCCGGTCGTCGAAGCCGTCAAACCAACGGCGATCATCGGAGCATCGGGCCAGCCGAGCACCTTCACCCCTGCGGTGTTGGAGGCGATGGCCCGGATCAACAAACGTCCGATAGTCTTTGCGCTTTCAAACCCGACCTCCCAATCGGAATGCACGGCCGAAGAAGCATACCGCTACACGGATAAGCGCGCAGTTTTCGCCAGCGGCAGCCAGTTCCCGAAGGTTACGATGGACGGTCAAACCTTTGTGCCGGGTCAGGCGAATAACAGCTACATCTTCCCCGGCGTNNGCCGCCAAAGCTCTGGATAAACAGGTTTCGGAGGAGGACTTTATGCTGGGGCGGATTTATCCCTCCTTGTCGCGCATTCGCGAGGTGTCGGTCAATATCGCGTTGGCAGTCGCAAAGGTCGCATTCGCGAGGGGACTCACCGCGATGCCTGAACCGGCCGATCTGCTCGGCCATATCAAATCGAAGATGTACGACCCGACCTATCAGGAGTATGTCTGAAGCGGAAGAAAACGATGTGCTCGAATAAAAGACGCGAAGACGAAGGAGGAACCATCATGAAGAAAATGAAACTTTTGTGCATCTTAAGCAGTCTGATCGGATCTCTGGTTGTATTATTTTCAATAACGTCATGCGGCAGTTCATCGACAAATGCAGCTACTCCGGCATGGAAATTTGCCTATATGAGTGATCATAAGCTGGATCAAACCACTGATCCAATAAATTATACGAATCTACCAGCCGTGCAACGGATGGCCGCAGATATGGTGACGCAGAGGGTCAATATGGTTATCACTGGGGGTGACTTGGTCGATGGAAGGGGACAAAACGTTGCCGGTCTGAATGCGCAATATACAGCCTGGATTGGCGCAATGGCATCGGTTTATAACGCGAACATTCCCGTTTATGCCATCCCCGGCAATCATGAATACTGGTGTGATACAATAAATAGTTGCACTTCCGCATGGAATACAACGATGGCGCCACAACTTCCCGCGGGCAGAACGAACAACCCAGCTCATCCGGACATGGAATATAGTTTTGTCTTTAATAATGCCTATTTCCTCGGCATCAACCAGAATCAGTTTGAACAGGGTGTCAACCGTCCCTACTATTACCATGGTAACGATATGGACTGGATAGAGTCTCAGTTGGCCAAACGTGACGCTGTTGCACAACCCCATGTGATTGCCTTTGGTCACATGCCCCAGTTCCAGCTGGGATACGAATGGACCGATCATAATCATAAATCGAACAGAGAGGCTTTTTGGGATACCTTGGGTGGAGCAGGCGCCAAAATGTACCTCACCGGTCATTCGCATCTGTATGCTTTAGCATTGATACAGACGAAAGACGGGAGTAAATCTATTTACCAAATTCTTGCGGGTTCCGGCGGTGCTGAAAAAGATTCATGAAACGGGAATTATGCACCATCAGAAGCTTCCCGTATCACCGCTATTGACAACGATACGAACTATGAAGGCTATGCATTGGTTACGATAAATGATCGTCAAGTAACGATGGAATGGCGCTATTATGATCCAGTTGAAGGCATCTTCAAATCCAAGCCTGGCTTCACATACAATAACAATGTAAGCATATAAACGGAGGCGATATGCGCAAAATTATTTTTTCCATCTTTCTTGTTTTAACATTTCTTTGTTCCCCGGCAATGAGCGAAACGGCGGTGGATTGGTTTGATAAGGCAAATGTATTATCGGAGGGGGATGGAGGAAAACCTACGGACCCGAAAAAGGCTATCAAATATTTGAACAATGCTATTAAACTGAAACCGGATTATGTCCAGGCCTACAACAAACGGGGACTCGCTTACTTTAACCTTGGCCAGTATCAGCGTGCCATCGAAGACTATAATAAGACCCTCCGTCTGGAGCCTGATTTTGCCAAGGCCTACTACAACAGGGGGAGTGCTTATCGTTACCTTGGCCAGTATCAGCGTGCCATAGAAGACTATAATGAAGCCGTCCGCCTGAAACCTGATTTTGCCGACGCTTACTACAACCGGGGAGCTGCTTACGATGACCTTGGCAAGTATCAGCGTGCCCTCGAAGACTATAATGAAGCCATTCGCCTGAAACCGGATTATATCGAGGCCTACAACAACCGGGGGGTTACTTATTTATTGCAGGGCAACAACAATCTTGGCTGCCGTGATGCGCAAAAAGCGTGTACATTAGGAGACTGCAAATTGTTAGACTTGGTTAAAAGCGAGGGACTCTGCCGTTGATTCAGTGGGGGGGCTCTAAAGCTGATTACAAATGGCAATCCTTCACTCCCATTCCAAATTGAAAGTTGTGGACTCGTAGGGTATGTTATACGTAACAAAAGTGACGAGACTTAATTTGACAGTGTTCGGAAAGTCAAATATTGTTCAGGACAGATTTATTCCATTTCTAAATCAAAGCGCTATCTTTGTTAGCAACGCAGCCCGGCAGGGAACCCCGGCGAATGCCTGGGCATGCCTGGGGCGTCGTCGGCTTCCTCAACATATGGACATATACGCCGGATGCCTGCCCGGCGCATGCCGGGTCACCTCCTCCTTGTCGCCTTGATATCATCTTTGATT
>PLNU01000081.1 GCA_003142835.1 Syntrophaceae bacterium
AACCATCATTGAATTTCCAAAATTTGGCTGCCTCAATATCCACCCTTCCCTCCTGCCGAAATACCGCGGCGCAGCGCCGCTCAACTGGAGTATCATCCAAGGTGAAACGAAAACCGGTGTTACTATCATGCTGATGGATGAAGGAATGGATTCCGGCGATATTTTATTGCAAAGCGAAATACCTCTCGGCGCCACTGAAACCTATGGCCAGTTGCATGACCGTCTGGCAAAGGAAGGCGCTGATTTGCTCATGACGGCCATTGAACAGGTAATCTCCGGCACAGCATTAAGACATCCGCAGGATTCATCCGCAGTCACCTTTGCTCCTCGTCTGACCAAGGAAACCGGCCGGATCAATTGGCAGGAAAGCAGCACAGACATTGTCAATCTCATTCGCGGGCTTTGCCCCGCGCCCGCCGCTTATACTTTTTTAGAAGGACAAGCATTAAAAATATTTTTGGCAGAACCCAAACCTGGCAAAAGAAAAGAAATACCGGGTACGATTGGCGCGGATACATCTCAAGGTTTGCCGGTTGCAGCAGCTGACGGTTATGTAATTCTAAAAGAGGTACAACTTGCCGGTAAAAAAAGAATGACGATAAACGAATTTCTGCGGGGCTATCGTTTGCAGCCGGAAACTATTTTACAATGAAGAAAAATAGATTATACCATTTCTAAATCAAANNGCGGCAAGGAGGAGGCGACGAGACGTATTGCACATACGTTGAGGAAGCCGACGACGATGCTAACAAAGATAGCGCTTTGATTTAGAATTGGTATCAGGTGTAAAACGTTATGCGTTATACAATTTTTAATACCCCGGTCTTAAAATCATTTTGGCTTGGCGTATCCCTGTTTCTTTTAAAAATACTCGGCTGGAAGAAAAAGGGGCTGTTACCCAAACAGGCCAAATATGTTCTGATTGTTGCACCACACACATCTAACTGGGACTTATTCTATGGAATTATCCTGGCATTCGCGTTGAAACTTGACGCCCGCTTTATAGCAAAAAAAGAATTGTTCCGCTGGCCTTTCTCCCCACTGATGAAGTGGTTGGGAGGCGTCCCAATCGACAGGGCATTATCAAGCCATATCGTGGATCAAATGATATCTACATTCAACGAAAGCAAAAAATTTGTTCTTGCTCTGGCTCCTGAGGGCACCCGTCATAAAACAGGTTACTGGAAATCAGGGTTTTATCATATTGCGGTAAGTGCCCATGTTCCCATTCAGCTTGCGTTTCTCGATTATGCTAGCAAAACCGGTGGAGCAGGACCGCTAATATACCCAACTGGCGATCTGGATCAAGACATGCGGACAATTCGTAATTTTTATCTGACTGTTAAGGGTAAATATCCAGATAAAACAAGCCCCGCTATTATTTATTCTAAAACATGAAAAAATCAATTCGCCATCAGGCTGTCGACATTTTGAGTCAAGTTCGCATAAGCCAGTCTTTTGCCGGAGAGCTGCTTGATGCATGTCTGGACTCAAACACATTATCCGGAACGCCGGATGGGCGGCTGCTCACTCACCTTGTCTATGGAGTATTGCGTTTTCAGGGACATCTGGACTGGATAATATCAAAATTATACCGCGGTGATTTCGCCAAAATGGATGAAAGCATCAAGAATATTTTGCGCGTCGGCCTCTATCAGCTTAAATTCAGTGACCGTCTGCCTGCTTTTGCGGTTGTTGATGAAGCGGTTAAATCCGCCAAAATAATTGCTCCGGCCCAAAGCGGGCTTACTAATGCCATCTTGAGAAACTATCTGCGCCACGGTGATAAAATCTCTTTCCCTTCCTGGGAGAAACAACCGGCTGAGCATATTGCCGCCTTCCATTCCCATCCGCTCTGGCTTACCAAAATATGGCTCAATATTTTCGGTAAAGAAGAAGCATTGGCACTATGTAAGGCCAATAACGAAATGCCGCTTATGACTATCAGGATTAACAAAATAAAGACATCACAAGAAGAGCTGGAACTAAAGCTAAAGGCAGAAGGATTCAGTTGTGCGACAACAAATTTTTCTCCAGACGGAATTGTTTTAACCGATTCTACTCAGCCTATTCAAAAAACCGATTTCTTCCGCGAAGGACTCTTGCGCATCCAGGATGAAGGGGCGCAACTTGTTTCTTATTTAATAAATCCCAAAAACAACGAAAATATTTTGGATGTTTGCGCCGGCACCGGCGGCAAGACGACTCATCTGGCTGCAATCATGAAGAACGATGGACACATTCGCGCAATTGATCGCCATCCCGGAAAGCTCACTGAATTAAGAAAAGAAATAGACAGACTGGGGATTAATAATATCAAAACACAACAGGTTGATCTCAGCATCATGCTGCCTATCGCATTAAAAGAAAAGTTCGATCAAGTTCTTGTGGACGCTCCTTGCTCCGGCACCGGAACACTGCGGCGCAATCCCGAAATTAAGTGGCGTACCAAAGCCCTTGATCTGGAAGGCTATGCGGCAATTCAGAAAACAATTTTGCAAAATGCAGCGCCAGCAGTTAAAAAAGGGGGCCGTTTAATTTATTGCACGTGTTCTCTCCTGCCTGCGGAAAACGAGGATGTTATCAGGCATTTTCTGATGAACAACCCTCAATTTACTTTAGGCCCTATCCCCGAAACAATAAAAAAACCCCTCATTGATAAGAGCGGTTTTTTCCGCACTTACCCTCATATACACAATACGGATGGCTTTTTTGGGGCAATATTGCAGCGCCATTAAGATACAGAGCTTCAGCGCCGGATTTAAATTGACGAATCAAACAAAATAATGCTAACTTCCTCATATAATACCATTTCGCTTTCAAAGGATAACGAGGCGGCAAGGAGGAGGCTCCGCAGGCGTATTGTACATACGTTGAGGAAGCCGACGACGCCACAGGAATGCACCGGGCTGCGTTGCCAACAAAGCTAGCCAAAGAAAGCGAATTGGTATAATCTTTCAGGGAGGAGCATGGATGTTCATAAAACAATTGCAGGTCGGCCACATGGCCGTTTTTGCTTACCTTGTCGGGGATACCGTCACCGGTGATGCTTTAGTAATTGATCCTGCGGATAATGCCCAGGAAATTATTGCAGTAGCGAAACAAAACAAACTGCAAATTAATTATATAATCAACACTCATGGTCATGTTGATCATATCGGCGGCAATGCCGAAATGCAGAAGCTGACCGGGGCTAAAATAATTGTGCATGAGGATGATGCCATCATGCTTACTTCCACCCCGGCTATGATGCTCAAGATGTTCGGCGCTAAACAATCGCCGCCTGCCGACATACTGGTCAAAGACGGCATGATAATTTCCGCAGGCAATATTGAGCTCAAAGTTATTCACACGCCCGGCCACTCTCCCGGCGGCATTTGTCTGTATACTCCGGGATATGTCTTCACTGGCGATACTCTTTTTGTGGAAGCTGTAGGCAGAACCGATTTACCCGGCGGTTCATGGCAGATAATGTATAATTCCATCCAGACAAAACTTTTCACGCTGCCTGATGATACCAAAGTTATGCCAGGCCATAATTACGGGCGGACACCTACTTCCACCATTGGCCATGAAAAAAAGCACAACCCATCAGTTCAATAAAGGAGTAGATCACTTATGACAAAAAATATCCAGCAGACCAATTTCCCCAAATTAAATTTTATCAAGCGCGGTAAAGTTCGCGACCTTTATACCGTACAAGAATATCTACTGATCGTCGCCACCGACCGTATTTCCGCATTTGATGTGATCATGCCCAATCCGATACCCGGCAAAGGCATAATTTTAAACCGCATGTCCACTTTCTGGTTTACGCAAATGGAAGATATCATCGGCAATCATATCATATCGACGGATACGGCCGATTTTCCTCCCGAATGCGCTCCCTATGCCGCCAGTCTGGAAGGCAGGAGTATGCTGGTTAAAAAAGCCAACCCGCTGCCTGTCGAATGTATTGTGCGCGGTTATCTTTCCGGTTCCGGCTGGAAAGATTATCATCACAACCAATCTATTTCGGGCATTAAACTACCACCCGGTTTGAAAGAATCGTCCAAGCTGCCCCAGACTATTTTTACTCCGACGACAAAAGCTCCTGAAGGTGAGCATGATTCAGCAATAACCAGAAGTGAAATGGAAGATATCGTCGGCATGGAATTAACTGAAAAAATTATAAATATTTCTCTGGCTATTTATGAAAGGGCGGCGGCAATAGCGCTGAAGGCGGGAATTATCATTGCCGATACAAAAATGGAGTTTGGCCTGATCGGCAAAGAATTAATCCTGATCGACGAATTGCTTACTCCCGATTCTTCCCGTTTCTGGCCAGCTTTGGACTACGAAGAAGGCCGGGCGCAAAAAAGTTTCGATAAACAATTTTTGCGAGACTACCTTCTTTCGATCAAATGGAATCAAAAGCCCCCCGCGCCGGAACTTCCTCCGGAAATTATAAAAAATACTAAGGCAAAATACGAAGAAGCCTTAAAGCGTCTAGTAAAATGATTTACTGCCTGTTATTGACTTAGACCAAATCATTACTATATTATAACATATTTATCTAAAAGATATTATCCTTTTCAGGAGGCATTCTTGAGCAATAGAAAATTACCCGATTATCGTTTAAAGCAAAAAATTTTGTATCTTGATAGCACCAACCCAGATGATCTGATTCATTATGGTGACTTATTTTTAGAAGCGGGAGCATGTTCCGATGCACTCGACTTTTTTCAAAAATCAAACCATAATGAAGGTATCCAGAAGATTAAAAATATTGCCTTTGACAGCGGAGATGTCATGCTTTTTCAACGTGCCGCTAAAGCACTGAACCTGGAATTATCATTTATAGACTGGGAAAATATCGGGAAAAAAGCGATTGAATTAAAAAAATATTTCTTTGCCCGGCACGCCCTGGAGAAAACAAATAATGAAGAAATGTTAAATTCGCTCAAGAACATTATGAAAGCGGAGGAACTTGAAAAAAGCTCATGACAAAAAGGGATTATTACGAGATTCTAGGCATACCCAAAACAGCCTCGGATGAAGAAATAAAAAAGAATTATCGCAAAACAGCAATGCAATGTCATCCGGATAAAAATCCGGGAGACAAAAAAGCGGAAGAAAGATTCAAAGAAGCAGCCGAAGCATACGAAGTACTGAGCGACAAACAAAAAAGAGAAATTTATGACCATTACGGTCATGAAGGCTTAAGCAATACAGGTTTTAGAGGATTTAACGGATTTGACGATATTTTTACCAATTTCGGCGATATTTTTGAAGATGTTTTCGGATTCGGCAATGCACGAGGACGAGGGCGATCGCGCTCCGCTGCGCGCGCTGGAGCTGATTTGCGTTATGATCTAAAGATTTCTTTTCTCGACGCCGCTTTTGGTTTGACCACAACTATTGATTTAGAGAAACTAAGCACCTGCCAAAAATGTCATGGCAGTGGTGCCGCAGCCGGAACATCTCCCGAAACCTGCCGCACCTGTCAGGGAAGAGGTCAGGTCATTCAATCCAGCGGTTTTTTCACTATTAGCTCTACCTGTCCTCATTGCGGAGGACACGGTAAAGTCATCGCCAAGCCATGCAGCCATTGCCGGGGCATGGGTAAAGAAAAAATTGTAAAATCTGTACAATTAAAAATTCCTGCCGGCGTAGAAACAGGTTCCCGTCTGCGCCTGCGCGGCGAAGGTGAAGCCGGTGATCAGGGAGGACCGAGTGGCGACCTGTATGTATTCCTGCATGTTGAAGACCATGATTTTTTTGTAAGATCAGGTGACGACATAATCTACCGCGTTCCTATTTCTTTCGTTCAAGCTGCCCTGGGAGCAATAATTGAGGTCACTACTCTGGAAGAAAAAGAAAAAATAAAAATCCCCCACGGTAGTCAAAACGGAAAAACATTTCGTCTTAAAGGAAAGGGCATTCCCCATATTCGTGGCTATGGGCGCGGTGATCAGATCGTTGAAGTATTTGTCCAGATACCTACAGACCTGAATAAAAAACAGGAAGAACTTTTAAGGGAATTTGAAAAACTAAGTAATGCATCTAATTAATTCTCAACCAATACCATTTCTAAATCAAAGATGATATCGAGGCGGCAAGGAGGAGGCGACGATGCGTATGTGCGCAACGCCATAATGGCGTAGCTCACCGGTAAGGAAATAATCTATTTTTATTGTGCCCCCTTTGGGGATGCNNCCGGAAGTAATACGTTGAGGAAGCCGACGACGCTGCTAACAAAGATAGCGCTTTGATTTAGAATTGGTATAAGCTAAAATTGATAATAGCTATTGCAATACCGGAACTAATATGTTCTAAAAATGCAGACGTAAAATTTACTAGAGGTAGGAACATGAAAAGAAATAATATCTGGCTGCTGATCCCATTATTTACTCTCTTTCTTTTTTCCGGTTGTGCCGCATTGGTTGTTGGAGGTGCGGCCGTTGGAGCAAGTACGGCGGGAACTTTTTTTTATGTCAACAGCGAATTAAAAACCGATTATTATGCTTCTTTTGACAAGGTATGGAGCGCTTGCGAAAAAACGGTAGCTGATATGCGCGGTATTGAAGTTGCTCCTGCCAGAGAAATTGCTCAGGGTAAAATTACTACTGTGATTAATGATGAAAAGGTCAATTTCGATATCAAATATAAATCTAAAAATTTCACTACTGTCTCTATTCGCGTGGGATTAATAGGAAATAAACTTTCTTCCCAGCTTTTACATGATAGAATTGCCGAGAATCTGGCCAAAAATTAAATATATACACCAGGTTGCGGCCTGATAATAAAATGAATAAAAAAGTTATCCTAGGTATCCTGATCAGCATCATCAGCATCGTCTTGGTTTATTTGTCCGTAAAAGAAATTAATCTTCAGGATGTTTCCCGTGCTCTGAAGAAAATTCAATTTAGTTACGTTATTTTTTTCATCCTCCTTGTAATTTTAATGCAATGGCTGCGTTCCTATCGCTGGGGCGTTATTTTACAGCCGATGGAAAAGATAGATCAATTTTCTCTTTTTTCAGTTACCTGTGTGGGCTTTCTTGCGATAGCCTCAATTCCAGCACGCATTGGTGAACTGGCCAGACCCTATCTCATAGCCAAACGAAGTACGATTAAAATGTCTTCGGCTTTGGGCACTATTCTTGTCGAAAGAGTTCTGGATGGTTTTTCCGTACTGACAATTGCTGTGGTTGTACTTTTCTACACTGATTTACCTTCCTGGATGATTATATCCTGTGTTTTGTTATTTTCTCTGACATTGGTAATTTTTTGTTGCATTCTGGGCTTAATATGGCGCAGAGAAAAAGCCTTAAAAATTATTAATAAAATTCTCGGCAAGTTTCCCGGAAATTTTGCACATAAGATAGATGAATTGATCCATCATTTTATCGATGGTTTTCAGGTTATTACTAATATTAAATTTCTATTGTATTTATTTTTTCTTTCGGCTTTAGTCTGGCTTTTGGATGTGCTGGCAATTTATATATTGCTTCTGTCTTTCGGCTTTACCTTGCCGGTAATGGCATCATTCGTTGTAATGATTTTTCTCATTGTGGGCATAGCCATTCCCACAGCACCGGGTTATATTGGTAATTGGCATCTCGCCTGTGTTCGGGCCGTAATGATTTTTGGTTTAGCTGAAGCTGAAGCGCTTTCTTTTGCAGTTGTTTACCACTTCTTATCCATAGCCATTGTAGTGGTACTCGGATTTATATTTCTCCCCTTCAACAAATTTTCTATCTCCGATATGAAAAGCCAGCTGAATTATAAAAAAGTTAATGAAAATTTAAAGTAACAGAAGGCAGCAATGATTAAGATTCGTCTTTTGTCACAACTTTGAGGCTTTTAATTTTCTTATGCAAATTACTACGCTCCAAGCCAATTGCTTCCGCAGTTCTAGAAATATTACCTTCGTTTTCTTCTAATTTCTTGATGATAAATTGACGTTCAAAATCCATCTTGGCATCTTTTAATAAGTCGGCAACAACGACTACCGAATCCACGGAGAACGCTCCATTTTCTATTTTAACATTGGGCAACGGAATATCTTTAGCCGTGATTTCGTTGGATGGAGTTAGAATAATAAGCCTCTCAATAATATTCTTTAGTTCGCGAACATTACCGGGCCAATCATGTTGCATCAGCAAAGCCAGAGCATCCTCCGTTAAGACTTTTTGCGTTTGTCCTTCTTTAGCCGCAAAATCGAGTAAAAATCGCTGGGCCAGAAGCTTTATGTCTTCCTTTCTCTCACGCAAGGTTGGAACACGCAAGGGTATTACATGCAAACGATAATAAAGATCCTGCCGGAAATGCCCTACTTCCATTTCCTTTTCCAGGTCTTTATTGGTCGCGGCTAAAACTCTTACATCCATATCAATCAGCTTATTACCGCCGACCCGTTCAAACTTCTTTTCCTGCAGAATCCGCAGAATCTTCGCCTGCGCCTTCAAGCTCATATCAGCCACTTCATCAAGAAACATTGTTCCTTCATGGGCCAGGTCGAATTTACCACGCTTCTTTTCCGTCGCCCCGGTGAAGGCTCCTTTTTCATGGCCAAATAATTCGCTTTCAATAAGCTCTTCCGGTATCGCCGCACAGTTGACTTCAACAATCGGTTTATGTGATCTTCGGCTCAGATGATGGATAGAACGGGCCACCAATTCCTTGCCCGTGCCGTTTTCTCCCATAATCAGAATCCACGCATTCGTCGGAGCAACAATGTTGATCATCTCTTTGAGCTCTGCTATTATCAGAGAGTTACCCGTGAGTTCGTATTCATGAGAAACCTTTTGTTTTAATAAGATGTTTTCTTCTTCCAGGCGCACTACATTAAGCGCGTTATTAATAATAATAATAACTTTGTCCAGAGAAAGAGGCTTCTCTATAAAATCAAAAGCGCCTAATTTCGTCGCTTTCACCGCGGTTTCAATTGTACCGTGACCGGACATCATAATTACCAGTACATTGGGGTGGGCCGCTTTAATAGCTTTGAGCGTTTCCAGACCATCAATTCCCGGCAGCCAAATGTCGAGCAACACAAGCTGGGGCATTTCTTCCTCAACAACTTTAATTGCTTCTTCGCCGCTGCCAGCCACCAGAACCTGATAACCTTCATCGCTCAAAATTGCCTTTAACGATTGGCAAATGCATACTTCATCATCAACTACAAGAATCGTATCATTCATAATTATTATTCATCCGCTTATTTTATCTTTTTAACATATAATTTAAACTTCGGGAACCGGTAACTGAAAAGATACTATCGTTCCCGTTGGTTTGTTGTCGGTGACACTGACCTGACCATGATGATCAAAAATGATCGATCTGACGATGGCCAAACCCAAGCCGGTCCCCGATTTCTTAGTTGAAAAATACGGCTCAAACATCTTCCTTTTATCACTGTAGGGAACTCCCGCTCCATTATCAGCCACAATTACACTGGCCATGCGCTGCGTTTCTTCAAAACTTACAGCAACTTTTATCTGCCCTTCTTTTTTAATTGCCGCAACGGCATTGTCCAGCAAATTAATCATAACCCTATTGATTTGCTCAGCATCAATGTTAAGCTTTGGTAATCCCACGGCAGGCTTAAATTCGAAAACAATATCCTTATGAGCATCTTGAAAGAGTAAAACAGAATCGGCAACTACTGAATTCAAATCGTTGAGTGTAGGCGTGGTCACAGGCATACGTGCGTAACGGGAAAACTCATTGACCAGGTTTTTTAACACTTCGACTTGATCAATTATCGTTTGCGTGCACTCTTTAAAAACCGACCCTTCTTCTCCTAACTTGTCACCATATTTCCGTTGTAATCTTTGCGCGGAAAGCTGAACCGGTGTAAGCGGATTCTTTATTTCATGGGCCATACGCCGGGCAACCTCACGCCAAGCTGCCGCACGCTCCGCCTTTTGTAACTGAGTTAGATCTTCGAACACCACCACGCCGCCGGAATCATTACCTTCCTCATCTCTGATCGTTGTGATCGTCACGAGAACAGTAAGAACTCTATCCTTAAGCATCAATTCCAATTGTTTTTCTAACGAACTTTCATTATTTTCTTTCATTTCCTGTAAAAATTCATCCAAAAGAGCCATATGCTCGGGCATGATCAGATTGCGATAATTTTGATAAAGAATCTTATCCGCCTTAATTTGGAGCATTTTTTCAGCAGCGCTATTAATTGTTGTGATTATTCCACTTCTATCCACGGATATGACGCCTGCGGAGACATTGCGCAGAACCGTTTCCATATATTTGCGCCGCTGCTCCAAACTCATATTTGCTTCTTCCAGACCAGTCTTACTTTTCTTTAAATCCGTGGTCATTTGATTAAATGATTTCACTAAGAGACCAATTTCATCGTCCGCTTCAATATCAATACGAGTATCCAAATCTCCCTGAGTAATCCTATTTGTGGCTTGGGCCAGATCCTGAATAGGAACCGTGATTGCTTTGGCCAGAGCGAGCCCAAACCACGTCGCCAGAAAAATAATTAATAAGGTCACAATGGATAAGGTAATAATGTAATTTAGTTTAATAGGGGTTTTCAGAAGTTTGATCTGGCCGTACTGCTCCGACGAATCGGCAATACTCCTCAGTTTATCTACAAAACCTTTCGGTATAGTGTAGCTTACGGAAACACGGCCGATTACTTCCGTTGGTACAGCATAAGAAAAAACAGGCACGACACCAAAAATTGTCTCCCCGATATTGGTTGGCTGAACTGTGGATACCTCTTTGCCTGAATAAATATCTTCCAGCATTTTAGGTTCAATCTTTAACGGAACAAGTTCCGAACTTTCAGTATCGGAAAAAAACATATTCTCTTTTTGGAAATCAAAATAAATCTCGACCTTACCAACTTTATAATTCTTTTGCCGCTGGCCGATGAAACTTTTCAGATAATCAACTCTTGCACGCTCATAAAGACGATTTTTAGTGATATCCGCACTGATTTGACGGGCATTGTACTTGGCTTGTTCCGCCATTTGCTGGTAATAAACTTGAGCCACTTCCAACGACCGGTTCAATGCATCGCCAATCCTAATGTTGAACCAAAACTCCATGCTGTAAGAAAGAAAATTAATGGCAAACAAAAAAAGTAATATTGTCGGTACAAGCGATAAGCCTACAAAAGCAGCTACTAGTTTTGTCCTTAACTTGGAACCGATAATACCCCGGCGACGCTCGTAAAACAGCTTGACCACATTCCGGACAATCAGGAAAAGCAAGAGAATTATCAGGATGACGTTAATACTGGTGAGACCATAAACGAGAATATTTGTCGATATGGATACTTCATCTCTTTGGGCGAATCGGCTGGCAATTAAGGTGAACGCTATAACTATTACGCCTACAACTATCATAATGATACGTTCACGGCGGCGCTTTCTTAATTCTCGTTCATCAATGTAGACATTTTGTCGTTTATTTTTCATTTTTTGATCAGATTAGTTAATCAAAATTTCGCTAATGGGGAATGATAAGCTGTCAATAGAAAAATTCCTTCTTGTACCAAGCTGTTTCAAAGTCCCAGAAAGAAACAAAGAAAAAAACATATTCCATATATAAGGGCAGG
>PLNU01000063.1 GCA_003142835.1 Syntrophaceae bacterium
ACCGTCACATTAAAGGACGTCTGCATGAACCCTTCGGCGGTGCCCTGCGTCTGCTGTCCGGCTGCCGGTGAATAGGATGAATAGGGCATCCAGTATGTCAGGGCCAGGACATCGCCCGGACCGATGATGTACTCCGGAATACCGCGTTTTTCCGTGAAGACGTTATTCTGCTTGACCTGGGTCAATTGCAGGATTTCCTCATTGGTCTCTTTTGCCTGCTTTTCCATCAATGCCAGATCGGCCGGAGGGATCTTGTATGTTTTGACCGGTATACCCTTGACCACGCCAACCGATCCGCATGCAACAAGAGAGCCCACGATCAGGCATAGTATTACGATTAAGAAGATATTTTTACTGCTGTTGTTCATCTTTCCTTCAACCTCCATGCCCTTTTTTAAAATATCCGATCAATCTATCAAATGAAGGTTCAGAATTTATACTGACGCCGGTAAATCCTGAACAAGTGCGATAACACTTCCCGGAAACGCAAGACATAATAGGCTATCCTGAATTCACCATTTTTTACATATTGTCTTTGCATGAGGATTTGCCAAGGGGGGAAAAAGGTTCTTAGTAAAAAGCGGCATTTTTCGATGAATCCTTCATTCATGGCCAGATAGACAAGAATACTGCTACCGCGGAAACGCCGATTCTTGAATTGAAGATTCAGAAAATNNACCGAATGTCAAATCCACTGAATATAATCTTCGCATGATCTCCTCAGAAATAGTCAACGATGTATAATGCTTAACAACAGTAAGGCTTAAAAAGACCAGTTTCGATAAATTAAACCGCCGGGCTTCCTCGATGATGAAGTCCCATTTGATCTCATACTTGAGCGAACTTATAACATAAAAAATATCATAAATCAAGATGAGACGATCAAAAGAATGATTGATTCTTAACGCGTGTTCACAGAGATAAATCACTTGATGTTCCGGGCAGAGGATACGGGCTTTTGCATTGGCCACTTCCGTATGAATCGCCATTTCCCAAAGCCGGTCCGGATCGACCTGCCCGGCGAACATGAAAGCCGGAACAGACGTATTGACCGGGTGCCAGTGGATGAGGAGATTCGGAAGAGATCCATCACTTTTTTGATAGTCCAGACTGGCCAGGTAGCCCACCGGGTTATCAAGCGCTTGCTCAACAGAACTATCCCGGGAGATATACCCCAGAGCAGAAAGGCAGGTGTCAACCATGCAAACATTATCCTTCTTTACCAGGATATCGGCATCAGACATACCTCTCATGGCAAATCCAGGGTAAACCAGTTCGGCCAAGGCAATGCCTTTCAGGACGATAAAGGGTATTTGTTGTTCATTGAATTTATCAAAGACCGGTTTCAGCACCGTGCAAGCAAGTATGTTCCGCCTCAAATTGGTGTAATACTCACTGGACAGCACGTCATACACACCTGCCGGGAGAAGATCCTGAAGATGGAATTGTTCGATGTAGTAAAAGAAGAGAAAGGAAACACCTTCGGCGGACATGTTGCGGATTAAATAATTCCAGTCAAGGGCATTGCCTTGTTCAGCGATACATTGCCCGACGTTAGCGCCTTGGTCCTGATTTGTCAGATCATCGAGAATGCTCACGACAAACTGATCTTCCATCTGTGTTTTCACGTCGTCTCTCAAATAATTAATTTTCTATCTTGAATTTTTTCTTTATATATTATAAATAGCTCGAAAATCAAATAAATATTAATAGCGTTGGATCATGCTATGAAGCGAGAGTGCAGATTAATTCAGAATACACAAATTACATTTCGTAAAGAAGAAAATGGCGCCTATCTGTATGATCCGGATTCTGGAAATCTTAAGTATATCAACCGGGTTGGAACATCTCTCTATGAACTTTGTGATGGTCTTCACCCGGTAGAAGGGATGATCGCCCGGATTGCGGGTGAGTATCAGAGCGTTCCAATGGACCAGGTTGAAAAAGATGTAGATCGTTTTCTGGCGGATCTACTGCAAATGGATTTTGTAAAAAGAATAACTTGAATGTTGACGTTCTCGTAAAAAGGCATTTTACGAGACGGGTTAAGAGCTTTGCANNTGTGGTTGTGCAAAGGTCTCGCTTTAAGATTTAAGATTTGTTGACGGGCATATCACCAGCCCCTTGTCCATTTTAATCGAGTAGTGAGGTTTTTCACCCTATGGTAAGAGCATCCGATATTGTGAAACGAATGAATGAGACGCCCTCATCAAAAAAGGACAGTCCATCAGATTTACTTCGTTTAAGCAGCTTCGCGAAACGGGAGTCCCGGGAAGAAGGAACATCGTCTTTAGCAGAGAGGCATACGCCGATCCCGTACAGTGAGGTTCACAATGTTGACGATATTTACTTAACAGCGCGAACATACATGGAAAGCGTTAGAAACAGCGTAAAGAATCATACCCTCATTGAACTTGACCCTGCCATTTCACTACTCAATAAAATTGCCAATTCCACCGAACTGCTGTTCAGCATTCATCCGCTAACGCTGAAGTTCGGCAATGAGGGGGATTATAATATTTTTCAGCCTGTGCATACCATGATCTACGCCCTGAAAATCGGATTGCGTTTGAATTATCCGAGTTCGAAGCTCATCGAACTCGGACTGGCGACGCTCCTGCAGAACATCGGCATGTTTCTGGTGCCTGACAGCATTATTAATAAGACCGGAAACCTCACGAATGCTGAAATAGGTGTGATTAAAAAGCATCCCGAAATGGGCAGGGACATCCTCTTGCCTTATCAGAATGATTATCCCTGGCTTCTGGAAACGATCTATGACCACCACGAACGGGAAAACGGGCAGGGCTATCCACGGGGTCTCAAAGGCGATGAGATTGGCGAATATGCCAAAGTTATCGGAATTTGCGACTCTTATGAGGCCATGACGCATAATCGCCCGCATAAAAAGGCGCTCATGCAATTTACTTCTGTTCGGCAATTGATTGAATCCAAAGATCTATTGTTTTCACCACAGATTCTCAAGGTCTTTCTTGAAGAAATGTCGATCTATCCAATTGGCAGCTATGTCAAATTGAATAATGGCGCCATCGGCAGGGTCTGCCGCACCAACCGGTCGCTACCCATGAAACCTGTCATTAACCTGATTTTTGATGGCCGTGGCAAAAAAGTCGATACCGGCGAAGCCATCGATATGGCACAAAATTACGTCCTGAACGTTGTTGATGTAGTCGCCGAAGAGGACCTGCCGAAATAAATGAAAAAAATGATCCTCGTTATTGCCGGAACATCCGTGGCGATCCAAATGGATGAGGCAATAGCGTTTTTTCTGACCCCCTTGCAGGATTTCTTTCGTGGTTTTCTCAAACAAGGGGGCAATGAAGCCATTCCAGTCACCATATCCTATAACCATTTTACAACACTCCGTAAATTTACCGCTTTCCCCACCCGACTCTCGCAAAAAAAAGACCGGGAAACACTGAGAATCCTCCATCATGTTGAAAGGCATTATCCTTTTTCAGACGCACCCCTGTTGATCGGATTTCTAAACGGGGTACTGGTCTATAATCTTCATTCTCAAAAAGGCCACATTTACCTGTTCAGATCGAAAGGTAAAAATTTTATTCTGGGTAGTTTACACAAGCTGCTGTTTCTCTTTATAGCGATTGTTATGGCTGAACAGAACAAACTCATGATCCACGGGGCAGGGGTTAGCATAAAATCAGAAGGTTGTCTGTTTCTGGGGGCTTCCGGCGCCGGCAAAAGCACAGTGGCGGGGTACGTCGAAAGAGACAATGTCCTCTCCGATGATGCGCCCGCTATCACAAAAGACGGCGGATTGTTTAAGATTCACGCATCGCCATTCAGCCAGGTCAATATTTTCGAAAACAAATCGGCGAATCATCACCGGAAAGAGGCGTTTCTGACAAAGCTTATCTTTCTGAATCAAGCGAACCACACGGATCTGAAGCGCCGGGACAAACGGTCTGCAATGGCTGAACTTTTACAGGACCATATCCATGGGTTTGACATAATGAACGGGGATTTAAAGGCTTCGGTGTTCCATTTTTGCTGCGATCTCTGCGAATCCA
>PLNU01000120.1 GCA_003142835.1 Syntrophaceae bacterium
ACTTTGAAATGGAACAATGGGCGTATAAAATCATCAATGCCGCTGCCGAAGATACCAGCATGCTGGCCATAGAAACAGGAAACGGCGCATTCCTGCTTCATTTGTCCGATGAGGAGGGACATCATGTACATCGCGGAGATATTGGGCATGACGAGCATAAAGAACATGCTTCTAAATTCGACCCTCATATCTGGCTTGATCTGGATAATGCACAAAAGATGGTCGACAATATTGCCATTGCGTTTGTAAAAAAGGATTCGCATAACAGCGACTATTATTTAAAAAACGCGCAGGAATACAAGCTTAAATTGATTGCGCTGGATCAGAGATACCGCAATGAATTAAACAAATGCAAAACAAAAACAATTCTGCACGCCGGCCACTGGGCATTTGCTTATCTGGCTAAAAAATATAATCTTATATATGTCGCAGCATCCAATGTAACGGCTGATGCCGAAGCGAATCCGCAAAAAATAGTCTCCCTCATTGAGCAAGTCAAAGCGAAAAATCTTCCTTATATTTACTATGAAGATCTTGTTGCACCTCGTCTTGCCCAAACGATCGCCCAGGAAACTGGTACCGGATTACTCAAACTCAATAACGGACATGATATCAGTAAAAAAGACATGAAAAGTGGTTTATCCTTTATCTCACTTATGGAAGATAATTTGAATACTTTAAAAAAGGGAATGCAATGCCGGTAAACTTAATCAGTATTGATGATTTGACCTTCTTTTACAACGGCCTGGAAATACTAAGCGATATTTCTTTTACTGTGAACAAAGGCGATTACCTGGGCATCGTGGGACCGAACGGTTCCGGGAAAAGCACCCTTATAAAAAATATTCTGGGCATTTTGAAGCCGCAAAAAGGCTGTATCAATCTTTTTGGCCAGCCGCTCAATATGTTTCGTAAGTGGAATAAAATAGGTTATCTGCCCCAAAGGTTGAGCGCTTTGAATACTCACTTTCCCAGCACGGTTGAGGAGATTGTCCAAATGGGAATTTCCAAAAGTCAGTCGCAAAAAATAAAAAAGGCTCTTGAGCTCATGGGAATCGGCCATCTCGCTACCCGCTTGATTGGAGAGCTGTCTTACGGCGAACAACAACGCGCCATGCTTGCGCGTACATTAGTCGGCCAACCTGATTTGCTAATTTTCGACGAACCGACAACCGCTCTGGACCCTGAAACCAGAGATATTTTCTACACTCAGATCGAGGAACTGAATCGCCATAAGGGCACAACGATTATTCTGGTGACACACGACACCGGCCTGATCGGCAAATATGCCCGCCATCTCCTCTACCTTGATAAAAAAATAATTTTTTGCGGAACGTTTAAAGATTTTTGCGCGTCAGCGGATATGACTGGTTTCTTTGGGGCTATCAGTCAGCATATTATCTGCCATCAGCATGATCCATTGGAGAGGAAACAATAATGGGAATTTGCGAAATCCTTCATTATGACTTTGTCCAAAGGGCTATCCTTGCAGGTATTTTAATCGGAGCCATTTCTTCCCTGCTGGGCGTTTTTCTTGTGTTGCGCCGTTTTTCTCTGATTGGCGATGGGCTTGCGCATGTTACTTTCGGCAGTGTTGCCGTGGTCTTGCTGATAGGCATCAGCCCTTTTTATGTGACTTTGGCCGCGCTGCCTATAGTAATGATTTCTTCTCTGGTTATACTTAAGCTGACGAGCACCAAGCGTATTCAGGGTGACGCGGCCATCGGTATCGTTTCCTCCATAGGAATTGCCTCAGGTATTATCTTGGCAAGTTTATCCGGCGGCTATAATCTTGATTTATTCAGCTACCTCTTTGGCAATATCCTAACGGTGAACCAAACAGAGCTTTTGCTGGCCTTTATTGTCTTTATCGTAGTGGCGGCAACCGTCATATTTTTCTATGATGATCTTTTTGCCCTAACATTTGATGAAGAACTGGCAAAGACCATGGGGATTAAAACCGGCAAAATCAACACTATCCTTTTTATGCTTACGGCTGTTGCCGCTGTACTGGCGATGAGGGTTGCAGGGATTATGCTTGTTTCCGCCATGCTGATTCTGCCGCCGCTTACCGCGCTGCAACTTTCCATCAGCTTTCGGATGACTATAATCGCCTCTTTGATTTTCTCTGTCTTATCGGTAATAAGCGGTGTAATAATTTCTTTTTTATTGAACTTACCGGCCGGAGGAACTATAGTAATCATGAATGTGGTTTTCCTCCTTTTAGTTTTTGGAGTTAAAAAAATACCGGCTTTGCAAAGGTAAAGTAAAATGGCTCGCATTAAATTTCTTTTTAGCCGGTCTCACATACTTTTTTTACTGGCGATATTAATAGGAATACTTTTACCCCAGGCAGCGGAAATTGCCTCCGTTTTGACCTTACCGGCGTTGACGGTAATCCTGACTATTACTTTACTTAGGTTTCCCCGCGGTTTCTTCCGCCGCCATAGACCACCTCTATCCGGCGCTATTTGGGGCAATGTCATGAATTATCTAATTCTGGGAAACCTGATTATAATGGCCAGCATATTTCTGATTCGCGAAGAAGGCTTTTGGGTCGGAATGGTTTTGATCGCTGCTGCGCCACCAGCAACAACAATCATACAACTGGGAAATATATTACGAATAGACAAGCAATCCATGTTTTCCGGCATGGCCGGAGCTTATCTGGGAGCTGCATTAATTGTTCCGTTGATTGGCTTAGGATTCCTGAAATTCATCCCCTTAAATCATTTCGGTCTGATTTTGCTTATCGCTGAGTTAACTTTGCTGCCGCTTTTCCTATCACGTCTTGCTGTGGATAAAGATTGGGACAAATTAATCGAAAATTACAAAGATCATATTACCGATTGGTGTTTCTTTATCATATTTTACGCTCTGGTCGCGGGCACCAGATATCTGGTCATCCACAGGCCATTGGATGTCGTCTACATGTTTGTAATTGCTGCCATAAGTACCTTTTTGCTCGGTTTTATCATCAATCTGGTTGGTAATTATTATGGTGTCGCTAAAGAAAAAATATCCTCGCTTGTCTTTTTGGGAACAATGAAAAATTACGGAATGGCCGGAGCAATCGCCCTTAATGTCTTTAACAAACAAGCCGTATTGCCCGCATTGGTGTTTTCAGTAGTTATGTTCATCTATATAATTTGGCTTAAATATAAGATGGGTAATATTATCATTACCGATGCGGATACAAAATCCAATTAAGATTTGACAAAACAAAACTGAGACTTATACTAAACAATAAGTTCAGTTCAAAACTATATTTGTTTAACAAAAAGCTTTGCATAAACGATGAAGAAAGGAGAATAAATATGGCAATAAGCTTACCGGATTTACCTTATAAGAAGGATGAACTAGCACCTTATATCAGCGCCAATACTTTAGAATTCCATTATGGCAAACATCACAAAACTTACGTTGATAACTTAAACAAACTGATTGCAGGGACGGATTTAGCGGATAAACCTCTGGAAGAAATTATAAAGATTACCACCAAAGATGCCGCCAAAGCCGGCATTTTCAACAATGCCGCTCAAGTATGGAATCATTCTTTTTACTGGCAGGGCCTGAAGAAAAAAGGCGGCGGCAAGCCTTCAGAAGCAATTGCGGCAAAGATTAATTCCACATGGGGAAGCTACGACAAATTTGCCGAAGAATTGAAAAATGCCGGCGTTACTCAGTTCGGCAGCGGCTGGGCGTGGTTGGTTCTGGAGGGAAGTCAGTTAAAAATAACAAAAACCGCCAACGCTGATACGCCTCTGGCACACGGTCAAAAGGCTCTTTTAACTATCGACGTCTGGGAACATGCTTATTATCTTGATTATCAAAATAAACGGCCTGATTACCTGGCTGCCGTTATTCAAAATTTGATTAATTGGGATTTTGTGAATGCTAATTTAGAATGATTAAGAAACATTAATAAGTAAAAGAGAAAGGGGCTTAGAACTAAACCCCTTTCTTATATTATTGTAAAAGGCAAAGTTTGTTATTTCTTTCTATCAACTCTATCCTTCAGTTCTTTCCCTACTTTGAAAAACGGCAACTTCTTTGGTTCAACCTTAATCTTAGTTCCTGTTTTAGGGTTTCTTCCCGTATAGGCGCCATATTTCTTTACCACAAAGCTGCCAAATCCTCTAATTTCAATGCGGCCGCCTTTTTTTAGTTCATTGGTAAAACCTTTGAACACAAGATTAACAACATCAATTGCCTTTTTTTCCGTCAAGTTTAGCTTCTTGCTCAAAGATTCGATAAGACCGGATTTGTTCATAGACCCTCCTTAAGACTAATTGCAACCCTGAACCGTCAGATAATGACGCAGGTTTATTCTCATATGTTAGTTACTATTATTCATTTTTAACCGGTTGTCAAGAAAATTTTACCTGTGTTGTATAGAGTATTTCGACAAAAACAAAAGCATTCAAATTATCCACATTTAACTTAAGCGAAACCGGCTCTATACTAATACATTTTTTTGATGACGAATAAGCTGCCAATTAATACCATTTCTAAATCAGAGATGATATCGCGGCGGCAAGG
>PLNU01000061.1 GCA_003142835.1 Syntrophaceae bacterium
AATCCAAGATGAATTCCGGTGATCGTTTGTCCAAATATCGCCATTATCAGCGCATATATGGCGTAAATACCGGGGAGCTTCATGTTAAAAGCTATCAGATAAGGCGGGATTCCCTGAAGCATAAGCTGTCCCATATAGGCAAACTCGCCTTCATCGCGCTCTAAAGGAATTNNCGAATACGGATAGCCGCTGTAAATAAAATGATTATTGCCAGAACGATCCATGACCAGTAATTTTTTCGATGGCGAAGCTTTTTTTGCTTCTCCAAATATTTTGCCGGTTGCAAATTGTGTTTTGATTTACTGGAATGATGTTTGGTTTGCATTAAAAACGGTTACCTCCAAACAGCTTCTTTTAAAGATGAGTGCGAGCTATATATGGTAAAAAGGTATTGCTGTCAAATTCAATATTATTCCAATNNGAGCAGTCCGAAGCGGCGCGTTCAGGGAACGCGCCCTACAAAAACATTTGCATGTAGGAACTGCACCTCCAGGTATGCCCAGCATGCGAGACTGTGTCGCAATGTCTTTGCGAGCGAAAGAAACGACCTCTGTAGGGAACGGTCGCGACCGTTCCCTACCTCTATAATTATTTTTCTTTTTCTCGAATAAAACAACGGGGATCTTCCGCCAGGTAATCGCCGCTATAAGCCAAGGCGCGTCCACGGCAGCCGCCGCAGACGGTTTTATAACTGCAATCACCGCAGATACCTTTTAAATTATCTTCCCGCTTACGTAATTTTTGGAAAACAGGCGATTCATGGTAAATCTTATTAAAATCCATTTCTTTCACATTACCGGCGCTGATTTCGACAAAAGGACATGGCCAGACGTCACCGTTGGCTTTGACGTACACAAAACCCCGGCCCGCGGCGCAGCCATGGAAAAAAAAGCCTGCAAGCTTAAGCATCAGTCCGTCGCGAATACCGTTTTTTTCTAAAATATAAGGCCAGTACTGAGGGCCGGCGACCGGTTCGATTATTGTATGAGCGGTCTTTTGTTTGAGCGCGATAAGTTCACTCAGATATTTATTGGCGGTTTTCTTTAATGTGGCTTTTTCAATCTTTTCCCCACGGCCGACAGCGACTAGCTGATACATGAGCATGATACCGGCGCCGCAGCCGTCGGCAAAATCGATCAGCTCGGGTAAATGCGGCATATTGTATTCCATCGCCGTTGTATTGATTTGTAAAAGGATGCCAGCCTTCTTTGTGGCTTCAATTGCCCGAAGCGCCAGATCAAAGGATCCCGGTTTATTGCGCACCATATCGTGAATATCGGGATTGGCGGCGTCAATGCTGATGGCATTGCAAACAACGCCGTGATCCTTCAGTTTAAAAGCCATTTCTTCGTCAATTAATGTCCCGTTAGTGGCGATGATGTTGGCCAGGCCGGCCTGCTGCGAATGTTTGAGCAATTCGAAAATATCCGGTCTTACCAGCGGTTCGCCGCCAGTATAAACCAATGTGCGGAATTCGCTGTTGGCGGCGAGCATGTCAATGAGTCTTTTGCCTTCATCAGTGGTGAGTTCATCGTGACCGGCTTTGCCGCTGACGGCGTGACAATGGATGCATCTTAAGTTGCAGGCGCCGGTGACTTCCCAGACAGGGTGTCCCGGGTAACCGATACAGCCCATACCCCAGGCGCCGTTGGCCACTGGTATGGATTTAAAGCCATACTTAAAAAGCCATCCGGGGAAATTACGCCACCGGTTTAAATACCCCATGAGCAGGGAGCTGCCCATTTGTTTAAACAATAGGGAAGGAGGATTATAAAACGCTTTTACTTTGTTTTTTGTTTTCATCATTATGTTTTAAATGTAAGCCAGAATGAACGACAGTGAAGTCCCCAAATTGACGGCAATGTTCAGACCGCATAATATTTCCAGCGTTTTNNCCCCAGAAAACAGAAGTGAGCATCGTCAGAGATGTCAATAATGATATGGCCATATAAAGGATAATGCCCTTTTGTTTGCCTATTCGATAAAGTAAATTCTTTTTGTCTGTTGCTTTGTCGGCTTCGTAGTCGGGAAACTCATTGAGCAAAATTACATTAATGATCGAAAGACCAATGGGAATCCCCAGTAAGTGGATGATCGGGGCAATTGCTCCTGTCTGGATATAGTAAGCCGAAGCGACCGGCAGCCAGCCATAGCAAAAGCCGATAAATATTTCACCGATACCTCTCTGCACAAGTCTGACCGGTGGGGTAGAGTAAAAGAAGCCGGAGAAAGCCCCCAGAGCGCCAAGGATGAGTGTGTAGCGACCGGTTTTAAAAACGAATTGCAGGATAATTCCGATAGCCGCCGCAACGATGAAAGTAATAACGCTGGTCCAAAGTGCTATGGCAGGCGGTATTTTCCCGGATGGAAGCATTCTGGTGCCGCCCGCAAACTGATTTTTGTGCAATTGGTTGGATAAAATATCTCCTTTGTAATCAAAGTATTCACCGGAATGATAAGTGGAGAGCATAATCATGATTACCCCTGATACACCAAGAATGAATACCTCCAGATTGAACACTGAGGTTAATCTGTAAGCTAGGAATGATCCTAAAATGAATGGTAAAATACCGACAATATGAAAGGGAGGCCGGGAAAGAATAAACCAGCCCCGCATTATTTCTCTGATTGAATAGCGCATAATATTTATCTTCCTTTTTACTCCATCAGCTTTATTGTCTCATGCGATAGTCAGGCTCTGAATGCGGATTACTAGCACAAGGTACGGTTCTTGTCAAAGCGCTATCATTGTTGGTAACGCAGCCCGGCAGGGAACCCCGGCATACGAGACTGTGTCACAATAGCAAAGAATGTCATTCCATATCCTCCGCTGGCGGAGGTGTCACGCAGTGACGGAGGTGGATATTGTAGGGACTGCTCCCCATTGTAGGGACTGTTCCCCGAACAGTCCGATAATCGGCACGTTCAGGGGAACGTGCCCTACATCATTGTCGTCCGAAGCGGCGCGTTTGGGAATGACCTAACTACCTAAAGGTGACGCGAGGTTACGCGACGCGCCCTACTGAACATTACGGCTACATTAA
>PLNU01000028.1:0-19468 GCA_003142835.1 Syntrophaceae bacterium
GCGACTTCAGCGGAATAGACATAGTATCTATTCAAAAGGGCTACGCTTCTCTCATCCGAAGACACCTGATGTCGTTACTGGAGTCGATTGTCATTCCATCCTCAAAACGAAACCGATTATTTGTTTTACCGAATTACAGTTGTCGAAGGCTCAAGAACATGCACGGCGATATGGTAGCCTTGGTATTGGTTTTAATCGAGAATTTCTCATGAAGTGGGGGGCAAATCCTGTTTTCTATATGCAAAGCAAAAATCAAGGCATTGTCAACACGAACCTTTCAGGATTGGTCAATTCGGAGGACAAGCATGATTGGCTCGACGTTTTTCTTTCATACGTTAAACCTATGGGGGAGCCATGCAGCGACAAGTACCTTTTTTATGATGAATTCGAATGGAGAATTGTTGCCTGCAAATTAGGTAACCAATTGCCTGATCTATTCGTGGAGAGTGAGGGCGCTTTCTGGTTCCGTTTCGAACCAAAAGATGTCTTGCTGCTTGCCTTTCCGAACGAAGCCACTCGAAGAAAGGCCCTTGCCGATCCAAAACTAAAGGACATCTTCAACGATCATATGCCCATGATTGTTGACACCTCGAATTGTCATGCATTCTGATAAAGGAATTGCGAACAATTTGCTGCACGGGAGCGCAAAAAGCTGCGCCCCGTGAGCAATGCGTTATGCATGGAACAACAAACTAATGAAAACTCACTGCTTTGTCTGTACTGAACCACGATCGCTGACGACGGAACACGTAATTCCACAAGCAATTGGGGGAAGGTTGAAGGCAAAACTGTACTGCAAGGTGTGCAATGAATCCTTTGGGGAAGGCATAGACAATGAGATATCGAAGCAGTTTGGGTGGATCGGTACGCTGCTTAATATTAAGCGGGAGCGGAGTAAGGCACAGCCCTATGAAGTCAAAGACCTGAAATCCGGAACCACGCTTCTCCTTGATGGAAAGAGTATGAAGCGGAAGAACCCAGTGGTTAAGGTGGTTTCCAAAGACGGGAAGAAACTTGATTTTGCGGACGTCACCGCTCGCTCCGAGCAAGAACTGAATAGAATATGTACGTCTATTCAGAGGCACTATGATGTACCAGGCGGCATGAAGATCTTTCAGGATGTGCACCAAGGTCCGACCGAAGCTGAACGCGTAATGATGATAGACAATGCATTGCTGCGCAGAGCAGTCTCAAAAATCGCATATGGCTTTACTTGCATAAAACTTCCTGAGAGTGTCATATTCTCATCGGCGTTCGAAGCGGTTCGGAAATACATAAAGGCATCTGACAAGCCTGCTCTTGCCTGCGCTAATTTTGNNACATGTTCGACCTATTCACAAAATTCATGTCGCGCTGAACAGGAATCGGGGACTTCTTGTAGGTTATGTGTCGCTCTTCGGAATCTACCGCTTTACTGTCCTGCTTGCAGAGGGTTTCAAGAGTGAACTCGAATGGCCTGGTCTCGATTATACTTTTGACCCAGTCCGCCGGGAGCAGGTCGTCGGCAATGACAATTTCCGGGCACCGCAGCTTACAAAGGAGAACATACTTCATCCGAAGCAGTCTAAAGAATTTATTCAATCCGAGTTGGATAAAGGTCACAAAGTAATAGGGAACTATGTAAATAATTTTAGGTATTTGGGCGGTAAATTCGATTGAGGACAGTGAACGCATAACAATAGGGTCAACCTGACCGCGGGAACGTTGGCGGCGCTGACCCGGCAAGGTAGGTTAACGCGGCAGGTTACCCCTGGCGATAGGCTGACTGTGAGCAAGCTCACACGCTCCGCCTATCAAGGCAATAGAGCCGCCGTTAACCCGCTTCCGCGGTAATAGTGGTGACAATTTAATGCGAGAATATACTGAGCGGAGACTTCCATGAAATGCCTTTCCAATTTGCTGCTGACGCTGCTCGCAGTTTCCTGCATCGGCTGCGCAACATTCCATCCCTCAACCAATGAGCAGAACGCGAGGCCAGACGACTTCGGTATTGAGTACAAATGGTGCGAAGGGAGTTTGCCACCGCCTTACCATTACGAATACACCGTCATCATCAAGCCTTCGAGCCGAAGTGAGATCGTCCTGACTCCTGACTATCCCTCAACCACCGTGCCAAAGTGGACTGAATTTTTTAAGGTAGAAGAGCAGGACTTGAATGACCTGTACCGAGTGATTGTCGAAAACGGGCTATTCACACAAAAATGGCGGCAACTGGATGCGGCGCCGGTCGGCGGCAGCAATCAGACGCTGGTTGTCACGGCGCAGGGAAAACGAATTAAGATCGAGGATTACCTTGTCTCTGAGCAACAGGTTTCTGCAAAGGTAATGTATGCAGCGGTGCAGGCACTGGTCCCAAAGGAGATTTGGGAGCGGTTGCAGGCGAGGCGTCAACAGTACATGCAAGAGCATCCGCTCAGATAGGATACATCTGTTCAATGGCGCTATGAACCCGACCCGACCCCATGTAGCCTCTTCTCTGTGCAAATGCTTGCGGGCGGGTTGTACCGAGCGCTACTCTCTTTCAACTGGTAATACTCAGTTTTGATGCATACCTGTTTTCAACACTTCGTAGGTGAAAGAAATAAATTTGATTCCCATTTTTTCGGAATGGCTAAACCTACCTGCCTTAACAGGCCACTCTGTTTCATCCCTCCCTTTTGGGATTTGTTTTCTCTCGTGAATTACAACCGACTTCAGGCTGGTTGTTATCGCACCCAATATTAATTTTCAAAGAACACAAAACCACTTTATTTATGAATCCGCTAGTTATTCTAAAGTTGCTCGTTCAAATTATCTGTTGACCAACCGTTGACCACGGTTTGAAAAGATATTGTATTTATTGACGATAATCATAGAGCATTACAATGACTATGTAGTGGGCAATTTATCAAGATAAGCATCCAAATCCTTCACATCAAAAAGAACTTTACCCCCGATGTGTTTTGACTTTACAGGAAAAGGATTCTCTGTCTTTAGTCCTAATCTATTCCGAAGGGTTTTTTCGGCAATGCCCAAGTATCCGGAGGATTCGCGGACGGATAGCATTCTGGGCTTGTACTCTCTTATCAAACCCGCTTTTTCTTTCTTAATGTTCCCTTTGTCGGCAGCAACCGATATTGGTTTTTCATGAACCTGATCCTGAATAAACGGCAGCAGCTTTTCAATCACCATGTCTGCTATTCTTTCAATATCTTTTGGCTCAAACTCTGTTCTCATTTCCTGCTGACCCATTTGTCCTTTCGTAAAGGGTATAGAGGGTGAGGGTAGGCATGACCGAGTCCACCCTCGCACGACTCACACGTTTGAATCCAGACAAGCATTATCTCTTTTTTTAAATTCCTTTAGTAATTCATCGACCTTCTCTTCAAGTGTTTCCCTTGGTCTCCCCGAAAAATCCATATTTTTGATGATCTCCGAAAGCCTCGGCGGGGGATAATTGGCATAAGAGAAAAGCGTAGTAGCAGTATGCTCATGCCCGAAATTCTGACTTATGGCTTTTATCTCTTCGCCGTTCTTGCAACTTTTTAAAGCCAAATCCACTGCTAAATGCCTAAAGGTATGCGGCGGGTAATATGGAAGCCCCGCTTCTTGAGAACGGTTTTTAAATATTCCCCGGATTCTGCCGGTGCCTTGCCAGAATACCGGCTCAACTTCTGAAGCGGTTTCAAAGCTCAGGTCATCCTTTCCTTGATCCGCCTTAGCACGGGGGAATAAAGGATCTTGTGAACCATAGCCTTTAGATTTTAGAAGCTTTACCCATTCAGTTACATAGCCAAATAACTTTTCATTGAATTTAAAGAGCGTGGTCGGTATATGCTTGGAAAATTTCGTCTGCACTCCTAACTTCGGATTCTGGTCAATGATAAGATTATTTTCGTCAAAGCAGCCAAGCGGTAAGCTCACTATGGCTTGATCCCGCATCCCGCTTAAGAGGGCAAAAGAAATCATTGCCCTATCTCTTTTATCAATTTCAGTGCGTGCGTCAATGGAACCGGCCAGCTTAATCACATATTCCAAAGCTGGGAAGCTTCGGGGAATATATTGCGTAGCAATTCGTTTTTCTTTTTCCAAAGGCTTAAGATAATCTACCGTATCAATGGTGATTTTGCTTTTATAGCCGGGTTGCCAGGTAAGCCACAAAAAGAATGTGTGCAGGTATCTTAAATAGGTGCAATAAGTGGTGGTAGAAATGGTTTTACCCTTAATCGATCTTTTCTGAAGCCATTTCTTAAACTCGATTGCCTTTCTTGAGTTAAAAGTTGCAAAATCCGCCACGTTGGTAAAATCTTCATATATCAATATTGCTTTTTCAATTGAATTTACCGTAGAATTGCAGCGGCCATTTGCCTCTTTGAGCCATTTAAAGAATTTGCGTTTTACTACTTCATTTTTAAAGTTTACTTTTGTCATTTTTAATACCTCTTTATGTCAGTATTAGAGGGGCTATCTCCGTTACCAGATAGTGTCGTCTTACCTTCCGTTGAAATCATACCTTTCATTTCTAATTCCCGCACCTTTCGATCAGAAGAAAAAAGGAGTAACGGCTGACTACATGCTTCACAGATTCCCCTGATAAGTGCTTGTATGGATGTCTTGCCAAGCTTTTTCCGGGTAATTTCAAACGTGTAATTTTCAGGACGGCTTTTTCTTGCACAGCGGCACTTGGGGCAGAAAAACTCGCCTGTTTTGAGCGGATGTTTTTGGTTCTGTCGTCTGGTTTTTAAAAATTGCTTTAATTCTTCGCCATAGACCAGATAAGGCTTTCTTGCTTCGTCTATAACTTTTAAGCCCTGCTTACGCCAGCTCTGGACAGTGCGAGGGTGTTTATTTAAAGCTTCGGATATTTCCGCAAAGGAGTAGGAATGTTTTTCCTTAATAAGATTTGGGTTACGATTGCGTTTCTTTTTTGTCATATCCCCACTCTAATTCAGCCAAAAGACGCGCAACCGCGCCGCCATTTCGGTAATTGTCAAAAGCTCTTGATTCACCATTTCTCAACCTCCATAGGGTTTGATGATAATAAAAAAGGCAGTAAGAAGTTGCGCCGTTTTATAGCGCGGGCATTTTTGCCTTCGTTACCGCCATTCTACTTTAACTTATTTTGGTTTGTAAATATGTAAGTATTTGTTTTTGTTATCAGAATGTTACGTTTTGAAAGAACTTATCGGAATGTTACGTTTTGGAAACTCTGTTGATCCAGGGGGGTGTTATATTTCCTGCAAGGTATTCTTCTTTTAACAATGTTTTGATTTGGGTTAGTCCTATCAGTGGTGTTTTCCCATCTTTTTTCGTGCCTATCCATTCCTGAATCAGTTTAGCGGTTCCATTTTCTGTAAGTATCTTTTTAACTCTAGCTGTTTTAAAATCATTTATTGTATGAGCATACGCTTGTTTGACGAGGAATTTATTGTTTTCATGTTTCCGTCGTAAAGCAATTGTTGATTTGTTTGTTCTGAAAAAATGAAACTTCTTCAACTCATGGTCGGAAATCAACCGTTTGCCATGAGAGTAACCCAACAGTTGGAAAGCACTTCCGATAATGGTTTGATCGAGCGCAGTTAGTATGAAAAAGGAGGTCGAAGAAATCGTTGGGATACATTGCAAAATGAAATATGAAGAATGCATATGGTTACAGCATTGCCAAACAACTTCAAAAGAATTATCTGATGAAAGATTGAAGACTGAAAGTAGTTTTGAAATCCCTTTTAATTTTATATCTAAGCGCTTTTTACATTCTTGTTCATCGGAAGGGACTAGCTGTAGTTTATTTTTTTCTTTTACTATTTCTTTTCTTATATCTACCAGCGGTGACGATGAACGGAAGATTTTACCAGTAAATTTCAACTCAAGATTCAATAAAGATGACATTAACTTATTATAATATTCAGTCTTTTGTATTATAAATTCCCTAATATTGATAAGATCTATTGATGCAAATTGTGCGTCTTCTGATTGACTCGATTTATTGGTTGGAATGTCTCCTAATGTTATAATAGTAGGGATTTTCGCAGGGGGCTTAGATATTCTTTCTTCTGATTTGTACTTTGCGTTTGTATTTATTTTCTTCCCGGCCATATTAAAAACCTTACTGCCCAAGTTAGAAGTTGAACGCCTTTTGTTTTGATTTAAGGCTATAGGCCAGTGAGAAAACCGGTCTTTCATTTCGTCAACCTATTGCCTCAAATAAAAATAGTTATAATCATAACACCAAAAAAAAACTAAGAATCAATAAAACAAGATATATGTTTGTTCAAGATATTTTTTATCCATAAACCGACCACCTCAATTAAAATACACGATTTCAAACTATAATTATTGACTATATTGAAGGTATTTATTAAGACAATACAATCTTAATGCGAAGGCATAATAAATGCTCAATAATTTGATATTTAGAAAAGCTCAAGAGTGGATTGCCTCAGACACTTGCACTGTTAAGCCACTTTTCGAGCATATAAAGCGTAACGGCAATTTACGCGAAGCACAAATTCAGGCATTACTTGTTTATTTATTTCTAAAAATTGAAGCCGGGAACAAACCACTATCAACTCTGTTTAGTGAAAATTTCTTTGGACAAGATGAAGATTTATCACATTTGAATATTAATCAGAATGTGCGGAATATTTTAGAAAGCAACCATACCGCAAAAGCATTATTTGATCTTTCCCGCACCCCGATAAAAAGCAATGGAAATGGAAAGAAAACACGGACGACACTTTTCCCTGACTTAGAACAATATATAATTAAAAACCCTGATAAAATTGATTATGAAACTGTAAGTAAGAGACTTTTTTATGGAGTAGAATATCCTGACTACCTTTTTAGTTTGCCTATGGGGGCGGGTAAAACCTTTCTCATGGCGGCATTCATTTATCTTGATCTTTATTTTGCCTTGAATGAGCCGGATAATTCTATATTCGCTCATAACTTTCTTATTCTTGCGCCTTCAGGTTTGAAAAGTTCAATTATTCCAAGTCTTAAAACGATTGAACGTTTTGATCCGTCATGGATTCTGCCAGAACCTGCGGCAAGTAATATCAAACGGATGATTAAATTCGAGATATTGGACCAGCCGAAATCAGCAAAGAAAAGCAACAAAGCACGAAACCCGAACGCTCAAAAAATATCCGGTTATCAGCCTTTTGATACACTGATGGGGCTTGTCATGGTGGTGAATGCTGAGAAAGTTATTCTGGACAGGCTTGAACTATCCGATACTTATGAATTGATTGAAAAAAACGAAGATGAGAAAGACCGACTTGCCAATGAACTCAGAAACATCATTTGTAAAATTCCAAATTTGCAGATACATATTGATGAAGTTCATCACGCCGCAACCGATGATATTAAATTGCGTCAGGTAGTCAACAAGTGGAGCGAAAACGGTTCAATAAATTCTGTGCTTGGATTTTCCGGTACGCCTTATCTTGGCAGTGCTGAAACGATAAAAATATCCAACGAGATACAACTTAAATTCACACAGATAACAGATACTGTCTTTTACTATCCTTTAACCACTGCGGTAAAAAAATTCTTAAAGAAACCACGAGTAGAGCAGACTTCCGGGCTTACCTCAATCCAAATAATAGAGAAAGGGGTAAAAGATTTTCTTAAAACCTTTGGCAATACTGTTTACAGTAACGGAAGTATAGCAAAACTGGCTGTCTATTGCGGTAATATTGAAAGACTCGAAGAAGAAATATATCCGTATCTTATTGGAACGATGAAAATAAAGCCTGAAGAGATATTGAAATATCATAAAGGGAACAAGAAATATAAGACCACGAAAGAAGCAGAAACTGACTTTAATTCTCTCGATACACCGCTTTCCAAGAAAAAAATCATCTTGCTAGTTCAAATAGGTAAAGAGGGATGGGACTGTCGAAGCCTTACCGGAGTTATACTTTCCCAAAAAGGCGATTGCCCAACAAATATGGTTTTACAGACCTCCTGCCGTTGTTTAAGACAGGTTGACAAAGAATCAAACGAAACAGCAGTTATCTGGTTAAATGAAGAAAATGCTAAATCATTGGACAAACAACTGAAGGAGGAACAGCACACCAGCATTCAGGAACTTTCATCTTTAGGAAAAGACGGTGATCCTGTAATGACTCCTCGCTTTTCGCGTATGGATTACCTGAAATTACCAGAGATAGATTTTTACCAGCTCAATGTTGAGTATGAAACAATAGTTACTGACCAAGAAGCAGAACCGGAAAAGACGATTAGTCAAATCAATTCTAAAAACCATTTTGATACTGCTGTAATTGTGGAACGAGGACTTTCAAAAGACGACCTGACTAAAAAAGATTTGCTTGATAAAATCGAAGGGGATAGCGCTGACTTTGACCGGTGGATTTTTGACATTGCCCGTGAAAGTATGGGAAGTCTAAACTCAGGCAGTTTATATCAATATGAAAAACATCTTTCAGGTATTTTTACAGCGGTTACTTATGAAAAAGCAAATTATCGCGTATTTAATGACCTGTTCAGGCATGATGAAATAAAATCACGCATTCGGCTTGCTTTTCATAAGCATCGTGAACTCAATGTAAGGCCAGAGATTATTCCTCAAAGCGCCAGTCTGCTCGTGATAGAAAAAATGATTCCTGTTGAAAATCACGATAAACTTTATCCTTCTGTAAACGATACACAAGATATTCTACAAGCTGATAAAACCGGAAAGGATATTTCAGTTTTACAAAAAGAGGTTGAAGAAGTTCAAAGAAAAATGAAAGAAATTATCGCTTCACAGCCGAACCCCGACCTTTTTACGATGACGGGATTTGATGTGGGGACAATAAAGACATTCTCAAAAGCCGTTGTTAGTAAAGATAAAACATTCCATTATTTACCGTACAATTTTATTCAAAGCCGTTTTGAACTTAATTTTTTAAAGGAAGTAATAAACCTCGCGCCATTTATGGATAACGGACTTGAAATTTATTACAATGGAGAGAAGCACATTACCGAATTTTGTATTGTGTGTTACGAAAAGAAAAATGACTGTTGGCGTCGGGTTGGTAGGTACACGCCTGATTTTCTGGTGATCAATCGCAAAGACAGCGACATCCATAAAATTCTCATCGTAGAGACCAAGGGAAGCGGTTTTGCCGATCAACCGGAGTTCAAAGCCCGCCGAAGTTTTATGGAATCGGAATTTTTAAAGATAAACAATGATAAATTCGGCTACAATCGGTTTGATTATCTGTATCTGCCGGACAGCACGACGATGAACGATAACTTGCTTTCATTCAAATCAAAGATAGACACCTTTTTTAAGGAGAACTAATTATGCCGGTAAAATATATTCCCTACTATCCGAATACTGTTCAAGGTCAGGCTATTCTTGATAACATCACCCGCACGAGAAGAATTTTACGCTATCGGGATAACGATAAAGTTTATGAACGCATTCAGCGTGGCATGCCTTATTATGAACTGGAGAAAATCGAAAGCGTAATCCCTCTTAATCCCCCTTTATTAAAGGGGGAAAGTGACCGAAGGGAGCAAGGGGAGTTTAAAAATATGCTTATCCGCGGCGAGTGTATTTCTGCCTGTGCGTATCTGAAAGACAAGAATATTAAAGTTGACCTTGTCTATATTGATGCACCGTTTGCCAGCGGTGCGGATTACGCCAAGAAAGTCTATTTACGCAAGAATCCGAAAGTTGCTGAAGCCATTGCCCAAGCCGAAGAAGAGTTTGAGTTGGAAGAACTCCGCGCCTTTGAAGAAAAAATGTATGGCGATATTTGGAATAAGGAAGATTACCTGAACTGGATGTATGAAAACCTGACTGCGATAAAAAGTGTAATGAGTGAAACGGGTAGTATTTATGTGCATCTGGATTGGCATATCGGTCATTATGTTAAAGTGCTGATGGATGAAGTATTTGGGGAAGATAATTTTAGAAATGAAATTATTTGGCATTACTTTATGGGTGCAAGCAGTGTTAACACATTTGGAAGAAAACACAATACTATATTTTTTTATTCTAATGGTGACGAGTACATATTTAATAGAGCCGATATTGGAGTTGCTTATAATCCAGAGACAATTGCTCGAGCAAAAAGAGGAGAAGCAAGGTATTCTGTTGATGCTAAAGAAATGGAAAAGAACGGTAAAAATCCCGGGGATGTTTGGGATATTTGGGATGATGTTAATCCTATACAAGGTAATGCAATAGAAAATGTGGATTATGCAACACAAAAACCGGAAGCCCTTCTCGAACGCATTATTAAAGCGTCTTCCAATGAAGGAATGGTTATCGCTGACTTGTTCGGCGGTTCGGGTGTTACTGCCAAAGTCGCGCACGATTCAAAACGAAAATTCATTCATTGTGATGTAGGTATTAATAGCATTCAAACAACACGCGACCGTTTAGTTGCCGCAGGTGCGGAGTTTGACATTTACGATATTCAGGACGGTGTTTCACTTTTTCGTAATCCGGTGCAAACAATGGATAAAATGAAAAGCCTTATAACCGGGCTTAAAAATGAGGATGCTCTCGATAGTTTCTGGGAGGGCGGAATTCAAGACAGTAAACTGGGGCTTGTGCCGGTGTATATTCCTAACTTGCTTGATCATAGCACAAAGGTTCTGGACATTCCGCTCATAAACCGCATAATCAATGAAGCAATGCCCGATCTCCCCGATGGTACAAAGCAAGTCATTGTCTTTTATGTGGACATTGAAAATGAATCCGAATTGAAAAAGTTTATTTCCGAATACAACGCAACAGGTATTGATATTGTGCTGAGAGACCTTAAATCTATTTTAGATGATGTCGTTATCAATGATGAAATTGATTACAAGATGAAAAAATCTAAGACTGGATTTGAGGTTGAGATAAAATCTTTTACAAGCGATAGACTCATTCAGAAAATAGATGCCTACAATCAGAAAAAATCTTTGAACGGCTCAAAAAAAGAACTGTTTGAAGAAAACAGTGAAGATGAGGATGATTCGGCAGGCTCATCAACCGAAAACGGAACTGGGAAAAAGAAAAATAAATTTGTACCGATTGCCATAAGCAAGAACGGACTTGAACTGATTGAGCTTATCAGCCTTGATTGCACAAGTAAAGACGGTATCTGGAAAAGCGATTGTGAACTGAAAATTGATAAAAATGGCTATGTGATTTTGAACGGTAAAAAGACTAAAGAATTCTGGAATGCAAAAATTGTATCAGACAAGAAACCGTTGCGGATGAAGATTAGAAATATTGCTGGTGATGAATCGGTGATAGTTTTATAAGAATTCCGCCACCGCTTCAGAGGCGGATATTCCCTCCGGCATACCGGATTACCTTGTTTGCACTGTTACCGCGAACAGCCGGACGTTGAAATTCACAAGTCAGGAATTTTAGAATGAATAGACGTGCATAATATAGAAAGGGAAATCACGACATGAATGAGAGTAATAAAGCTATTGCTGCTGTGAGCGGAAAAAGCTGTTGGGATTGCAGCTATCAGCAAATAGCCGGTGATACATTCCTTGGCAAGTGCACATGGTTCTCAAAGCATAAGCAAGAACAGGATAAAGATATTCCATCGGCAGTAGTTGATGTTGGCTGCAAACTTTTTGTTAAACGAGGAAAATAGAAGCCAATAACCGTTTGGCAGTGAATTTGACAGTGTTTGTTTGACAGCGTAGAGGAAAAGGGTGTAAACTATAACCATGAAATACAAGATACAAGAAGAGACGTGGAGTCGCCCAAAAATCAAATATCGGAAGGTCAAGGGGCAGTATCCTCTGCCGGAAGAAATGTGTACCCCGAAGTCGTCTCTGAAAAAACCGGCACCTACAAAGCCGAAAAAACAAAAATAGTTCATGAAGATGATCTGGCGCAATTATATAATGTCAACCCATAGACTGTGCCTATCTTTGTGCCCATCATATCCGAATTGCTTCCAACTCTAGCCAACTGTATCCAACTATGAAATTTTAAATTTGCTAAAGCATAATAAATATTTAAAAAGAAAAACGGGTGGTTATTATTCCACCCGCCTTTCATCTGTTTTGGTCTTAAAATCCAAATCGTACACCTAATTGATTCGTGAACTCAACAAGCACTTCTTCCTGAAAGTGAGCGTTTAGGATTTTTCACGAACATACTTTCTTTCAACCAGTAATCCTGGACAAATTTCCCATGTTTTACGAAGTTCGTTTTTAGTCCTTATTACCATGAAATACGAAAGGCTATAAATATGTATTTACTGAAAATAATGTCATATTTCCCTTTCAAGAAAAAAGAAGTTATGATATTTTGATACTCAAATAATCGGAAAAAGCGAAGTTCGTATATTAATTGTTAACTGCAAGAGGAAGACATGTGCGAAATACCTGTTCATGCATGGAGTTTAATCGGTGTAGCTCTCGGCTTCGCTCTCGGTGAAGGTTCTCGATGCGTTCGTGAAAGGATACGCATCCGAAGGCTCAAGAGTGCGGTTCGCGCTGAACTCCAGGCAATTCTTGCTCAGATTCCGGATAAGGAAGATATTCTGAGGCAGGCAACAAAGGCGCTGGAGAAAAAAGCCGTATTGCCTATGGTTGCGGTACGCTTTGCCACCACTGCATATGGCTCCTCAATCGATGATTTATATGAGCACTATTCTGATGTTGATAGAAACTGCCTCCACGTTATCTACGAGCGGCTTCGGGTAGCCGACTCGCTGACCGACTCATTCTTCGAAGACTTTCTAAGAGCTATTAAAGACAAGGTAATAGATGACCCATGGAAAGCATATATTGATCATCTGGCCGAGGTCGCCGAATCTTACAAAGTCGTGAGAAGCTTGATTAACTCTTTCCTTGGGGGCAAAGCGGAGGACGTTTTTCACATTACCAAGAAAAGAGAAGGCAGTTAACAAGGCCATGCACCCGATCGCCGAAAAAGTCGGCTCCGGGTGATGTCCGCGTTATGCCAAACGAGGATGTGTCAATGAACAAACACAGATATCCATGTGGCTCAGAATGGCGAAAGTGGGATTTGCATGCACACACTCCTTTAGATCCAGAGTGGATTGCTTGCCCACCATTACAGAGCGATGCTCAAAAAAGACTATTTGCTGAGCAGTATGTGGAAGCTGCTGTTGCTGCACAGCTAGCGGTTGTTGCAATTACAGACCATAACTTCTGCAACAATCGCGATGAACTCCTCATCCCTTACATTCAAAAAGCCGCACTACCTCATGACTTGACGATCTTGCCCGGTTTTGAGGTAACTGTTTCTGATTGTGGGGGAACGCATTTGTTGGTGATATTCTCGGAAGAGTCATCACTAGCCACAATTGATGAGGTGGTTTGCCAATTGTTCCCTCCCGGAACCTCCCGGTTTCAAGGCCATGATGTCTTGCCCAGCAATCGAGGAATCGAGGAACTCAACGAAATACTTGCACAATCCACTCTGGATTACCTTATTCTGTTTGCTCATGCCGATAGAGACAATGGTGTTCTATGGCACCGAGGCAGTGCCCTACGCTCTCAACTGTGGAAACAACCTTTCGTGAGAATAGCGCAATTATCAAAACCACCTTCAGAATGCACGGGATTTATTGCATCAGTTATCAATGGCACCAATTCACACTACGTAAGGGATATTACCTATGTGACAGCCTCGGATTGTAGAAGCCTGGAGTCAGCCGTGGGTAATTCCGAACGATGCCCCCTAGGTGGGCGTTACACATGGATAAAGGCGGACCCCACTTTTGAGGGATTACGACAAATAGTATTCGAGCCTGACAGCCGCACATCCTTTCAAGAGCACAAACCCGAACAAAAGCCTGCTTTCCTTACTATCAACGAAGTTAGATTTATTGACCCTTCGGGCAAATTTCAGCCGGATTCAATCCGCCTGAATCCCAACTTGACAACAATAATTGGCGGAAAATCCAACGGCAAGTCCCTATTACTATCCTGCATTGCCCAAGCCATTGATAGCCGACATGCGCAAGCCGCCGTTGGAATTGCTAGGACTAATCTCTACAATCTCGATGGGCTTGATTTTGAGGTTACATGGAGCACGGGAGACATTGATAGGTTGTCTGAACACCCGGCACAGCACCATGTCACATTCTTGCCCCAAATGTACATACACCGACTTGTCGAGGAGGAAAACCGCCCCTCTTTATCCGATTCATTACTTAAATTCCTTCGGCAAAACGAATTATTTGAGGTGTCGTATCAAGGACTGATTGTTGAACGTGATGCAACCATGAGACAACTCGCAACTGAAGTGTCCAGTTTCTTTTCGCACCTTTCATCGTGGTACGATATAGCGGCCAAGATACAAGAATTGGGTGACCGGGGTGCAATTGAATCTGAGATCGGCAAAATAGCGGAGAGGACCGAAGCGCTCCGAAAGGCTTCAGGATTCAATGAACAAGAAACCAAAGATTATGAACGTTTGCAGCAGGCTTTGTCTGATTCTAGTGAACGCCTTAAGGTCGCTCAGCGCATTGAAGCATGTATGAAGGATATCTCCACTAACGTGCCGGGCATTATTCTAGATAGCATCGGCAAACTTGATGAGGTTGTTTCAGAAGCCATCGCAACTCATGATTTGGACGAAGCGGAACAGAAACTTGTTTTGCCTGTTGTCACAAAACTCAAGCAAGAAATTAAGACCGCACACACAAGTTTCGCGAAAAAAACTGCCACAGACGCCGTAGAACTATCTAAAACAACAAAGAAAGCTGCCAGCGACGTCGAATCCGCAAAATCCGCACTAAAACCATTTTGGGACAAGATCGCCAACCAGAAAGAGCTGAAGGAGCTACAAGAGTTAACAAAGAAGCTGACATTGGCGCTAAAAGCAATTCGCCTGAAGGAAAAAGAGAAGACACAAATCGAGCAAAAGTATTGGGCCTCGCTTGAGGCAATAAAGAAATTGGTTGCGGCTCGCTACGAAATTCAAGAGCGCCTGATTTGCCTTTTTAATGATGCGGCATACACGCAAATAGATCCCGATACAATCATTTCAGTGGATTTGACGTTTGAGAAGGAAAGGTTTAACTCTGATTTTATCGGGCTGTTTGATTTGCGTTATCCCCTGACTCGGCTTGGGAATCACTTCCGAAACAATACGGTTAGCTGGAGTCCAGAAAAACACGTCGCGATAATCACCGATATGCTGGACAAACTGGTTGCGCCGGAAGAATCAGAGCTGAAATTGCGCTCCGGTCAGACACGCAGAAACGCTGTTGAGATGCTGCTACGGGATTACCTTTCCCATAGTTTCACAGTTAAGCAAAGTGGTGAAGATATCTTTGAGATGTCTCCGGGCAAGCAAGGGCTTATCCTTCTTGAGATATTCCTCCATTTGAGCAATTCTCAGTATCCGATTCTGATTGATCAACCTGAAGATAATCTTGATAACCGAACAATATATTCGCACCTCGTCAATTACATACGAACACGAAAACTGAAGCGTCAGATTATCATGGTCACGCACAATCCGAACCTTGTGCTTGGAACTGATGCCGAGCAAATAGTTGTGGCTAATCAGGATGGTCAAGGACAAGGCAAGAATGCGAAATATCGTTTTGAATATGTCAGTGGGGCTATCGAATGTTCATTTACCGATGCCGAGGCAGCCTGTATTCTTGATTCCCAAGGGATACGGCAACACGTTTGCCATGTTCTTGAGGGCGGGGAAGAAGCATTTCGGAAGAGGGAAGAAAAATACTGTTTGGCATAACAACTCATTGCAACCGACCGCCAGAGCGTCATTTTTTAGGGGTGGTCTTGCTTCCGAGAGCAAGTTTTGAAAACAAGGATTGTCTGGCATATCACTCTGGCGGCGGCTGAATTCGGACGTCAGATCAAACATTTCAAACGCAAATCATTAAAATATTTATTCACTATACTTGTTTCTTTGTAGATGAACTCATCAAAGTAACGAGACTTAATTCGACAGTGTTTGTAAAGTCATATATTGGTCGGGACAAATAACTTAACTCGACCTACATGTTTTACCCCTCGTATGTTGACCTGAAATAGATTTCTTAGAGTGAGAGAGGGTAGAGAATCTGGTCTCCCCCTCCCCATTACTAATGTTTTTGGTCAACACTTGGTCAACACTTGGCAAAAAATAACCCTTGTTTTCCCTGCTTTTCCTTCTCTTGCCTGAAATTAAAAAGACGGGATAACTACTCGAAAATTATATTTCTTTCATTATCCCGCCTTATCCTTGTATCTCCCCTTATGTACATTGAGGGGGTAGTGGACAAAATCCGTCCGGGTTCAAATCCCGGCTTCGGCACCACTAATAAGGATATACACAATGGCTGTGATAAGCTAACCGCTTAACTTTTATTTTCCCTAATGATTTGTTCCAGGTGCGCTCCATAAAGCTTGAATTTTTCGGGCGGTAATATTTCCTTTATGTTTTCACACTTTTGCACAAGATCAAACAAAACTTTATCCGGTAAAAACATGAAAATGGCGCAGTTTTCTGTTTTGGCCTGACGGAAGCGCCAGGCATAGAGCTTCCTGAGCAGATCTTTTTGCTCTTGATTTAAAGAATAATATCCTGCTAATTTTGTGTGTCCCCGACGGTCAATTATTTTTTCCTGCCAGGTAGCGGTAGCAATTTTGGCAAAGGCATCTGAGGCAGTTTCTTCCATGCACTTTACACGCAGTTGCCGTAGTTGTTCTTCATAAAGAGCTGGCAGAAAGGTGACATCTTGCATAGCGTATAGGAGCTGTTCGTCGGTTAGAGGGCGTTTGTCCCAGCGGGAGCGTTGCATTTTTTTACTTTTTTTTAAATCGGTATCAAGAAAGTGACTGATCATCTTTTCCAGAGATAATTGATGCAATCCTAAGATAAGCGCGGCCCGATGCGTGTCAAATATATTTTGGAAATCAAACTGATAATCTCTTTTAAGAAGACGGATATCGTTATCCGCGGCATGAAGAATCTTTACAATTGCTTCATCATTAAAGAATTTACCCAAAAAAGACAAATTTAGTTTGCCCAGCGGATCAAAAATATAAGTTGTCTCATTGGCATGGATTTGGATCAGACAGAGTATTTCGCGGAAATAGCGGAAAGAATCATATTCCGTATCAATACTCAAAACAGATGTATTTTCAAAATTATCGATAGCCCGCCTAATTTTTTTAGGCGTATCGACAAAAATCCACTCATTTTCCATGAAACGCAACTTAGCCGAAATGGGAATTTAAAGCTATAAAAATGATTTATACCAATTCTAAATCAAAGCGCTATCTATGTTGGCAACGCAGCCCGACGCATGTCTGGGGTGTCATCGGCTTCCTCAATCCGCCGCTATGGACTCGGCAATCTTTATATTACCAGACGTATGGAACGGTCGCGACCGTTCCCTACGTTTTGATCAGAATTTCAGACAGGCAAGCTTAAAACTCAAAAGAGAGACCCGCCTTGAATGTTCTTCCGGGCATCGGATAGTACACGCCATATTGGCCGTAATCTAGACCAAATGAAGAATACTTCACGTCGGCAATATTATCGACACCGAGAAATGCCGTTAGGCCGAGTTTACCAAAAGTTGGTTTGTAATGAACATAAAAATTCAGCAGCGTGTAAGCCTCCAGTTTTTCGGTGTTGTTGTCGTTATCGAGGGAAAGGAAAGCATCGCCCACATGGCGAATTTCTGGCCGCAGTGACAGGTTATAGGGCAGATAAATTTCCACACCGGCATTGGCCATACGATTGGGGACAAGGGGTATCTCTTTTTTACTGTTAGCGCCGTCTTCAAAAGTGGCCAGATGATAGGTGAAATTTCCGTAAAACTTCGCCCGTTTTTCCCAGAGATAAGAGATGGAAAACTCTGCGCCGTCATGTCGCGTTTTTCCAGCATTTTGATTATAACCCGTTGGGTAAATCCCCACGTACTGGATTTCATCCTCCATATCAATGCGGAAAAGGGTCAGGCCTATTTTCAGATTTTCCAGAGGATAAAACTCCGTGCCCGCTTCGGTACTGATACCTTTTTCTTTTTCAAGACCCTTTAAAAATCCTCCACCGCCACCATTGAAATAGGCCACTTCCTCGAGAAAAGGTATGCGGTAAACGGTCGCGTACTTCGCAAATACTTTTGACTTCTTTCCCCAAAGCCAGGTCAGCCCTGCTTCATACGCTTCGGCATTATAAGTATTTTCCATATCCGTAAAATTGTAGGAGGAGTTGGTATCTACATTTGAACCTTTGATGGACGTCTGTTCGAACCGGTAACCGGCACTGAAAATAAGATTTTTCAGAAGACTGAATTCATCGTGAATGTAGTATCCCAGACTCTCCCGCGTAAAATCCGCTGTGCTTAATTTTGCCGTTCTCTCCCGATCGCTGAAAATATCCTTTTTGTAAGGTTCGTTATAATAATCCACTCCCACAATGACTTTATTTTGAAACCCGAAGATTTCTTTAGCCAAAATATATTTCGGTGTAATGCCGTATGTGTCGGCGTTTGTATCGGAAAAAGCGTAGGGATACCATGAGGAAAAACTTGATGGCATATTCATTTGCAGATCTTTTTTACCATACAGAAAATTGATTTCCAACTGCCCCCATGACCCCCAGAAAGATTTAATGCCCAGATTGACGTTGGTATATTTATCAGAACCGTCATCGTTCGAATGGGCAGGAGACCAGGGACCAGCTGCCGGCTGATACTGTCGCCGATCCTGCTCCATCTGTTCCTTAGTCAGGGCGCCCGGCATTTGATAATCCGCCTTATTAAAAGAGACCCCCAGCGAAACACTAAGTAAATCACTGGCTGTATAGCCCAAATCAAAGCCGCCACCCTGCGCGGAATATTTCGAACGCTCCCGATAACCGAAGTTAAAGTTATTTTCTCCGGTCAAGGCGTATGTCCATTTATTAGTGGAGCCGGTTACGCCAACCCGTTCATTGTTGAGACCATAGCTACCCACAAGAGCAGACGCGTTAAATTTCGGTTCACCCTTGCCTTTCTTGGTGATGATGTTAATCACGCCGCCGATAGCAGCGTCACCGTAAAGAACACTTCCCGGTCCGCGGATAATTTCGATTCTTTCTATAGTGTTAACCGGCATCTGCAACCAGTTGATTGAAGCCATGTCCGTCCGGTTTAAGCGGCGGCCATCCAGCAGAATCAGTGTTTTCCCATAAGGGTTATCTCCCCCGATACCGCGCATGTCGATATACGCTTGAGAGGAATTACCGCTAGATGTGCGGAATTGAATGCTTTCCAGCTTATCCAGAACGTCTACTACAGTTGTTGCGCCGGACTTACTGATTTCTTCGGCAGTAATGACGGTAACGTTTGCCGGGGCCTTGCGGGTTTCCTGCTTGTCACGCGTGGCCGTAACAACGACCTCTTCCATCGTCACAGGCGCATCATCATTTTTACTCTCAGCATGTAGTGGTGAAAAACTAACTAAAGAAAAAAGCAGAACTAAAAACAGGAACTTCTTCATGGAGCTTCTCCTTTCCCCCTCGGGA
>PLNU01000028.1:19506-28885 GCA_003142835.1 Syntrophaceae bacterium
TCGGCTTCCTCAACGTATTAATAATACGCCTACGGAGCCTCCTCCTTGCCGCCTCGTTATCCTTTGAAAGCGAATCGCTATTATCAGGTAATCAACGTCATTCTGGGCAATCCACTTTGCGGATTTTGATCTATCAGAACATCGACGTCGTAGACCTCTTTTATGTTTGCCGCGGTAATAACTTCCGCGGGCTTTCCTATAGCATAATTTTTGCCACAGTAAAGCAAAATTATCCGGCCGGCATGTTGCGCTGCCAGATTGATATCATGGGTAACAAACATCACAGTGAGGTTCTGTGTCACATTCAACTGACGCAACAGGGCTAAAAATTGCATTTGATGTTTCAAATCCAAAAAAACGGTGCTTTCATCAAGCAACAGGATTTTAGGTTCTTGAGCCAGCGCGCGGGCAATCAGGACACGCTGGCGCTCACCGGCGGAGAGCTCATCAAAGCGGCGGTTGGCAAAAGCAAGTGTATCAGTTTTCTCCATGGCTTCGTGGACAATTCGATAATCCTTTTTATTCTCAAACCGGTAGTTGCTCAAACGAGGAAAACGTCCCATCAGAACAATTTCTTCGGCGTAAAACGAGAAAATAGAAGCGGTTTCCTGCGGTACTATGGCCACGGTTTTAGCTATTTCCTGGCGTGGCCATAATCTGGTGTCTTTGCCATCAATCAGCATTTGGCCGGAATCAGGAAAAAGCGTGCCGTTAATAATTTTCAAAAGAGTGGTTTTACCGGAACCATTTGGCCCGATTATCGCCACGATTTGCGCTTCATCAATGACCAGGGAAACATCTTCCATAATGGGTTTTGTCGCGTAACTGAAATTTATATTTTGAGCGGAAATGATGGACATGGCTAAAGAGATTTCCTTTTCAAAAGAAAAATAAAATAGGGCGCGCCGCAAAGCGCCGTGATGACTCCTACAGGCAACTCAGCCGGAGCGAGCACAAGACGCGCCAGAGTATCGGCAATAACCAGGAAAGAAGCTCCAAATAAAGCGGATACAGGCAGAAGCAAACGGTGATCGGAACCGAAAACAAGCCGCATCATATGCGGGACCATTATACCGATGAAGCCAATGATACCGGCCATAGATACGGCGACGGCCGTGATCAGAGATGTTACGATCAGCAGTAATTGTTTGGTGCGCTCTATATTGACACCTAAATGCAGTGCCGTTTCTTCACCCTGTACAATTAAATTAAGCTTTCGCGCCTGCGCGTATATGATCAGGAAGCCTGTAAAAAGGCAAATTGCGGCAAGCGAAATTTCTTTGAATGATGCCCGTGAAAGATCTCCCATCAACCAGAAAGTGATACTGTGCAACTCCAGACTATTAACAATCGAGAGAAAGAAAAGGATAGCAGCTGAAAAAAAAGCATTAACGACAACACCCGAAAGTAACAAGGAATTATCGAGTAGTGGGCCTCTTGTTCCACCGGCCACGACAAAGACCAGAAAAACTGTAGCGAGCGCTCCGCAGAACGCCAGAAGCGGTATGCCTAAATAAAAGGAACTTGCGCCGATAATAATTCCGGCGATCGCACCCAGAGCGGAGCCGCCGGATATACCTAAAACGTAAGGATCGGCCAGTGGATTGCGCAGCATCGCTTGAAAAACAACGCCGCCCAGCGACAGAGATGCTCCGACGATACCGGCAAAGATAATTCTGGGCAGACGTACTGAAAACAAAATTAGTTCTTCCTGGGGAGAAAGAGAAATTGTTCCCGTGAAGGCGTTGACCAGCGATTTCAACACATTGATTAGATCAATATGGACGCTGCCTACGCAAAGAGAAATAAGGCCAATCGCCAGAAATAATACGAACATTAAGGCGCTGATTTTCAGCACCCGGAAATAAGTGACACGGCGGTAAATGGGTTTTAACCTCCACTATCTTTGCGGCAACTATTTCAAAACGATCAGGGCATCGACGACTATGGGCTTAGCTCCGGAAAGAATAACGGGGTTGAGATCGATTTCCTGCACCTGCTCAATATCCAATCCGATGCGTCCTACATTAATGAGGATATTGGAAAGAAGCTCCGTGTCGGCTGCTTCCATTCCGCGGACAGCGTCCAGAATTTTGTGTCCCTTAATCTCCCGCATCATCTTCAGTGCATCATTTTTATCCAGCGGCGCTTTGCGAAAAGAAATATCTCTTAATATCTCTGTAAAGATTCCTCCCAGCCCAAACATCACGCAAGGTCCAAACTGATCGTCGCGGCTCAAACCCATCACCAGCTCTCGTTTTCCATTAACCATTTCCTGCATTAAGACTGCGCCATCAAAACCTTTCAGCCCGGCCATGATTTCATCAAAAGCATTTCGCGCCTCTTCAACAGTGCGGATGTCCACATGGATCAATCCTTTTTCGGTCTTGTGAGCTACGGCTGCTGAACAGCCCTTCATCACCAGAGGATAGTTTATTTCCTTTGCGGCTTTTTCCACTTGGGTTTTATCTGTCAGAAGAATTTCGTGCGTAACCGGAATATCATAAGCAGCAAGCACCTGCTTGGATTCGTATTCGGAAAGAGCCTTTCGCCCTTCCTGCAAAGCATTATTAATGATCCTGATGGCAGATTCTTTATTCATTATTAGCGTTCCTTTGTCCAAAGTAACCATTCACATGGCCGATTGCCCGCAGGGCATCCGGAAGTTCATCAAATACCGGCAGACCGCGTTCCAGAAATTCACGACGGGCAAGCACGAGCATTTCAGTGATATCCAAATCATCCAATCCTTTTTTCGGGTTGGGCAAAACGACAACCACCGGCTTACCCGTAGTTTTAACCACATCGCGAATGGCGTCTGCCAGCTCCCGAAAGGGCGCGACCTCTGCAACCTTTAAACCCATGGCTGTTGCCATGACCTTGTAATGGTAAAGCAGAGATACGATGATTTGCAGATCAACGCGGCTGTCTTTGGCTGCCTGAAGGAGAATTTCTTTGAGCGCCTGCGGTGAAACAAAGGGATTGGCGACATCAATGGGATTTATCGCGCTGGAACCGGGTTTGGGCAGAAACTTGCCGATGCTCTCCTGCTGCTCGGTACTGAAAGGCGGTATTTCGATACCCAGAGCTTCAGCAGCATCGCAGGCGCTGACTCCCAGTGCGCCGCCACCGCCGATGACTGAGATATTTTTGAAAATTCCCGATGGCAGTAAAGAAAAGGCCAGGGCGGCTTGTGCGAGTTCATTCAGATCCTGCACCGAGATAGCGTTTACCTGCTTCAGAACGGATTGCCAGATCACACGGCTTCCTCCCATCGAAGCTGTATGGCTGGCGACGGTTCTCTGACCAGCCTGCGAGAGCCCGCCCTTGTAGACGATAACCGGTTTCTTTTTTATGGTATATTTTATTGACTCGAAAAAGGCATCGCCGTCTTTGATGCCTTCGATGTACATACTGATTACTTTTGTTTCGGGATCATCCGCCAGATATTGCAATAGTTCCGTTTCCCGCAAATCCGCGCCATTGCCGAAGCTGACCACCTTGCTAAACCGAATGCCCATCCATTTTCCTATATGGGCAAGGTCAATGGCCATGCCTCCGCTTTGAGAAAGAAAAGCCACAGACCCGGTTTGACGCGACAGGTCCGGCCCCGGAAGCAAGGTTAACCCGCTTTTTGGGCAATAAATACCGAAACAATTCGGCCCAACCACCCGGATACCGGCAGCAGCGATTTGCTGGATTTTGTTTTCCAGCTCTTTTCCGGCTTGAGTTCCGAGCTCGCTAAAACCAGAGGAGAGGATCTGGGCTCCTTCAATACCTTTCTGCCGGCAGCCTTCCAGCACTTCCGGCACTAGTTTTGCCGCAACGGTGATGATGGCAAAATCGACTTTTTCCGGAATATCTTCCACCTGCTTATAGATTTGTAACTCGTCTAAATTTCCGCCTTTGGGATTGACAGGGAATATTTTACCCTCAAAGCCCATGGCCTTGAGGGCACGAAACATACCGTTGCCGAATCCCGTACCACCGTCTTTCGCGGACACGCCGATGATGGCAATATTTTGCGGGTGAAATATTCTTTCAAAATCAGTGGGAATTGTTTGGGAAATAGTCTTTTTCATTATTTCAGTTTGCAACCTTTCATTTTTATGACGACAGGGGAGCTATAAGCAGTAACCTCTGATTTCAGGGCATTTATTTACCATTATAATATCCTTCAACTTTTCTTTCAGGGTATGTCTTTCTATTCCATATTAAGCATGAAAAGCGTGTCGAGCTTTGAATAGGAACCGACAAAAACATACTGGGCATTAATCAATTTTCCAATTTTTACAACATTCTTAACATCTGTCATTCCCGAGCTTTGAAACCGTTGTTCATCCGCTATTTTCCTGATATGGCTCCTGGTAAGTACGTTGAACTTTCCGATTTTAATCAGTTCACTTCTGAAAAATTCGGCAATTATATCCGCATCATCTTTTGATACATTCTTTGCGGAAAAATCAAGAACTGCAATATTGCCTTTTTCTTCAGCAAGCAAAATATCAGTAAAAACAAATGACAGTAATATCAGACAGACAATAATGATTATTTTTTTCATATATGCAAATTTACATAAATATCCAAACATGATTAAGCGCATTCGGTTATTCAGTAAATTACAGAAAAGTGGTCAAAATTGCAATAAGTAAATTTTACTTCATTTCCAAACAGAACTTATCAATTTTTTCCGGTGGGGCTATCGGATAATCGCCGGTGTAGCAAGCGAGGCAAAAGCAGTCTTTAGGCATACCGGTTGCCTTGACCATGCCATCCACCGTCAGGTAGTGCAAAGAATCCAGTCCGACAAATTCAGCAATGGCTTTTTCGTTTCCTTTTTTCGCGGCAATCAGCTCGCCCTTGGAGGAAAAATCAATGCCGTAAGGACAAGGGAAAAGAGTGGGGGGACAACTGATGACCATATGAATTTCTTTCATCCCGATACCCCGCAGGTTTTGCACACGATTGCGGCTGGTTGTGCCGCGGATGATCGAATCTTCAACAATCAACACTTTCTTGCCTTCCAGCAGGGGTCGCACAGGATTGAGTTTTACACGCACGCCAAAATCACGCATTGGCTGGGTTGGCTGAATAAAGGTTCTACCCACATAGTGATTGCGAATCATGCCCATTTCAAACTGTATGCCGCTTTCTTCAGCGTAACCCAGAGCCGCGTAGTTACCCGAATCAGGGAACGGCATCACAATATCCACATCCGGCTTGTATTCGCGCGCCAGTTCATGACCCAATCTCTTGCGGCATAAATAAACGTTTTGACCAAAAATCTGGCTGTCGGGACGGGCAAAGTAAATCAACTCAAAAATACAGTGGCACGGTTTGACCTTGGGAAACGGTGTCAGGCTTTTATAACCATCTTTATCAATAATAATAATTTCACCGGGGCTTACGTCACGAATGTATTGAGCGCCCACCAGATCAAAAGCGCAGGTCTCGGAGGCGACAACCCAACTGCCATTTAGCTTTCCTAGAGCCAGAGGCCTAAATCCTCGCGGATCGCGAGCGGCAATAATTTTATCCCGAGTCAGCATGATGAGGCAATAAGCGCCTTCCACGCGGGAAAGGGCGGCAACCAATGCTTTTTCTAATCCGTGTTTTAAATGAGGCGCCATGAGATGAATGATTATTTCGCTATCCATTGTTGATTGAAAAATCGAACCGCTGCTTTCCAGCTCTTCACGCAATTTCTGCGCGTTGATAATATTCCCGTTATGTCCCAGCGCGTAATATTCATCGGCAAAATGAACCAGGAAGGGCTGAGCATTGGAAAGTGTTGAAGAACCGGTTGTGGAATAACGGACATGGCCGATGGCCAATTTACCCGGAAGTTTTTGCAAAGTTGCGTCTTTGAATACGTCGGAAGCCAGCCCCATGCCCTTATGTTCCGAAACGTTACAACCGTCGGAGCTGACAATCCCGGCTGATTCCTGACCACGATGCTGCAAGGCAAAAAGGCCAAAAAAGGTTACTCTGGCCGCGTCCTCATGGCCATAAATGGCAAAAATACCGCATTCCTCCCGGGGACGGCCGGACTCATTCAAGGCTTCTTCGAATAATGATGACATAGAGACTCTCTTTTTTTTAATTGCTGCGCTACATTACGCGTTCTGAGAAACTTCCCCGCCCCTTGTGGGAGGGGATTAAGGGGAGGGGGCAACACCAATCACCCTAGCCCTCCCCCCTAAAGGGAGAGGGAAAATATTGGCATTATTTTTTATGATACTCCTGTAAGGGGCATACTTGCCAATCTTCGTCAATAATTGCCTTGGACGCTTCACTTAAAGCCCTCGCTCCGGCTAGAGTTGTAGTATAAAGAATATTATAAGTCAACGCGCCNNCGGCGGATGTGATAAGCATCCCGTGAAGATTTTCGCCCCACACTGGTATTGATCACCATCTGGATATCACCGTTTTTGATATAGTCAACAACATGTGGCCTGCCTTCGCTCACTTTACGAATAATGGTCGCTTCAATTCCATGATTTTTCAAATGCTTTGCAGTGCCGGCAGTTGCCAAAATTTTAAATCCCATATCCTGAAAAGACTTCGCCACAGGAACTATCTTCTCCTTATGATAATCATTAACGCTGATAAAGACAGAGCCTTTTGTTGGCATTTTGAATCCCGCGGCCATTTGTGATTTGGCAAAAGCAAGGCCAAAGGAATGATCAATGCCCATAACTTCGCCGGTGGATTTCATTTCCGGCCCCAGCAGAATATCAACATTGGGGAAACGGTTAAAGGGGAATACAGCTTCTTTGACCGAAACATGCTTTGGTTTCGGCGCCTCGGTAAATCCCAATTCCGCAAGCGTTTTTCCCAGCATAACTTTGGTGGCCAGTTTCGCCAGTGGCACGCCAATGGCTTTGCTGACAAAAGGAACTGTGCGTGAGGCACGGGGATTAACTTCCAGAACATAAAGCTTCCCGTCTTTGATCGCATATTGAATATTCATCAGTCCGATAACACCAAGTTCCTTGGCGAGCATTTTGGTTTGCTTTTCGATTCGTTCCATGACTGCTGAAGAAATTGTAACCGGCGGTAAAATGCAGGCGCTGTCTCCTGAATGGATTCCGGCTTCTTCGATATGTTCCATGATCGCCGCGACAACCGTGATGTTTCCATCGCTGATGGCATCCACATCAATTTCTACGGCGTCTTCCAGAAATTTATCGATCAGAATCGGGTGCCCGGGAGAAACCAGCAGGGCTTTGGCCATAAAGCCGCGCAGAGTTTCCGCGTCATAGACAATTTCCATAGAACGGCCGCCCAATACATAGGAAGGGCGCACAAGTACCGGATAGCCAATGCGCTCGGCTGCCTGCAGCGCTTTTTCCGCGTTCATTGCCGTGTCATTGTCCGGCTGGTTAAGGTTTAATTTGGTGACGATTTCCTGAAAGCGGGCACGGTTTTCCGCGCGGTCGATAGCGTCAGGTGTTGTTCCGATAATCTTGACGCCAGCTGCTTCCAGGCCTCGGGCTAAATTAAGCGGTGTCTGACCGCCAAACTGGACAATAACACCATCTGGTTTTTCAGTCTGGATTATGTTTAAAGTATCTTCCAGTGTCACCGGCTCGAAAAACAGTTTATCGGAAGTGTCATAATCAGTGCTGACTGTTTCCGGATTGGAGTTAATCATGATGCTTTCGATGCCTTCTTCGCGCAGGGCAAAAGAGGCATGAACACAGCAATAGTCGAATTCAATGCCCTGGCCGATACGATTGGGACCGCCGCCGATAATTGCCACTTTCTTTTTAGCCGATGGACGGATTTCGTTTTCTGTTTCGTAAGTTGAATAATAATAAGGAGTGTATGCTTCAAATTCCGCAGCACAGGTATCAACAAGTTTATAGACCGGAATTATCTTTTCACGTTCGCGCCATTGACGGATTTCCAGCTCTGTCATCTTCCAGAAAGACCCCAGAGCCAGATCGGAAAATCCCATTTGTTTGGCCGCCCGCAATAGCTCTGCCGACGGAGCGGAATTTTTCAGTTCTTCTTCCGCGTCCACGATTTCTTTGATCTGATGCAAAAACCAGGGATCAATCTTGGTCAATTGATAGAGTTCATCAATGGTCATGCCATTTTGCATGGCCGCGGCAATATAAAAAAGCCGCAGCGAATTGGGTTTAATCAGTTTACTTTTCAGAAATTCTTTTTTATCTTTTAAGTCTTCCGGTAGCGCCTGGCCCAGAGCGAAACGTCCGATTTCCAGGGAACGGATTGCTTTTTGCAGAGCTTCCTTGAAAGTGCGGCCGATAGCCATTGTTTCTCCAACCGACTTCATTGAAGTTGTCAGAAAATCTTCGGCTTCCGGAAATTTTTCAAATGTCCAGCGGGGGATTTTTACGACACAGTAATCTATAGTCGGCTCAAACGAGGCCATTGTTTCACGGGTAATGTCATTGGGAATCTCATCGAGCGTATAGCCGACGGCAAGTTTCGCAGCGATTTTCGCAATCGGGAAACCAGTTGCTTTGGAGGCCAGAGCCGATGAGCGAGACACGCGGGGATTCATTTCAACCACGATCATTTCGCCTGTTTGGGGATGTATGGCAAACTGAACGTTGGAACCGCCTGTTTCTACCCCGATTTCGCGCATGATCGCAATGGCAGCGTCGCGCATATTCTGATACTCTTTATCCGTCAGTGTTTGTGCCGGTGCGACAGTGATAGATTCTCCGGTATGCACACCCATGGCATCAAAATTTTCAATGGAGCAGATGATGACGACATTATCGGCTTTGTCGCGCATCACTTCCAGTTCGTATTCCTTCCATCCCAGAACCGATTCTTCGATCATGACTTGGGAAATCATGCTGGCATCGAGGCCGGCCTTCGCTATCTCCGCCAGCTCCTCGCGGTTGTAGGCCACGCCGCTGCCGGTGCCGCCAAGCGTAAAGGAAGGCCGTATAATAAGGGGGAATCCAATTTCATCGCCAATTTTTAAAACATCACTCATGGAGCGCGCAAAACCGCTCTTGGGCATACGCAGCCCGATCTTTTCTATGGCATGACGGAATTTTTCGCGATCTTCCGCTTTACGGATAACTTCCAATGATGCCCCGATCATTTCCACGCCGTATTTAGCCAGCACACCGCTTTCAGCCAGAGCCACAGCGGTATTGAGGCCGGTTTGTCCGCCTACTGTCGGCAACAATGCATCAGGCCGCTCGCGGGCAATGACTTTTTCTACCGCTTCCGGGGTAATCGGCTCAATATAGGTTCTATCGGCCATTTCGGGATCAGTCATGATGGTTGCGGGGTTACTGTTGATTAAAACAACCTCATAACCTTCTTCACGCAGAGCTTTACACGCCTGCGTTCCCGAATAGTCGAATTCACAGGCCTGGCTGATAAT
>PLNU01000009.1 GCA_003142835.1 Syntrophaceae bacterium
AAGGTGGTTTGAAGCCAGCTCCTGCAAGCCGGCTTCGAGGGACCTACCTCATCTCTTGTGCAGCCTCGTGGCGCACTTACGGATTGAAGTCCTGCATTTGTATCGAGGTTGACAATTTGAGGATAACAGGAAGAATGATTTACAGTCCATCTTTACACCCGTTGTCAAAATAACTTCGTCATACAGCAAATGCGCTCGCTACCGAATTCATCCCAAAGAAATTGATCTACCAGCAATATTTGTTTGACTTTTTACCCCTGCCAATTTAAGTACCATCATATTTGACGAAACCGTAAAAAGTCGGAAAACCCCTGTTTTGTCATTCCGGACTCAGAGCCGGGCGCATGCCGGGTGACCCGGAATCCAGTCATTTCGATATGTTCTGGATACCGGCTTTCGCCGGCATGACGATTATCGGACTTTTGACGAGCGCATCAAATTAAAATAGCTATAAAGTTTTATAACTCTAAACAGGAATTTAATTTGGAAAAACGTATTGTAATCACCGGCTTGGGAACGCTCAACTCCATTGCTAATAATGTTGCGGATTTTGCGGTCGCGTTGCAAGCAGGTGTCTGCGGCATCAAAAAACTTGATCTCTTCGATACAGCCGAATTCCGCAGCCAAACGGGCGGCCAGATCAAAAACTTTATTGCCCGCAATTATATCCCCAAAGACTGGCCGATTAAGAGAATGTCGCGGGCAGATATGATCTCTTTTGCCGCCACTCTGGAAGCTCTGCGTGATGCCGGACTTTATCCCCTGCCCGACTCGCTGAAAGAAGAAATGGGTGTGGCCATTGGCGGTGGTTCCGGCGGACTTCTGGAAGCAGAAAGTTTTTATATTGAGCTGCTTAAAAAAGGCGCCCAAAGAGCCCGTTTTTCCAAACTCTCAACAATTTATTGCGCGTCTTCGGCTGACCGTATTGCTTCCGGCTTAGGACTTGCTGGCCCCAAAGCAACATTTATGACGGCATGCTCCGCAGGCGCCACAGCATTGGGCTATGCCAGGGACTTGATCGCGAGCGGCCAGGCCGCAATCATGCTTGCCGGTGGCGTGGAACCCATGTGCCGGATTACTTATGCCGCCTTTAACGCGCTGAAGTCCGTTGATCCGGATGTCTGCCGGCCTTTTGATAAAAACCGCGCCGGGCTGTCACTTGGCGAAGCCGCGGCAATAATGGTTCTGGAACCGCTCGATGCGGCGATAAACAGAGGCGCCAGAATTTATGGTGAAATTTTGGGATACGGCATTACCTGTGATTCTTTTCATATGACTGCTCCTGATGAAAAAGCGTCGGGCGCTGTTCGTTCAATGCAGGCGGCGCTGAAAGACAGCGGGCTTGCAATCGTTGATATAGATTATATCAATGCTCACGGCACTGCCACGCCGGTCAATGATATTACGGAAACCAAGGCAATCAAAGAGGTCTTCGGTAAGCGTGCTTATTTGATTCCGGTCAGTTCAACCAAGTCGATGCACGCGCACACCCTCGGAGCTTCCGGTGCCCTGGAAGGAATTGTCAGTATGCTGGCGCTGCAACATGGTTTTGTCCCGCCGACGATCAATTATCAAGATAGCGATCCTCAGTGTGATCTGGATTATGTCACCTCTGGTTCAAGAAAAGCGAATCTGCGCACCGTTCTTTCCAATTCCTTCGCCTTCGGAGGCAATAACACAACCGTTATCTTTGGCAAGTATACCGGAAGGGAAGCGCGCCATGGATAAAAACAGGCAATTAGATAGCGCCAAGCGCGTAGTTGTAACCGGTGTCGGCATGGTGACCCCTCTGGGAATCGGCAAAGAAGAATTCGGCCGGAGACTTTTTGCCGGCAATTGCGCGATTGATACAATAAAAACTTTTGATACCAGCTCTTTTCCCTCTCATCTGGGCGCGGAAGTTACCAATTTTACGCCGCGAGATTTTATTTCCGTAAAAAATCTGCGGCGGATGGATAAAATAGCCCTCATGACGGCGGCTTCCGCGCGTCTGGCTCTTGAAGACGCAGGAATGCAGATTACTCAGGAAAATCGTGACCGTGTAGGCATTGTACTGGGTACTGCCTTTGGCGCAACCGATGTAACCCTCCAGTTTGCCGGCACACTGCTTACGGAAGGCCCTGCTTTCGTCAACCCGATATTAGTTCCCAATACGGTTATGAATGCCCCGGCTGGTCATACTTCAATTGAGCTGGGATTTCGCGGTGTCAACACAACTGTAACGCATTTCGCGGTTTCTGCCGAAATTGCGATTGCCTATGCCGTAGCGGAAATACGGCGTGGCACCGCTGATTTTGTTCTTACCGGCGGGGTGGACATTTTATCTAAATTTTACTATGAAGCACTGACAAAATTTCACAGTCTTTCTCCNNAGCCCTATTGCGAAATTAAAGGCACAGGTATGGGATCATCACCCACAACACCGACCGGTTGGCCGGAAAATACCGATGGCATAAAACGGACAATCAGCCGGGCTCTGAAAAATGCGGGCAGCACAACAACCGGCATACAAGCTGTTTGGGCGGCTGCTAATGGCAGCAAGGTTCTCGATGCCGTAGAGGCTGAAGCTTACGCCGAAATATTCGCCGATTCGGAAAAAAAACCGTTAATTACTTCGCTCAAAGGTGCTATAGGAGAGAGCTTCTCCGGCGGCGGCATCAGGGCTTGCGTTTTGGCCTTATCTATGGAAAAAAATATGTTGCCGCCTGTGGTTGGGCTTGTAAATCCCTTACGGCCGCTCGCGTTTGTTGCCGGAGAAAAAAAAGAGATAGCTATTAATAACGCTGCTCTCGCCGGTATTTCTTTTGGCGGGACTTATGCGTATTTGATTTTCGGCAATTGCCAAAATGTGGAGGCGAAAAATTGAACATCGGCGAATGGATAACTAAACGGGCAATAATTCAGCCGGATAAACCGTTTTTAACTGAAAATAATAAAACATATAATAATCTGCAATTCAATGAACGGGTGAACAAAACTGCCCACGCTCTCAGCCATTTGGGCATAACAAAGGGAGATCGCGTTGCCTTGCTGATGTCCAACTGCAGTGAATTTTTGGAAATATTTTTTGCCTGCGCTAAAACCGGCGCGATCATGGTTCCCCTGAACCTGCGGCTGGCAGTACCGGAATTACTATATATTCTCAAAGATTCCGAACCCTGCACCTTGATTTATTCTTCTGAGTTTGCCGATAAAATCCGGGAAATTAAATCCGCAGGTTACGGGCCAAAACAGTATTTACGCCATGGTGGAGAGAATCTAAAAGAGGATCCTGTTTTCGCGGAGTCGGTTGATGACTTTTCAGGAATTGAACCGTTGGAGATGGAAAATGTCGATCTGAAAGATCCTCTTTTTATCATGTATATTTCCGGCACTACCGGCGATCCGAAGGGCGCGGTGCTTACTCATCAAAATATTCTCTTCGGGGCGATTCATTCGCTTCTGGGCTACGGCATTGACAGGTCTTATAAATCACTGGTTGTTGCTCCGCTGTTTCATATCGGCGCGCTGGCTGCCTCTGTTACCCCCATTATATATGCCGGCGGCAACATTGTGATCAGTACTTTTTACAACGCCTCGGAAATGCTCAAGACTGTCTGCCGGGAAAAAATAAATTATTTGTTTGCCATACCAGTAATGTTTCAAATGATGACAGAAGTTGAGGAATGGAAAGATGCTGATCTGGCGCATGTTCATTTCTTTATTTCCGGCGGCGCGCCGATCCCACTGCCGGTAATTAAGAAATATCAGGATGAAAAGGGCGTTGGTTTTGTGCAGGGTTACGCGCTTACAGAAACGGGACGCCTCACTTCACTTGATCTGGAAGATTCGATCCGCAAAGCCGGTTCTGTGGGCAAGGAGGTTTTTCACGTGAACCTCCGTATTGTTGATGACAATGGAAAAAATCTTCCGGCAAATCAAGCCGGAGAAATTATCGTCCAGGGCCCGAATGTTTTTTCCGGTTACTGGCGAAAGGACCTGGCAACTGCGGCAGCGATGCAGGGGGGCTGGTTTCATACGGGTGATATGGGACGCCGTGATGAAGACGGCTTCATTTATATAGTTGGCAGAAAAGTGGAGATGATTATATCTTCCGGTGAAAATATTTATCCGATGGAAGTGGAAAGAGCAATTCAGTTGCTGCCGCAAATCAAAGAAGCGGCCGTGGTGGGAATGCCCGATGAAAAAAGGGGCGAAGTAGTCGGCGCCTTTGTCATCCTTCAGAAAGATGCCCGGATTTCGGAAAATGAAATCTTATCCGCCCTGCAAGGCAAAATCGCCCATTATAAGATCCCTAAGAAAATATTTTTTGTTGATGACTTTCCCCGCAATCAATCGGGAAAAGTTTTAAAAAGAATTTTAAAAAACCATCTTGAAGATAAATGAAAATGGAGATAATACTTTACCAGGAAGAACATAGAATTTTCTGGAAAACTTTCCGTAAGTTTAATAAATAAATTAATTGGTTGAAAAAAAGAGGAAGTATGAAATTTAAATTGATTTATCCGAAGTGGGAAAAGTTAGACAGACAAACACCTTTTATATTGCCGCCGCATGGGCCGGTTGTTTTTGCCGCCGCACTGCCTGATTACGTGGATGTGGAATTTATTGATGAAAACGTACAGCAGATCGACTTCGATCAGGCGGCGGATTTTATCGGCATTTCCGTAATGCTGACCGCTCAAATAAAACGCGGCTGGGAAATAGCCGATACCTACCGCAAAAAGGGGGTTAAAGTGATGTTCGGCGGTATCGCCACAATGCTGCACGCCGAAGAAAC
>PLNU01000076.1 GCA_003142835.1 Syntrophaceae bacterium
CAAATTCCCTGATCCTTTCCAGTACGGCTGCTGTTGCCGTTCCACCTTTGTGATTACGCGAATTAACCGCTTTTTCCAGTTTTATTTTCTCCTTAATCTCTTCAGTAAAACCGTCATAAAACCTCTGATACTCTTTTAGACTTAAATCTTCCAATCCTTTTTTATTCTTCAGACAGTAGACGACAATCTTACCGACAATTTCATGCGCCTGACGAAAAGGCATGCCCTTTTTAACCAAATATTCGGCGACTTCCGTCGCGGTGGAAAAACCTCCCTGCGCGGCTAAATACATTTTGGCTACATTAAACTTTGTGTGACCAATCATTTCCGTAAAGATGGCTAGACAATCCTTTACCGTATCTACAGCATCAAATAACGGTTCCTTATCTTCCTGTAAATCTCTATTATAAGTCATGGGCAAACCTTTGAGAAGGGTCATTATGGCGAAAAGATCTCCATAAACCCGGGCAGTTTTTCCTCTGATCAACTCAGCNNACATCAGGATTTTTCTTCTGCGGCATGATACTGCTGCCGGTGGTATAGGCATCAGATATTTCGATAAAACCAAATTCATCCGATGACCACAAAATCAAATCTTCACAAAAACGGCTCAAATGCATCATTATCAGTGCTGACGAAAAAATGAACTCCGCGATAAAATCCCGATCAGCAACCGTATCCATGCTGTTTTTGCTTATTTCCGGAAAATGTAATATTTTTGCTGTTTGATGACGATCAATCGGCAAACTTGTCCCGGCAAGGGCAGCAGCACCAAGAGGCAAAACATTAAGTCTGGTTTTACAATCTCTCAGCCTTTGTCCGTCACGCGCAAACATTTCCACGAAAGCAAGGAGATAGTGAGACAGCAAAACCGGCTGCGCCTTTTGCATATGTGTGTATCCGGGCATAATTGCCTTAATCTCGTTTTTGGCTAATTTAACCAACTGATTTTGCAATTGAACCAACTGGGCGAGTATAAGTTCAATCTCAGTCCGCAAGAAAAGCCGTACATCCAGGACAACTTGATCGTTGCGGCTCCGGGCTGTATGCAGTTTTCCTCCCGTTTCACCTATACGGCGAGTTAGTTCCTTTTCAATAGCCATATGAATATCTTCATCAGACGCATTAAATTTAATTTTTCCTTTTTCTATGTCTGTTAAAATACTTTTCAGGGCTGATACAATCTTTTGTGCTTCAGCCTTGCCTATTATGCCTTGTCCGGCGAGCATCGTGGCGTGAGCGATAGAACCCTCAATATCGTAACGATAGAGCCTTTGATCATAATGAATGGAGGAAGTAAATTTCTCCACATTTTTCGCCGTTAGCTTTTGAAACCTTCCACCCCATGGTTTTTTCCTGTCGGCCATGAATTTATCCCCGCATTATTAGCGTTTATTTTTCAAGATACTCTGGATCCGAAGACGCAGGCCATTGAGCCTGATGAATCCTGTAGCATCCTGCTGGTTGTAAACCTGATCTTTCTCAAAAGTAGCAAAGGCTTCACTGTAAAGCGATTGAGGTGATTTGCGTCCGGCAACAATACAGTTTCCCTTATATAATTTCATCCGCGCCGTGCCGGTAACATTTTCCTGAGTCGCGTCAATGTAAGTCTGGAGCGATCTCATCTCCGGCGAATACCAGAAACCATTATAAGCAAGTTGAGCATATTTCGGTATCAGAGAATCCCTCATAATCATGACTTCGCGATCCATCGTGATGGATTCCACCGCGCGATGCGCCGCCCACAGCACTGTCCCGCCGGGTGTTTCATAGACACCTCTCGATTTCATTCCCACAAACCGGTTTTCAACCATATCTACACGTCCAATGCCATTTTCACCGCCAACAATATTCATATAATCCATCAGCTTTGCCGGCGACATCTTTTTGCCGTTTACCGCTATGGGGTTTCCCTTTTCAAAATCTATTTCCACATAGGTCGGTTTATCCGGGGATTTCTCGGGAGATTTTGTCAGCACAAAAATATCTTCCGGTGCTTCGGCCCAGGTATCTTCCAGAATTCCTCCTTCATGCGATATATGCAGCAGGTTTCGATCAGAACTGTAGGGTTTGGCTTTCGTCAGTGGAATAGGGATTTTATTTTTTCCAGCGTAATCAATCATGGATTTCCGAGAATTGAATTTCCAGTTATCATCCCGCCAGGCTGCAATTATTTTAATTGCCGGATTCAGAGCGATGTATGTGAGTTCGAATCTGACTTGGTCGTTCCCTTTCCCTGTCGCTCCGTGAGACACGGCATCAGCTCCTTCTTGTTTTGCTATTTCAATTTGACGTTTGGCAATGAGTGGCCTGGCCAGCGATGTGCCCAGAAGATAGGTTCCTTCATAAAGAGCATTCGCACGCAGCGCGGGGAATACAAAATCTCTGGCAAATTCTTCCTGCAAATCTTCAATATATATTTTACTGGCTCCGGTATTGATTGCCTTTTCTTTCAGTCCGGATAATTCCTCTTTCTGCCCTAAGTCAGCAGCAAAACAGACAACTTCACATTTGTATGTTTCAATCAGCCAGCGCACAATTACCGACGTATCCAAGCCGCCTGAATATGCTAAAACGACTTTATTAATTTTTCCTGACAATTCTCTGTATCCTCCTAAAGTAATATTTCTAAGATTGCTTTTTGTACATGAAGACGGTTTTCCGCTTCATCAATTACCACGGAATGAGGACCGTCAATAACATCGGCGGTTATCTCTTCACCGCGATGCGCAGGCAGACAATGCATTACTATCGCATCTTTTTTTGCTTCTCCTAAAAGCTTTTTATTTATCGAGTAATTTTTAAATATTTTTTTTCTTTCCTTATCCTCGGCCTCCTGGCCCATGCTTGTCCAGACATCTGTATACAGGACATCAGCGTTCCTTGCCGCCTCCAGAGGATCATTATAAAGTGTTATTCCTTCACTGGCTTGTTTTGCGCATTTAGTCATAATCTCTCTATTCGGTTCATAGCCTTTAGGACAGGCCAGTGCCAATTGAATTGGCAATCTGGCCGCCGCTTCAATCCAACTGTTCGCTATATTATTACCGTCGCCTATATATGCAACTTTAAGCCTTTCATAAGAGCCTTTCTTTTCTTTAATTGTGAACAGATCGCTGAGAATTTGACAAGGATGGAATAAATCGGTCAAACCATTGATTACGGGAATTGTTGCATATCGGGCAAATTCTTCCACGCTGGCCTGAGCAAAAGTTCTGATCATTATACCATTCAAATAACGCGACATCATCCGGGCAGAATCGGCAATAGTTTCTCCGCGGCCTATTTGCGTATCGCGGGAATTTAAAAACAAGGCTATGCCGCCCAATTGATACATGCCGACCTCAAATGAAATTCTTGTCCGAGTCGAAGATTTATCAAAAATCATCCCCAGCGTTTTTCCTTTCAGGGATGCGTGCTCTTTTCCTTCTTTTAAGAGCTTCTTGAGTCTGGCCGCTTTTTTCCAGATTCTGTCAAAATCTGCCGTTTCCAGTTCGTAAATGCTTAATAAATCTTTTTTCATTTACCCTCCATCACTGCATCAAGTATATCGATTGCCTGATCAACTTCCTGTGTTGTAATGATAAGCGGCGGCACAAAACGCAGTGTCTTGCCCCCGATGCAATTGATCAACAACCCGCGCTTCAGGCATTCGTTGACAATATCACTGCCTTCGACACTGAGTCCGCAAGCCAGCATTAGTCCTCTGCCCCGGACTTCCGTAATTATCTGATGCTTCTGCCGCAGCTTCTTCAACCGGGACAGAAAATATTCTCCCGTTTGGCATGATTGCTCCAGAATACCATCTTGTAGCATTGTTTTGACTGTAGCAACAGCTGCAGCCATGGCCAGAGGATTGCCGCCAAAAGTTGACGCATGATTACCGGGGGCGAAAGCTTTGGCAATTTTATTTGTCGCCAGCATTGCGCCAACGGGGAAACCGTTTCCTAATGCTTTGGCCAGAGTCATTATATCCGGTTGAATTTTCGAATATTCATAAGCAAATAATTTTCCGGTACGCCCCATACCTGTTTGCACTTCATCCATAATAAATAAAATTCCGTGCCGGTCACAAATATCTCGCACACCTGCTAAATATTGAGCATCGGGAATGATGACGCCTCCTTCACCCTGAATCGGCTCCAGCATTATACCGCACGTCTTCGCTGTAATGGCTTTTTCCAGTGCCGTCAGATCATTAAAAGGTACATAGCTGAAACCGGCGAGCAGCGGCGTAAATCCAAATTGGAATTTTTCCTGCCCTGTGGCAGTAATCGTTGCCATCGTCCGGCCATGAAAGGAGTCCTTCATGGTGATTAATTCAAATTTATCCGGCTCCATATTTTCATGGGCATATTTTCGCGCCAGCTTTATTGCCGCTTCGTTTGCTTCCGCTCCGCTGTTGCAAAAGAAAACTTTATCCGCAAAAGAATTTTCCACAAGCAAGCGAGCTAACTGCGCCTGTTTTTCTGTATAATACAAGTTGGAAACATGCATTAAATTATCTGCCTGATCTTTGATTGCAGCAACTACATTGGGGTGACAATGCCCGAGATTACAAACGGCAATACCGGCGACAAGATCAAGATACTCCCTGCCATTTACATCCCAGAGCCTTGTGCCCGAACCTTTCCGCAGGGCAATAGGAAACCGCCTGTATGTATTCATTATATTTTCGTCAGCCAACAGCATTATTTCTTTTTCTGTCATTTTCCGGCACTTACCTTTCTTTTCTTAAAGAACAATTTCCGTACCAATTCCTTTATCAGTGAATACTTCCAAAAGAATTGCATGCTTCAAGCGACCATCAATAATGTGCGCTTTTTTAACTCCGTTTTTGAGAGCCTTCAGGCAGCATTTAACTTTGGGAAACATCCCGCCTTCTATGACACCATCATCAATCATTTTCATAGCTTCTTTATCACTCATGGCATTGATGAGCTTTTTGTCCTTATTCAGCACGCCTTCCATATCAGTTAAGAGTAAAAGCTTTTCCGCGTGCAGGGCTGCCGCAACTTCTCCGGCCACAACATCGGCATTGATGTTATAAGTCTCCCCTTCATCACCTATTCCCGTGGGAGCTATTACCGGAATAAAAGCATTCTGGCTGAGGGATACGATTAATTCCGAATTGATGGTTTTTACCTTTCCCACAAGACCTATATCGATAATTTCCGGCGGCGTGTTCTTTACTTTTTCTTCGCTTAGATAGTACTTTTCCGCCTTGATCAAATTACCGTCCTTACCGCTCAATCCCACGGCATTTCCGCCATGCCGGTTAATCAAACCAACTATTTCTTGATTGACCATTCCTACCAGAACCATCTCGACAATATTCATGGTTTCTTCATCAGTTACCCGCATTCCTTGTATAAACTTTGATTCCTTACCGAGCTTTTTGAGCAATGCCCCTATTTGCGGACCACCGCCATGAACGACAACCGGATTAATGCCGATATATTTCATCATGACTACGTCCTGGGCAAACTTATCTTTTAATTCATCATCAACCATGGCATGACCGCCGTATTTAATGACAATTGTCTTATTATAAAATCGTTTGATGTAAGGCAGGGCTTCCAGCAATATATCAGCCCTTTCCATCGAATTTTGGATATGTCCCATTTTCAACTCCATTTATAGAATGTAACGGCTTAAATCTTCATCTTCTACTATATCATCCAGTTTTTCCTGTACGTATTTAGCGTCAATCTTTATTTCTTTTTCCTTCATATCGGGTGCTTCAAAAGATATTTCATCCAATAAAGTTTCCATAATCGTATAGAGCCTTCTGGCGCCGATATTTTCCATTCTTTCATTGACTAATGTTGCCACTTGAGCAATTTCTGCCACGGCATCCACTGTAAATATTATTTTAATACCTTCCGTAGCCATCATTTCCGTATATTGCTTGACGAGTGCATTGTTCGGTTCCGTTAAAATACGAATGAATTCTTCTTTGCCCAATGAGTCCAACTCCACTCGAATGGGAAAACGTCCCTGCAGTTCAGGAATTAAATCAGAAGGCTTGGAAGAACTAAACGCACCGGCTGCAATAAAAAGGATGTGATCCGTTTTTACCATTCCGTAACGGGTATTGACGTTGGAACCTTCCACTATCGGGAGCAAATCTCTTTGGACACCTTCACGCGAGACATCAGGACCGTGCGGCGCATCACTGCCGACAATTTTGTCAATTTCATCGAGAAATATTATTCCCGATTGCTCTACCCTCTCCACAGCAGTTTTAGTCACCTTGTCCATATCGATCAGCTTTTGTGCTTCTTCTCCCGCCAGGATTTTCATAGCCTCCGAGACTTTGAGAGTTCTTTTTTTCTTTTTCTGCGGCATCATATTGCCCAACATATCTTTAATGTTGAGCCCCATATCCTCCATGCCCGCGGCAGAAAATATTTCAATCATCGGACCACTTCTTGATTCGGTAACTTCCAATTCCACAACCCTGCCGCTGAGCTTACCATCTTTGAGTTGTTGCCGTAACTTTTCTCTTGTTGCATCGTATTTCTGTGATTGCTCCAAAGCAGGCCCAGTATTTTCGGAATGCTCAGAATCGTCGAGCATTTCGTTTACTCTCATTTCCGTAAGTCTCGGCGGCAACAAAATATCAAGTAGTCTTTCTTCTGCGATCTGAGCCGCTTTGGCGCGTACATTTTCCTGTTCTTCCGATTTGGCCATATTCACGCTGAGCTCAACTAAATCACGAATCATCGATTCCACGTCTCGTCCTACATAGCCGACTTCCGTAAATTTGGAAGCTTCCACTTTGAGAAAAGGTGAATTATCCAGTTTAGCCAATCTGCGGGCTATTTCAGTTTTACCAACGCCCGTCGGCCCGATCATGATAATATTTTTCGGCGATATTTCATCAGCCAGTTCCCGCGGCACATTCTGTCTGCGCCACCTGTTGCGCAGCGCAATGGCTACAGCCCTTTTCGCATCATCCTGACCGATTATGTGCCGATCTAATTTTTCTACTATCTCGCGGGGTGTTAACCCATTGTTAGTCATATATTAATCCTACTCCTTGCCTTTGCTCTTTTTCGTTTCTTTTGTTTTA
>PLNU01000013.1:0-2349 GCA_003142835.1 Syntrophaceae bacterium
TGACACCTCCGCCAGCGGAGGACAGGAAATGAAGATCGTTTTTCACAGCCCCCGCATATGATCCGGGCGGATCAAACGCTCGTCCCTGCTTTTCAGAACATCATCGACCGTTTTGATCATCTTTTCTTTGTCCTTTTGGAGGGTACCTGTAATGGGCAGATAATTTGAGGCGTGAGTACCGACAAATTTCAGGTTATCGATGGTAATGTTCTCAAATATTTGCTTCATTTCTTCGAGGGTTTCAAAGGGATCTAATAATTCAAAATCACCAGCCTGCACCTGCTTGTGCAAAACAGTACCGGGCACAGGCGTAACAGTGAGCGCAGCCAGGTATTGCGGCTTCATTTCATTGCAGATTTTTGCGGTAGCCAGGGCGTGCCGCCGGGAAGCCTCGCCTTTTCCAGCCAGCCCCAAAAGTACCATGACGGAGAGATTGATATCCGCCGCAACCAGATTACGGCCAGCCTCAAGCATCTCTTTATAACCAACACCTTTTTTCACCTTTTTCAGGAGGTCGTCATCTCCCGTTTCCACGCCTATATATGCCTTTGTCAGACCGGCAGCCCGAAGCGCTTTAAGTTCTTCCATGGATTTGGACAAGGTGCTCTGTGGTCCTACATAGCTTCCCACATGGCGCAATGATGGAAATGTTTGATAAAGCTTTTTAACAATTGCCAGAAGCATATCTGTTTCCAGAGCAATGGCATCACCATCGCAAAGAAATACTTTTTCCAGATCGCCATAGGAATCTTTGGCCATTTGGATATCTTCCATAATTTCGGAAACTTCTCGCACCCGGTACTTTTTGTCTTTATACATGCCGCAGAAAGTACACTGATTATGGGAACAGCCGATAGTGCATTGAAGAAGGTAGCTGTTGGCTTCACTAAACGGCCGGAATATATTGCCTTCGTATCTCAATGTTTTGTCCCTTCTAGTATTCCAATTCTAATATAAAAGCGCTATCTTTGTTGGCAGCACAGCCCGGCGGGGAACACCGGTGAATAACCTGATAACCTGAAAGTCACACGTGAGACTGCGTCCTAATGTCAAATGTCCACCGCTGGCGGGGGATTAAGGGGGTGGACTTGTTAATTTAGCCATAATGTACATTAGTTACAGATTGGAAGTCCTTCATCCACCTCCGTCACTGCGTGACACCTCCGCCGGCGGAGGACAGGGATTGACAAATGAGGATTGCGCTTAGAGGAGGCGTTCGGCACCAATTGTCATCAAAGTTGTCTTAATCAGACCAGCCGGTTCGTGAGCAAATACGATCATGAAGGGTATATGCCCATTGGGTAAAATCTTATCATTGGAATTATTACGTCCTCCCGGTTGCGCAAGTATCCTTAAAATCTCTTCCTCCGTTAGAGTCGTTAGCTCATCATCCGTAAGGATGTTCCCGGCATAGCTGGCACGCTCGCGTAAAACCACGGCATAGGCATCAACAATCTCGCCTTTAATTACTATGCGGGAGATGGGATAATCAGCCTGATTCACGGCTGTACCTTCCACAACGCGGATCGGACCTATAATGTAATTATTCAATATTCGTTGCCGGATATCTTGCAGCTTAACCTGTCCCGTGACCAATTCCGGCCGCGCCGGTTCCGGTGTACCAAAATACTTGTTCGCTATCTTAACAAAGCGATCGCCATATTGTGGGAAAATTAAAAAATAGATTATAGCGGGAATAATTAAAACAACAAAAATAGTCCAAACGGCTATCTTCCATGTTTTCCAGAAACCTTTCCCGTCTGCTGGTTTTTTTTGTTTAAATTCCTCATCCTGCTCTTTTAATCGCTCATCTGCCTCTTCTCCTGCTGCTGCCGCGGTATTATCATTGCGGATATCTTCTGGACCCGGTTTGCCTATCTCCAATTCCATTTCTTTGTTATAATTATTTTTTTCCTCCATGACATTATCCAGAGACTGGACAACATCGGCATCCTTACCGGAAGTGAGCATTTCTTCATAAGAAATCTCTCCATTCCTCTGCGCGGGTAAGGCATCTTGCGCAAAAGCAGATGCCTTATTTATGGACGCTTCTATCGGCTGTTTTACCGTCAGCGGATTGTCCCAAAAGAAGACATGTTGACAACGGCGGCAACGCATCCAGACGCCATCTCCCTGCATCAGTGCATCATCAAAAGTATATTTTGTCCGGCATTGCCGGCATTGAATAATCATTTACTATCCTCTTCATTACTGCTTAATTACATAAACTTCCGGCAAAAATCGATATTGTTCGTTGAAATCCAACCCATAACCGACCACAAAACCATCATCAATGGTGAAGCCCACATAATCAGCTTCAAAAGATACTTTTCTTCTTTTACGCTTATC
>PLNU01000013.1:2356-2532 GCA_003142835.1 Syntrophaceae bacterium
ACAATCAAAATATCCCGGCCACGAATGGAGGTTTCAATATCTTTAGTCATTACGACTTTGCCGAAACTTTCAGCCCCTGCACCGTAACTTGCCACGCGCACAAAATCAACTTTACAGGGGATATTCATCATCCGAATAAGATCAGCCATAAAAATGAACGCGCCCTTAAGAATGCC
>PLNU01000160.1 GCA_003142835.1 Syntrophaceae bacterium
TTTCATTGGCGAATTAATAAAAGTGAAATGGATAAGTAACTGCAAGTTAAGTGAAAACTTGCAATACCGTTTGAGAAGAGCAATAAATATTCAGGCTAGCTTTAATTATGGAAAGTATTTGTATATTTGGTGCAAGAGGTTGCAAGTGCTGCAAAAGCTTAATTAGTCAGACTTTGATATTGATTCAAGTTAAAAATGAAAAATAATTTTTAAATAGTAGCCGTTATTTAGGAAAGATTGAATANNGTGTGAAGCCTTCTGTAAAATTGCTTTAATGGAAAGAGAATCAACAAAACATCCTGCTTTTAAAACAACACAGTTGAAAAATATATTCCGTTCATTGCAATATCGAAATTACCGCCTTTATTTTTTAGGTCAAAGCATTTCGCTAATTGGGACCTGGATGCAACGAATTGCTACTCCCTGGCTTGTATACAGTTTAACGGATTCTGTTTTTCTATTGGGTCTTGTTGGTTTTGCCGGTCAAATTCCAACGTTTGTATTATCTCCATTTGCTGGAGTTCTGGTTGATAGATGGAATCGCTATACCATTTTGATTATAACTCAGATACTGGCTATGATACAGGCTTTTATACTTACGTTTCTTTTTTTTAATAAATCAATCGAGGTCTGGCAGATTGTAGTTTTAAGTGCATTACTTGGTGTTATTAATGCATTTGATATTCCTGCACGTCAATCATTTGTTGTTGACTTGGTAGAAAAAAAGGAGGATTTGGGGAATGCAATTGCGTTAAACTCCTCAATGGTTAATGGTGCAAGATTGNNATTCCTTTTGATGATGAAAATTAACGCAGTAAAGGTCAAAACTCGAAAATCAAATGTGATGACAGAACTGAAAGAAGGATTTCGGTATACCTTTGGATTTGCACCGATCCGCTACATCCTTCTTCAGCTTGGAGTGATGAGTTTCATGGGCATGGCATACAGTGTGCTCATGCCCGTTTTCGCGAAAGATGTCCTCCACGGCGGGCCCCACACGCTGGGATTCCTCATGGCGGCAAGCGGTATCGGGGCCCTTACGGGCGCTGTCTATCTTGCCTCGCGGCAAACAATCCTCGGGCTGGGAAGACTCATTGCGATTGCGTCCGCCATTTTCGGCGCCGGCGTTATCGCCTTTTCCCTTTCAACTGTCCTCGTCGTTTCCCTGAGCATGATGTTNNTTCAACTGGCGTCCTCCAACACGATCCTGCAGAGCATCGTGGAAGAGGATAAGCGCGGTCGCGTGATGAGCATTTATGCGACTGCTATCATCGGCATGGCGCCCATTGGCAACCTCTTCGCAGGAGCACTGGCGTCGTGGATAGGCGCCCCTGCCACCCTCATCCTGAGCGGAGTAGCCTGCATAATCGGATCGCTCCTCTTTGCCCTGAAGCTCCCGCACATAAGAAAAAAGGGTCGTCCCATTTACGTCAAGATGGGCATCATCTCCGAGCTTGAATGATAAAATTCAAAAGTCTTAACGTCAAAAAATATTGGAAATTTTATATTAATTATAATATAATGAAGTTTAAAATCTTTTGAGATGCATTGAGGTGTTTTTATGAGGTTTGATATTGCTAAAGACGGCAGTGGTCTGGTTTATGAGATACGGCAGATTGTCATCGTGGCGAATAAACTGAAAGAATACGGCATTGAGGTAACCTGGGAGAATATCGGCGACCCCATTCATAAAGGTGAAAAGATACCCGACTGGATGAAAGAAGTCCTTATGGAAGTCCTCAGAGATGACCTTTCTTACGGTTACTGTCCTACCAAGGGTGTTGACTCGACCCGTGAATTCCTCGCGGACCGGGTAAACAGGATGGGCCACGCGCAGATAACCCCTGAAGATATAATTTTCTTCAACGGACTGGGTGATGCNNCAGCGCCATAAGGGTTGATGCGAGAATCATCATGCCTGAACCCACTTATTCTACACATCTGCTGGCGGAAGTGCTCCATGCCTCGTTCCCGCCCAACACATACCGGATGAATCCCTATCGGGATTGGGCCCCGGACATCCGCGAACTCGAGCAGAAGGTGAGAAGCTATAAATCGATCGTCGGAATTCTCGTCATAAATCCGGACAATCCCACCGGCTTTGTTCATTCTCCCGAAGCGCTACAGCAGATCGTGAAGATTGCGAGGGAGTATGACCTCTTTCTTATTTTCGACGAAACATACATCAACATCGTGTACAACGGAAAATCAACGGTAAGCCTGTCCGAGATTATCGAAGACGTGCCCGCCATCAGCATGAAGGGCATCTCCAAGGAATTCCCCTGGCCGGGTTCGCGATGCGGCTGGATGGAGGTGTACAACGTACATAAGGACGAAAAATTCGAAAGGTACTTCAACACGATAGTGAATCAGAAGATGTCAGAGGTTTGTTCGACCACGCTGCCACAGATGGCGATCCCAAAAATCGTGACCCATCCGGAGTATAAGAAATACCTGGACTCGCGTGTCCGCCACTACGAAAAGCTCTCCAACATAGCCTATAACAGTCTCAAGGACGTTCCCTATCTTATCGTGAACCGGAGTAACGGCGCCTTCTATATGTCGGTGGTCTTCAACGAGGCCTCGCTCAATGACAGGCAGAAACTGCATATCAAGCAGCCGGAGATCAGGGAATACGTCGAGAAACTGGTGTCTGAAAGAATAGAGTTTGACAAACGGTTTGTTTATTACCTCTTGGGTTCCACGGGGATTTGCGTCGTTCCGCTCACTTCTTTCTTCACCTCCGTACCGGGTTTCAGAATGACCTTGCTCGATAGAGACGCAGACAAATTTGAATACGTCATGAAGACGCTTGCGGAAAAGACCGTCGAGTATATCGAGTCTGCACACTAAGCCTTACCTAATGATAGAGACATGCCGTCGCATGTCTCTATCATCATTAAAACCCCTGTTCCGGAATATTATTTGATCAAGCGCCGGTGCATTTTGTGGATTGCGAGCGGGAAAAAAACAATGCAGGAGATCACGAAAAAACAGAACCCCGGCAGCAGCGACATATCGACTATGCCGAGACTTAGCGACCTGGTAAGATTTACCATGTGCGTGAGGGGCAGGAGCATGGCGATGTATTGGGCCCATCCGGGTAGGTTCTCTATGGGGAAAAATGTCCCGCTGAAGAGAAACATGGGGGTGATGAACAGAAATACGGGCAGGTTGAACAGTTCTATGTTGGCGACAATCGCCGTAAAAATCATTCCGATGGAACCGAAGGCAATGCCCCCGATAAGAGAGAGCGGGATAATCAGGAGGCCTTCCGANNTCGCCATCATGGCGTCAAATGTCTTTTGATAATACATGCGCACGAAGGAGGCATAGGTGTTTTCGAAGAAGGCGTTGTTCATGATATTGATGGCAAGGAGGGCCGGTGCAATGAAAAGCATGTATGATATTTCTGAGCCATCGTAATTAATATTTCCAACGAGGGTGCTCAAGCCCACCCCGAAGGCAACCAGATAGAAAAAAGGTTCGAGCA
>PLNU01000067.1 GCA_003142835.1 Syntrophaceae bacterium
GGCGCAGCGCCTAGATAAAACTTTTGTTGCAATCTTTTTCATATATCTCAAGCCGGCGCCTGTTCTCGCTCTTCTTATGATGCCGTTGGTGACGTCATTCCGGACGAGCGAATCACACGCTTTGCTGTCGCTTCTTCCCATTGCTACACTATTACGTGAAGAGCGGATGAGATGCAGATCGAACCAGACGGGCATTAATGGAGATGTCTTCGTTGATGGTTGATTCTTTCGATGTGAATTTTACCAGGGTTTTATGGTTGATTTCGTTTACGGAATTTTTCGAAATTCTGTTTTGCAACCTTCCGAAACGGAATAATCGGGAGGTTGTTGGTCGAAGAAAACACACAGAAATATTACGAAAGAAATGCAGTCATTAATTTGCACTTCCAGTTCAGGATCAATATTAATATGAAAACATTGCCTAATCGGAAAGCATTTGCGCAAAAGCACTGACGGTTAGTTTCAGTGTCTGCGTTGTATTGTAGATTATATAATACTTCAGGGGTGGACTTTCGATTCGGCGCCGGTTGATGACGGCATTAATTTATTCATTCGTATAATAGAACACTTATGTTCGATGATGGGATTGAAAAGAGATAAAACAGTAAAGGATAAGTTGTTGTCCATGAAAGAAACGGCGGGTTGCCTGTGGGTTATGGTTAATTGAGCAAAGGAGGTCTCAAAGCAATGTCTACGGCTATCAATAATAATCGTCGGAATCCGGGAAAATCGCAAATATACTATGGATGGTGGATCGTTTTAACCGTTTTCTTGCTGTTGTTCCTGAGTTTTGCGGCCCGCGTGTGCTTTTCTATTTTCCTCAAACCAATGAGCCTCGACCTGGGGTGGAGCAGAGCGCTTACCTCGTCCGGATATTCGATGCACATGATAATATATGCGATCGGTTCGCTGAGTATGGGGGCATTAACCGATAAGTACGGACCCCGAGCCGTCATGAGTGTGGGCACTTTCTTGATGGCTGGTGGACTTCTCATCGCCAGTGCCACCAGTTCCATTTGGCACCTTTACCTCACGTTTGGATTGCTTTCCGGATTTGGGATGGGTGCCCTTTATGCCCCCGGAACGGGTACCGTGAGTAAGTTTTTTATCAAAAAGAGGGGCTTGGCCTTGGGAATAGCAATCTCCGGAGCTGGGATCGGTCCTTTCGTTTTCCTGCCTCTGATTCAAAAACTGGTGCAGGTAGGGAACTGGCGAACCGGCTTTATCGTTTTGGGGATGTGCCTCCTAATCGGAGGGTTTTTACCGCTTTTCATTCTTAAAGGGAAAGGCCTGCCGGAGGATATGGGATTAGTTCCGGACGGTGACGGATCTACCAAGATCACCGGAGACTTTGACAGGGAAAAGGATTTAAGCCTTGGTAGGGCGATGAAGACCAAAGAGTTTTGGCTCTGGTTGTTCATTTACGCATTTACTGCTTTGGCGATCGATGGAATACTTCTTACTCACCTCCCCGCCCACCTGACGGATATTGGATTTACCGGTAAGGTTTCCGCTTTTGCTGCGGGAATAGTGCTTCTCACATTTGCACTGGGAGCCATTTTTATGGGGCTAATGGGGGATCGGGTAGATCGACGGCATGTATTAAAGCTTTCCTTTCTACTTGCCTTCCTTGCGGTCTTCCTGCTCATGGGGATCAACAAGAACAACCACCTGGGCCTTTACTTCGTCGTTATCTTAATCGGATTCACCTTAGGTGCTATTTATCCGACGTTCATTGGCTTGGCGGGTGATCTATTCGGACGTGGAGCCATGGCCACGATCTCTGGGGTTGGTACATTAGGATTAGGTATCGCCGCTTTCATTGGGTCCTGGCTGGGTGGATATTTTTATGATACGACTCAAAGTTACCGTCCGGCTTTCTGGACCGTGCTCTTCTGTCTGGCATTGGCTGGTTTCCTAACTTTTTTCATGAAGAAAAATTTACATCCCGGCGATTAGGAGTTAAAAGAGCACATTGTAGGCACGAGTGTGAAATTATGAAGCAGAAAGAATTGATGTGAATTTTAATATAAGGAGTGAATCTATGTCAGAAGAACTGCATCTTCTTTTCTCACCTTTTACTATTGGAAGGATGGAACTCAAGAATCGATTAGCTATGGCTCCTATTGGGGGCGTATATCCCTCTTTCGATGGATTTCTTTGCCCGGAATTACATGATTTTATCCTCGCCAGGGCTCGGGGAGGGGTTGGAATGATCATTCTATCCGGGGCCGGGGTAGGATTCACTGCTTTGGATGCCGAAGTTCCGCCCGGAAAATTAGAGAAGATGATTGATGCTGCCAGTGAAGCCGTGAAAGCTGTACATCAAGAAGGCGTATGCATAGGTGTTCAGCTTCATCATTCCGGCCGCCAGCCTGATTTTATCATTCCCGGTTCTGAGGTGGTCGGACCTTCTCCCATTCCATGGTCACCAAGAGCCCCTGTCCCCAGGGAACTTACGCCAGAAGAGATTGAGAGTCTTATCCAAAGATATGTTACGGCGGCGACGCACGTCCAAAAAGCTGGTTTTGACTTCGTAGAGGTAAAAGCGTGCCACGGGTATCTTCTGGGCAGCTTCCTTTCCCTCCGCAGTAACAAACGGCATGACCAGTATGGCGGAGATATGCAGAACCGCGCCAGAATAACTACGGAAATCATCCGGCGGATCAAGAAAGAGTTGGGCCAAAGCCTTTTAATTTCTTGTCGTTTCAACGGATCGGATCACATAGACGGGGGAATGGTCTTGGAAGAAGCCCAGGAGTTATCCCATCTTCTAATAAAAGAAGGTGCTGATTTTTTGAATGTATCTGCCGGCGTTTATGGATCCTACCCGGTCATTGTCCCTCCTTATGAGGTTCCTCCCGGCTGTTACATACCCTTGACCGAGGCTATTAAAAAAGGTGTTAATGTTCCGGTCATTGCTGTGGGAAGAATCAATGATCCTAGATTGGGGGATGAAATCCTGAAAGCCGGGAAAGCTGATATTATAGCTATGGGAAGAGCTCTGATCGCAGATCCTGATCTCCCCCTTAAAGCCCGAGAAGGAAGATTCGAGGATATTAGANNTTGGTTGCAATCAGGGCTGCCAAGACAAACCGGGAGGATCGAAAATGACCTGCCTGGTAAATCCAGCGGCAGCTAAGGAGAAGTCTATGAGTTTGATCCCCGCGCTCGTGCCCAAGAAAGTTATGGTGATTGGAGGAGGGCTGGCGGGAATGGAGGCGGCCAGAGTTGCAGCCCTGAGGGGTCATACAGTGCATTTGTACGAAAAAGAGAAAGAAGTTGGAGGACAGTGGAAACTGGCGGCCATACCTCCGGGCAAAGAGGGTTTTGCTGATTTAACAAAATATCTTCTGCCTCAGTTGCAAAAACTCGGCGTGAAATTGCACTTGGAAACTCAAGTAACCGACAAAATCTTGGAAGCGGAAAACTGGGATGTTATCGTCCTTGCGACAGGGGCAACGCCGGTTATGCCCGACCTTGGAGCAGCAACAGAAGAGATGATCATGGCCGGAGATGTCCTCAGCGGGAAAACCACAACTGGTGAAAGAGTAATCGTGGTGGGGGGGAACGCTGTCGGCTTGGAAGTGGCAGCTTTTTTAGCCGTCAGAGAGAAAAAAATTGAAGTTGTGGAAATGATGGACAGGATAGGGAAAGATTTAGGGCCAACGGTCAGTTCGCATTTGCGGCATAGGCTAAACGAGCTTAAGGTAAAAATTTCTTGTTCGACCAAAGTGCGGGCCATTTCTCAAGGGATGGTTACCGTGGTAGATAAGGAAGACCGGGAATCATACAGCGAAGTCGATAGCGTTGTGATTGCTATAGGTTCCAGAAGCAATGACCAGCTAGTACAGAAATTAAGGGGTAAAGCTCTGGAATTCTATGTGATTGGGGATGCCCTGAAGCCGAGAAACGGCCTTTTCGCTATGCGGGAAGGTGCGGAGGTTGGCCGGAAAATATAGAGCAGGGGCTTATCATTTGTCTCTACGGTAAAACTTTATAGAAAGGATTTTCCATGCTCACAGTGGAGTTGAAGAGAGAGGGAGATGTTTTCATTCTCACGATGACAAAGGGGGACAATCGCTTCAATCCCCCATTTTTAGAAGGTATGAATCGGGCTCTGGACACTGTCGAACAGTCCAGAGGCCTGATAGCTCTCGTGACTACCGGGGGTGAGGAGAAGTTTTATTCAAATGGATTGGACCTTGCATGGCTCAGTGGTGACGGAAGGAGTGAAAAGCCGAGCTTTATGATTTCAGTGTCCAAGTTGTTCGCCAGGGTCCTGTCCTTCCCGCTGCCGACCGTGGCGGCAATCAATGGGCATGCTTTTGCCTCCGGAGCTCTGCTGGCATTTGCCCATGATTTCCGGATTATGAGAGCGGACCGTGGTTTTATCTGCATGCCGGAAGTTGACATCAAAATTCCTTTGTCTCCGGCTGCCCTGGCGCTCATCCAGTCTCGGGTCCCGGCTGCCGTTTTCCGTGACCTGGTTCTCACCGGGGTCCGGATGGGCGGAAATGAGGCCAAAAGGCTGGGGGTTGTCGATGATGCCGTGCCCATAAATGAGGTGCTACCCAAGGCAATCACCCTTGCCGCCTCCCTAGCGAAGAAGGACCGAGATACCTATCAAATCCTTAAACGGACCATGGTTAAAGAGGTAGTGGCCGTGTTCGAAAGCGCGATACCTTCTAGTATTCGATAGTTCGATGGCTTCAAAAAAAAAAAGGAGGAAATACTTAATGGTTAGACCTTTGGACGGCATCAGAGTCATAGACATTACCTCGGGCCTTAATGGCCCCTGTTGTGGAGTCTGGTTATCCGACTACGGAGCCGACGTAATTAAGATTGAAACACGCCTTATCGGCGAGTACGGCCGCCGTGTCGCGCCCGTGCCTAACTCCGACTTCACCCCCTACTTCACCTGCGCCAACCGGGGTAAGAAGGACATCACACTCGACCTCACCAAGGAGAAGGCCAGAGAGGTCGTCTACAAGCTGGCCGAACGAAGTGATGTCCTTATCAACAACTTCCGCATCGGAACTCTGGAAAAACTGGGACTGGGCTACGAAGAGATAAAAAAACACAACCCTAATATAATCTACGCCGTTAGCTCGGGCTGGGGCGCCAAAGGACCCATGGCCAGGTTCCCCAGCGCCGACTTCATCGCTCAGGCCTACGGTGGTATCGTCAGCGTCACTGGTACTCCGGAACAACCACTGCCCGTTGGTGCCTCCATCGCCGACCTTGGAGGCACCTTCTCACTCTGCCTCGGAGTGATGACGGCCCTGCTGGTCAGAGAGCGCTTTGGCATAGGACAACGAGTAGATACCTCCCTATATGGCGGACAGATAATGCTACAGACCTGGGAATTAGACGTCTATACAATGAGGAAGAAACTACCCGAACCCCTGAGAGCCGGAAGATACCACAACACACTGCCAAGAGGGATTGGACTGCAGAAGACCAAGGATGGCTGGATTATGATAATAACACGAGCAAGTGCTGTCCTATGGCCTCGCCTTTGTGAGGCGCTCGGTGCCCCCGAACTGATTGATAACCCCCATCTTGACCCTCGCATAGCCAGCTACGACGAACAACTCAAGCATTCCGAAGAACTGAGCGCAATCCTCGATAAAGCGTTCCAGAAGAAGACCTCGAAGGAATGGCTGGAAATTATGCGAGGCATAGATATGTCAGTTAGTTTAATATCCACCTACGAGGATGTGGTCAACGACCCCCAAGCCATCGAGAACGGCTATATCATCGAGATGGACTTGCCCGGACTCGGTCCCACCAAACTCGCCGGCGTTCCGGTAATGCTGAGCGAGACACCGGCCAGGGCACAGGGGTTACCCCCATACCTGGGACAGCACACGGAGGAAATACTCCTGGAGTTAGGCTACACTTCGGAAGACATTGCCAAGATGAGAGAAAATGAAGTAATATAGAGATGTAGAATTTTATATCTAGTGTCATGTCAACCTTGTAATGTCGTATTTGCCGCTTTTGGCTGGTAGTTTCCAGAAGAGCGAGCTAATCTCTTTGCATGAGATAAAGCAAATGTTAATATACTTTTCGATACAGACCTTGAAGAACCTGCGACAGGAACAGTGGAGATCAGAGATATCCCCTGTCGCGTGTATAAAATCAATGATTAATAATTTCTAACTTGCCCAATTATTGAGGTGACCATTATGGAAATATTAAAACTTACCAGCGAAGATATTGCTAAGTTAAAGACGATGGTAGGTAGAGAGTCCGAGCCATATAAAGTCGAGGCCGATAAAAGTATGTTTTGGCAACTGGCTGAAGCTATCGGCGATACCAATCCTCTGTGGCAGGATGAGATAACAGCCAAAAAGACGCAATATAAAGGTATCATTGCCCCACCTGCGTTTTACATCAGCTTCTGGATGAATCCTTTGGCAAATGGGAAAATTATATTACCTATAACAGGACGACGTGGCTTTGATGCCGAGCATGAATGGAAATTTAATGCGCCTATACATCCAGGTGATGTAATTACTGTCAAGAGTAAAATTATTAATGTCTTAGAGAAGCAGGGAAAGAAGAGCGGCTTGATGGCATTCTGCACTTATGAAACTACCCTCACTAACCAGCATGGCGTGAAAGTGGCTGTAGAACTGGGTATTCAGGTAATGCTTTAATTTTCAGGAGATTTGACTATGGCTTTATATTTTGAAGATGTTCAGGTTGGTACCCAGGTGACTCCGCTAGTCAAGCATCCTACTACGCGGCAGTTGGTTATGTGGGCGGGAGCGTCACGCGATTTTGTCGAACAGCACTATGATAAAGATAATGCTATGGATAGAGGACTGCCAGGGGTTATTGTTCATGGCGCCTTGAAAGCTTCATGGCTGGGCCAACTGATAACGGATTGGATTGGCACTAATGGCATACTCAAGGAATTGAAATGCCGTTACCGAGGGATAGACTATCCGGGTACAGAAATAACATGCCGCGGGAAGGTAATCAAGAAGTACATTGAAGATGGTGAACACTTGATTGTCTGCGAAATCTGGACGGAGAATTCCAAAGGAGAGCAAACAACAACTGGCTCTGCGACAATAGCCTTACCTTAGGGCTAAACAGCGTCCTGCCTAAACAAGCGGACAGAGTTTGTGGTTTTCCCCATAAATCCTTTCTTAGCTAAACTTTACACACGCGGCATGGGATCCCTCTAAGTTCAGGAGAGCTGATATGAGGATCATAACCCAAGTTCATGATTTGAAAAATATATATATATGTAATCTCAACAACTTAGATCGGAGGCAATGTCGATTTATGCACTACATGTTGATAACTTCATAATTTTACGAGATCATTTATGTTGAAAATATAAATTCATATGATGGTATGTAAAGTCAAGGGCTAAAAGCTGTAAAATTAAGATTTTGGCACTACAAACGACGTTTTAACAGGCTATGGTGTATAATAATATGATATTATTAGATATATATTTTCAAGTTGGCCAAAAAAAGGCCAATTTTAGAAAAAAGTCATGAACTTGGGATAAGGGGATCACTATCCGTCAGCATATTAATATTTGACTTCCGAAATTGGAATAAGTCTTCTGGCTCCTCGGGAAACCACCACCCGAAAGCCGCCGGTAAAAAAACATAGGGAAATATAAGTTATTTAAAAGGAAAAGTACATGGAGCAAATGACAAGCAGGATTAAAGAACTGGCAAAGTGTCTTGGGGCAACCGCCGTAGGAATTTCCACCACTGAAACCCTTGCCGGGGGACCGCCGTCAGTGGATCTGTCTTATGTGCTACCGGGGGCAAAATCGGCGGTCAGTTTTTTAGTGCCCCTGACTCAATCCTATATCGAACCGTATCTTCAAAAAAAGGATCGCCGCTCTCATGAAGTGGACAATGTTCGTACCAATTCACTGGTAAGCGGCATCTCTTTTGAAATCGCCAATTATCTGACTCAAAAAGGGCATCCGTCGGTAGGGCAAACGGCTAATATAACCTATCGGACCGATACGCCGAAAGGTCCTTTTGACGAAAAGCCACCCATATCCCATAGGTATCTGGCGGTTCGGTCTGGAATCGGTCATTTTGGTCTTTCGGGCAATGTGATTACGAGGGAGAATGGTGCGGCAGTTATCCTGGGATCGCTGGTAACAACGGCGGCTTTGATTCCCACTGAACCGTTGCCGCCTGAAGACAACTACTGTGACGAATGCCGACTATGTATTGCTTCCTGTGCATCAGAATATATGGAGCCGGATAAAAAGACGGTTGTCAGGATGGGCGATGTTGATTTTTCTTATTCTTTGCATCGTAACCATAGCCGCTGTGACTATGTCTGCGGCGGTTTCACCGGCCTGCACAAATCCGGCAAGTGGTCAACCTGGTCTCCGGCCCGGTTTCCCATACCCGAAAAAGATGAGGAGTTCTTTCCCGCCCTTGTTAAGGCAGCAGAAGCATACAAAAAAAGACCGCGCGAAGAAGGGGGCTTTTTTCATTTTCTGATGCCGGGCAACCGCATCAATTTTACCTGCGGCAATTGCACTCTGGTGTGTCATCCGGATAAAAAAATACGTAAGCAACGGCATAAAATGCTGATCCAAAGCGGTGTAGTAGTTCAACGCCCCGATGGATCATGTGAAGCAGTTTCACCGGACGAGGCTAAAAAACGGTTTAAAGATATGCCTCTTGAGCAACGGGCCTTGTATGAAAAGGTGTAAAAAAGTCGGGAGATAAACAATATAATAACTGATTAATATCCTGGAGCGCCCGCATCAGCTGAAAACATATCAGGCAATTTATTTGACGTTCAAGTACAACGTGCGGGACTTGCCGTTTTACAGGAGTTAAAGGCAGAGGCAAAAACAAAAGGCGCTCAAACTTTTGCCGGAGTAGCGACTGCAGCTTTCCGTCTGGCTGTCAACGCTCCGGAGTTTATCCAAGAAATAAAAAATCAGACTGGAATTCCGGTAAGACTGCTTTCTCAAGATGAAGAAGCTATTTTGGGATATGTGGCAGCGTTATCCGTTTTAGGGTTGAAAACAAAAAATGCCGTGGTCTGGGATATTGGTGGATATTCCATGCAAATGATTTTTAGTCGCAACGATCGGGATTATGTAATTTACAATGGAAGACTTGCATCCATCTCCTTTAAGGAGAAAATATTATCCGAAATCAAACATTAGTCGCCGGGCCAACATAAATCGCCAAATCCTATTGGCAAAGATAATCTGGAAAAAGCTCTGAAAATTGCCATGCTGGCGGCAGCAGAAGTTCCGGAAGAAATAAGAAAAACCTGAAAAATCAACATTCCAGGAAGAAAGTTGTAATCGCCGCGCTGCACAAATACATATTGAAAAATCACTTGACATTGTACCAAAATTGGTACATTAGAAAACTATGCAAATTAACGCTCTCTTGTCCGTCAAATTTTTCAAGACAGAATCCGGAAGCGAACCTGTCAGGGATTGGCTACTTGAAGATTTAACGATAGAAGAACGGAAAGTTGTTGGCAGAGACATTAAAGTCATACAAATGAGCTGGCCAATAGGGATGCCTTTAGTAAAATCAATGGGAAGCGGTTTATGGGAAGTGAGGTCTAATTTAGAAAATAAATTGGCACGAGTGCTATTTACATTTCACAATAACGAAATAATTTTGTTGCATGGCTTTGTTAAGAAATCTCAAAAGACTTTAAAAAAAGATTTAGAATTAGCAAAACAAAGNNAAAAAAATATCAAAGATAGAGATGTCCAGAAGAATGGGAACAAGCCGATCTGCACTCGATAGGCTATTGGATCCCCAAAATTCATCCGTTTCTTTAAAAACATTAGATAAGGCTGCACTTTCTCTTGGTCGGCGATTAAATATTCAGTTAGTGTAATCAATTACTTTTGGGTAAATCTAAGTAATGATACGGTGAGTAAACGAGCAGTAAGGAATATAAACAATAATTAATTTAATAGCTTAGGTGCGTGATTTACAGGTTCAAATCCTGCCGCCCCGACTATATTATTCTTATTTACGTTGTACAATTCATAAAATAAATAAAAAGCCCTCCTAAAAAACTAGGGGGGCTTTTTTATATAATAAATTAATTGAGGTTGTTATTCTGGAATAAAAGTTATGTCCGCGCGACGGTTAAGTTTGCGTCCCGCTTCAGTGGTATTTTCGGCATTCGGTTTTGTACCACTTAAAACGGCTATCTTCACGTTAACTTTTTTGCTCAATCCCAACCTATGTAACATTGCTTTGACGCTGAGGGCGCGATCTTCAGAAATTTTAAAACTATCAGCCGTATCTCCATCCGAAGCAGAATTACCTTCAATAACAATTCTGCCTTTTTTACCTTTGATTTTGGCATAGAATGCTTTGAGTTTAGACAATTCTTCCGGGCTAATAATTGATTTGTTCATAGAGAACTTAATGGTTATAGAATCGCCGATAGAATTGTCCGGTTGAGGAGTCTTTACTTTTGCTGATGGTGATTGTTTTGCTGGTGAATCTGCAACCGGTGAAGCCGCAGTAGCAAGAGATTTGGCAGCTTGAGCTTTCTTGGCGATGCATGCTTTTCTTGAAGCCCTTAATACGCCACCTTCACTTTTAACGACAGGAATATCTTTCTTTTCCATTACAGGGGCTGGGGGCTCAGTGGCCGGTTTTTTTTCGGCGGCAAGATTAGCTGGTGGTGCATTAGTGCCTGAAGCAGGGGTGGCAGCCGCAGGAGTTTGGGTAGATGGTGCCGTGGGGGTGTAATTTCTAACTACGACGATTCTGTCATCGGGTGGTACTTTGCTGGATGCCCAAACATCATTGTCGTCATCAACGTAGAATTTCCATTCAACATTTTCTGAATTGGGCTCGGCTACCCAAGCGCAACAGGTCTTTTGAACTAACACTGTTTCAGGTTGTGTTGCCGGAGCAGCCGGTGTTTCCTGAAGTTCTAAAAGTTCCGCTTTGGTCGGAAGTCTCCAATCAGTGAAGCCACCTTCTTTTATATTTTTTACGGCATTTAATACATTACTGGAATTGAGATCGGGAATACCCAATATTAACCATTGCAAACCTGTTTTTGTATCGATAACAGTTCCATCTTTCAGCGCATTATAGCGAATGACAATAGGGTTTCTTAAAACCAGGGTTTGTCCTTCCGAAAGAGTAGTAATCTTTGTTGTTACTTTTGTTTTCCAATTGTCGGATACTGGCGTGATAATATATTCAAATGCGGGCATAACGCCGTCAATGCGAAAAGCTCCATTGGCGAGCGTCTTTGTTTCAAATTGTTCATAACCTTTAGACGGTTGGACTTGTTTTAAAATAACTGTAATACCGAAAATTGGCTGTCCTTGCCCGTTAAGCAGCTTTCCCTCAATGCCAGCTTTCTTTTCGCTGCAACTGAATAAAAAGGCACTAATTAATAAAACAAGAAACAAGCGATACGCGATTTTCATAATTACCACTCCTTAATCCCAAAGTTTATTTTTGGTAACACTTTAGGTTATTTATTCAAATAATATAAATAGTAAGTTGACACAATAGTCAAAAATATTCAATAAAAAAACATACAGACAAAAGAATAATTTAAGGCCGAATGCCTCTTTGATAGAACTATTTATGCTTATTTGCGACTTGACAAAATTATTAAAAGTGCTTTGAGCTAGTGGACTCAAATAATGAGCAGATTTTCCACCTCATTACGGATTTTCCGCAGACTACTTGCCGATGAAGCTTCAAAACGTAAAACTATCGCTGGCTGAGTATTAGATGATCGAACAAGAGCCCATCCATCTTCAAAAGGAATGCGTACTCCATCAATTTCTATTAAACCGGGGTTGCTCTGAAAATGTTTTTTTATTCTTTCCACGACTTTCGCTTTTTTATCGTCAGCACAATCAATTCTGATTTCCGGTGTGGCAAAAGTTTGCGGGACATCCGAGAGCAGCTCACTTATTTTTTTCCCCGTTTGAGAGAGAATTTCCAATAATCTGATTGCCGCGTAGATGGCGTCATCATAGCCGAAATAGCGATCGGCAAAAAATAAATGTCCGCTCATTTCGCCGCCCAATACGGCCTTTTCCTCTTTCATCTTGGCCTTAATCAGAGAATGTCCTGCTTTCCACATAATCGCCCGGCCGGAATGTTTTTTAATATCATCATATAAAATCTGCGAGCACTTTACTTCGCCAATAATGGTGGAATTGGGCTTTTCTTTGAGGATTTCGCGGGCAAAAAGAAGCAGCAGTTTATCCCCCCAGATTATTTCGCCCTTATCGCTGATAACGCCCAGACGATCAGCGTCGCCGTCAAATGCTATTCCTAAATCCGCCTTTTGCTTACGGACTATTTTAATAAGTTCAGTTAAATTTCCTTCTACAGTAGGATCAGGGAAATGATTGGGGAAATGCCCGTCTGGTTCACAGTATATGGGTATCACTTCACAACCATAACGCTGTAAAATGGGCAGGGCAAAATGGCCCCCCACACCGTTGCCGGCATCAACGACTACTTTGATCTTCCGAGTAATTTTGACATTGTCAAAAATATAGTTTTGATAAGCAGCAGTAATATCTTGAAGCGATGAAGACGCATTACCTGTCGCATATTGTCCACTTTCCATAATTTTTCTTAATTCCTGAATTTGTTCGCCATAAATTGTGTCATTGCCAATACAGATTTTGAAGCCGTTGAATTCAGGAGGATTATGACTGCCCGTAATCATAACGCCTCCTTCAACATTCAGGTGGCGTATGGAAAAGTAAAGCATGGGAGTGGCGCAAAGACCGATATCGATTGTTTCAATACCGGACGAGTTAAGTCCTTGAATTAAGAAATGGTGATAATCATCAGAGCTTAAGCGGCAATCCCTTCCGATGGTCATCTTCTTTATTCTATACCTGGTGGCATAAGTACCGATGGTCCGGCCAAGGTTGAAGACAAATTCTTCATTTAAATCCTTACCCACAACACCTCTTACGTCGTATTCGCGAAACACATTGGGATTCATCTATTATATATCTCCTTGGAAAAAAATAATTTAGTTTATATAGGTCAAGATGTTGCCTTTTGTCAATTAAAGACATGTTTCTGAATTTATTGCTAACAATTACATCATGTAATGTAATTTTCTTGACGCTGAAGCATTGCTTTCATCCACTAATAAATATAAAAAATTAATATTATCCAATAATCGTTTGGTTCGATATTGTAAGAGGAAATAATTTCCAGAATAGTTTTACGCATCAGATCAAAATCAATATTTAATTTTGCTAAGGTTCCATCAAAATCGAAAATTATGGTTTTTATGTTTGATTCTTTAATTGTTAAGGCGGCCAAGAAATCGAGTTTTACCTGAGATATAATTATTTGACAGCACTTTATTTATTGTTCTGGAAGAAGAGGGAGAGGGCAAACTATCATCAGAAATGATGCGTAGAAAATTAGTAATAATATTAAAAGTAGCACCCCAAATAATATCCTCACCCCCCAGGCCATCGGGGATAACCAGGCATGGTAATTGGTATTGCAGGTGCTCGGTATTATTCACCAAAGACGTTTTAATTTCCAACAAGGCATAATTGGACTGCTGGAAGAAAAAGCCAACCGGAATCTCTAATATTTTATCCACTTCCGAACTTAGCTTATATTGAAAGGGTTTTGCAGTTAGACATACTACAGGGAAAATTGTTCGAGCAAGTAAACTCAATGAATAACAAGGCAGTGCTCCTAAAAATATTACGTTAAAAGGATTTAAACCAATTTCTTCCCAGGCTTCCCTCAGAGCGGTAGTTAAAAAAAGGCGAATCAAAGAAGCTGTTTCTTTGTCCCGAAATTGAGAGGAGTTTAAATTATGACCATGTACAGTGGGAATTATTCCTGTTTTTAATAAATGGTTCATTATTCTATCTAGTCCCGGATGCAAGATGCCGCCAGGGCAACTGATGTCTCCGGCTTGCGTAACAGTATTGGAACGTTTGATAAGTTGGAAAACGTATTCGGAACCGTTCCGATTTGATCTGTAATTAATTAGCAGGACTACCCCGGCTTCGAGATGATTTGGGCCACTCTTACTATTTGCCATCAACTCATGCTTATCTTTATAATCAATTGCAACCGAGTCTAATTTATTCGATACAAATTGGGGGAACATGTCCTTTTGGCAAAATAGAGAAAAATCCATGTTGATCCTAAAAAATCAATTTATTATTTCGGCGATTATTTTATGATACCAGCAGTTAACCGGAAATAAATCAAGAAAACCGCAATGCCCACCATACTTTTGCATTGAAATCTGGAAAAAATAATTTTCTTGTAAAGATTGAAAATCTGCCAGAGGGATAAATGGATCATCTTCAGAGATAAAAACTCTAACAGGTATATTTAATTTTTGGAAGGAATTGTTTTGCAAGGTATATAACTTAAAATAATCCCGGTAAGAAATTAATTCCGGGAAGTAAAGCATGATATTTTCGGTCAGTTCCATGCATGTTTTGGCCTTCAGCATTTTATTGAAATCATATCTTTCAGGGAAAAGCTGCTGCTTTTTGACCAAAGACCGTTTCCATTTTTTCAGGAAATATTTACGATAGAAAAAATAACCGTTATCGATAGCCAAGGTAGTCTTATAAGGATCCAGCGGTGGGCTGATGGCAAAAACATGTTTTAAATTTGCTATCGGTATCCGGTAGTGTTTCATGGCGATACGCAAAGCAAAATTTCCTCCCAAAGAAAAACCTATTAGATACACAGGCAGGTTTTCTGATTGCTGGGATAAATAATTTACTGCTTCGAATGTTTCTTCCAGAAGAGCGCCATGAAAAAGCCCTTCATTGAGATGGTGTGAATCTCCATGATCCCGCAAATTCAAGCGGCAAATAGAAAAACCAAGATTATAAAAATAATCTCCTGTTGCGAGAACATAAGCGGAAGAAGAAGATCCTTCCCAGCCATGCAGGAGAATAATCAGGCCCTTAGAAACAGGATGACGGGAAAGAAACGATAGTAATTTTGAACCTGCAGAAGTATTGATTATTATTTCACGGGAGTTTTCCACCATGGCGTTCTTCCGGCGTACGCGCAGTCGCGAACTGGCCATAATAGACTGGACATGAGGGTTTCTGAAAAAAAATGAGGGCTTGAATGTTTTATCAAATTTTGTTTTGTTTTTGTTCATTCAAAAAAGAATCAATTATAAAGTCTCCCCGCCGGATGGGTGGGGAGACTTTATTTTGGTGGTGCGGGGAATCGAACTGATTACACAACACATTGATATAACTGCTGTTTATCGAGGCACATTTAATCACATACCCCCAAAACTACCCCCAAATTAACATAGTCTCCTTGCTTTTTTTGCATTTTGACCAAAATTCTTTCTATCAATTTTGCCCCAGCTATCGGTTTGCTTTTCGTCATTGACTCTTTCGAAGTAAATATAGCATACTTTTGATGTACGTTTCCACGTCTATTTATGAGAACAATTTGCTTTACTCCCTAGTCTTACTTGCCTGAAAGATTTTGATTGCTGGAACCAATGCAGGACTGTCGAGCAAATAACGGGCGTTCTGACTTTTATATCAGTTTTGGGGAAAAGTATGCTTTTCTGATCACCCCGGCACCCCTCTTTTTGCTTTTAACAGGGGACATAGGTACTACATATCCCAACTGCTTCTGTATTACGCCCTTGAAAATTCCCCCCAGCTCCCCCCTGGTCGTTCAAAAGTTACATTGCTATATCAAATCCAACCCCTGAAAAATTTCAAAAAAAAATAAAAGCAGTTCCTTTTCAGACTGGAAGTTGCTTATGGTAGAAGAATAACCAGTACACATAACTTCCTTTATCCACAAGCTGTTGTCCTCGAAGAAAATGCAAGACTTCACTGCGTAATCATTGATGTTCTTTCCAAAATAATTGTGATAAGGTTCATTTTAGAATACTTACAAAGGGATAAGGGAGGCTGGTAGTTCGCGAGTGCAAGGACAACAGATAAATGGTTATTGCATAGAGCCCTGAAGATTCCCATGGGGCGTGGAGTTATCCGGAAACTTTATAATAGCTTGTTAGACTAAATTCAATAAAGGAGGTGTCGATATGACTGCATTTGCCGAATATGATCAATTTGATGGAACTGCCTTGGCCAAGCTGGTTAAAGATGGGAAGATCAGTGCTACAGAACTCTGTGAAGAGGCTATTCGCCGTGCTGAAAACCTAAATCCAAAACTAAACGCTATCATAACACCAATGTATGATTATGCGCGAAATGCTGCAAAGCATTCTCGGCCCGATGCCCCACTTTGTGGTGTTCCCTTTTTGCTGAAAGATGCCCACCACGCATTGAAAGGCTTTGCCATGAGTTCCGGTAGTGAATTACTGAAAGCTTTTGTCCCTCAGTATGATGCGGAAATAGTAAGTCGCTTCAAGAAGGCCGGTTTGGTCATACTTGGAAAAACGAACACGCCAGAGTTCAAACTCGCCTACGTCACTGAGCCTAAAGCCTTTGGTCCAACACGGAACCCCTGGAATCTTGATTATTCATGCGGTGGCTCCAGCGGGGGTTCAGCCGCATCCGTGGCTGCACGCATCGTTCCTTTTGCATCAGCTACAGATGAGGGGGGATCAATCCGTGTACCCGCATCTTATTGCGGTTTGTTCGGCCTTAAACCGAGCAGAGGGCGTAATCCGGTAGGGCCGAATTTTGATGAAGAATGGAATGGCATGTCTTGCAGTCATGTCGTTACGCGATCAGTTCGTGATTCTGCTGCCATACTGGACGCTGTCTCTGGCCTTGAAAATGGTTCGCCTTATGGCACTATTGCCCCGGAAAGGCCTTTTATCGAAGAAGTAAAGATTGAGCCCCGGAAGCTGCGAATCGGTTTTCATACGCGATCGGCATACGGGAGGGAAGTACATCCGGAATGTATTAAGGCTGTAGAACAGACGTGCAAGTTGCTCGAAAGTCTGGGGCATGATGTCGAAGAAGCTGTGCCTGACTATCGGGAAGAAGATGTAGCATTGAACTGGACTATCATTATGATTGGAAATGCTGCCGCACTTGTTGACAAGCTGATTCAGGGTTATGGACAATCCAAAGTCAGTCGTGATTTAGAATTATCAAACTACGCATTGTATTGCATTGGACGGAGACTGAAAGCACTTGACTTTGTGAAAGCCAAACAAAGATGGCGGCAGCTCGGGATAATCATGGATAAAATGCTGAATAAATATGACATGATGCTTACCCCAACCCTTGGAGAACCACCTGTCCGTGTTGGGTCTCAACAGCCCAGCAAAGCAGATAAGCGCTCCATGAAATTGCTCTCCTCATCGATAGGTAAAATCATTCTAAGCAATCGAAAGCTAACCTACTCTATCCTGGAAGAGCTTGTTCAAAATACAATGAAAGGCCAGATGCCCTTTACCATGATAGCCAACATTACTGGACAGCCTGCCATGTCTGTACCCCTGTATTGGTCTGAAAACGGGTTGCCTTGCGGTGTCCAATTTATTGGTCGCTATGGTGATGAAGCAAAATTGTTAAGACTAGCCGGGCAACTGGAAAAAGCACAATCATGGGTTGATAGGAAACCGATGATTTAAAAATGAATATTTTGTTTGTCATAGGTATGAACATAGCCTAACAATGCCAATGGAGGCGGATGCTCACTCCGCTGCGCTTGTTTGCACCGCTCATTGGCGGTGTTAATCATTTCGTTCGTAAATCTTCAAGATGTTTCATTCACCAACCTTACTGCTTTGTAGGTTCAGTCAACGTTTCTGATGATGATTTGGTTTTTCAAAATCGATCATTGAGTTTTCTATTGACAACTTCCTGTAGTCCGCAGACAGTTAACCTCGATGAAAATACGGCATTCCAATCTGTAATCATTAATGTTGTTTTCTCGGTATTTATGATATTGCTAACTCGTTATGTGAGGTGCTGTGGCCTTTGGCCATATGGATACACGGTGAGATAATGTGGCACTGCTGGGAAACCAGGCGGTAAACGGAGAAAACAAACATCAACCTGCAGCATCGGGAGAAACCGTTCTACTCGACTCCAAACAAGTTCCGGAAGCATGGAATATATCACAAGCTGGATCATGCAATAGCAAAGGGGGTGATATCAGAAAGGCGATAGTTTGAAAAGGCTGAAGCGGATGGTCGATGGTGCATCCGCACGCCATGTCGAATCTGAACGCACAGCGGGTTCATTGACGACGCGGTGTTGAAGGGTAAAACGGGGTTGCACCTGCGGTCTTATCCGGGAAATTGGCAACAGATCTCGATTGGAGCTTAACGTTCTTTATCTTTAAGAAGGGGGTACCATGATGAATCAACGCTTAAGGTTTGGTTTTATCGCTGCAGCAGTTCTAGTATTCGTAGCATTGTCATTTCTGAGTTTACCGTCCGCAGTTCTTGCCCAACCAAAGGGGGAACCCATCGTCTTCGGCTACGTTGGGAATGTCTCTTCAGCCGGCACGAAACCTTGTATGGACATCCAGAAAATGGCCGTTGAAGAGATCAATGCCGCCGGTGGTATCTTGGGCCGCCCCGTGAAATATGTGATCATGGATGGGAAAGGTGATGTCTCTCTTTCCGTTGAAGCGGCAAGAAAGCTGATCATGGAAGACAAGGCAACGTTCGTTTCCGTGGAGGGACGGACGGAAATTTGCCTGGGTGTTCAGGAAGCATCGGGCATGCTGTTCAAGGAATATCCGCATATTCTTCAGTTCAACGGCCCGGCGGGTTCCGAATTAACGGCCCGAATTATCGACGAGGCCCCTAAATACGATCACTCTTTCCGGGATTGGCAACCGGAGGCCGCTTACTGGGCTCATATCAAATATTATTTTACAACCTACTTCCAGAAAGTACTGAAAGCAAAAAAACTGGCCATTTTGTGGGAAGATCTGGCCTGGACATCAGAGTTCAGAAAAGGAATCCCCAGCATGAATCTCCCACCCTGGGAACAACTGGCCAAGGAATGCGGCTTGGATGTGGTTTACAGCAAGGCGGTCAAACCCCGTGGAACCATGTATTACCCGATCCTTCAGCAGGTTGCGGACTCCAAAGCCGATCTCATTTTTTATATGAGTTCTTGGTTTACCGATTCCGAATCCTTTGCCAAACAATGGGCTGACTCATCGGCCAAGAATATCCCCGTCTGCTTCGACGGTGGCGTGGCCATGACATCCGATTTCTGGAGAATGACGGGCGGCAAGGCGCTGGGCGTGATGTCCCTTTTTACGGATTTGGATATGCTTGCGATAACGCCCAAGACCATTCCCCTCGTCAAAAAGGCCAAGAGCCGGGGCATCCCCATGCAGCTTCATGTGCATCTTGCTTATGCCGATATCTACCATTTCAAGGCGGCCATTGAGAAGGCCAAGGGAACTTCTGAAATCAAAGACCTGATCAAGGGTATGGAAGATGCGGAAACCGTCTATTCGCTGGGAAAAATGAAGTATCAAACCCAGAAGATCAAACCATTCTATCACTCCACCATGAGGGTGGATCCGAAAGATCCTTACAAGACGTATCCAGGTCGATTCTACCTTCTGCATGCGCAGTTCCAGAAAGATGGGAAAATTGCATTTATTTCGGCATCCAGTGCGGAAGATGAGAAAGCCATGAAGAAATTCTATGATCCCAAGAATTACAGGACACCGGCCGAGTTGAGAAAATAGTTTTTTAGGAAAACCGAAGGGGGAATCATGTTCGGCAGGAAAGAATCAATCGTCTTCAAGCCCGCTAGTGTAATGTCTCTAACGCTTCTTTACATAAGATTGGGGCTGAAAAAATGGCTCATTCGTGCTCAGAACCTTTTTACGACCGGGCAATCTCCCGCTACAGGGGCCGTTGCGCTGCGAGGGCATGGCGCCCGTAAAAAGCTTAATTCGCACTTCATGAGCCATTTTGTGCAGCTATTTTACCATTCATAAGTTAGGTTATTTATGAGACACTACACTAGCATAGGGCATCTTGAAATAAAGAACAGGCTAGTCCGTTCATCCACATTCGAACATGCCGCAACTGGAAAAGGTGAGGTGCCGTCACCGAAAACACATTGGAAAGCCTATGCCAAGGAAAATAAAAAAACTAGGAAGACATGACCTATATTCTGATGAGTGAAAGGCGGTCTGATTCGTGATTTAAGATAATGTGTCTATTCCGCTGAAGTCGC
>PLNU01000042.1 GCA_003142835.1 Syntrophaceae bacterium
AGCGGAACAATCTTATGCTTCTTTAAATATTGAATGGAAACGTTTTGCGTGAAATCAATATTGATGCTCTCCATCGGTAATTCCGGCCAGAAAGACAGCCCAAAGTGTTCAGCCAGTATTTTTAATAATTGGATTTCATCGATGGCTTTTTCCCGGATGAGTTGATCAAAGAATCCGGTGCCGTTATTTCCCTTCAGACTATGCGCTTCGGCAAGGCTATCCGGGGCGACTCCGGCTGAAATTAATTTTTTATCCAGGGAAGAAAAAGCCACCTCCTGGGGAGGGGAAGAGCTATGGGCATTGCCTGCGGATGCTTTTAAGGCTGTATGGATTTTAGACATAAGGGGTCACTGCCTTTAGCTAGGGTTTAGCCGGTGTTTTATTCTCGGCAGGAACAGGTGCGCCGGAAGGTTTAAGCTCCGGTTTCTTTTCGTTTAATTTAATGATTCCTTCAACCACTTCTCCCATGGTCTCTCTTTTTTCCTGATAAAGGCTTGCGGCCTCCTGCTGAGTGCGGACGATATGAGGCGTCAAAAAGACATACAAGTTTGTTTTTTCCCGGGAAGTGGAATGTGTTTTAAAAAACCACCCCAGAATGGGAATATCGCCCAGCCATGGTACTTTATAGGTGTTGTCCTGCGTGCTGTCCCCCACCAGGCCGCCGATAACGATAGTTTCATTATCCTTGACCACTACCGTTGTTTTTGCGGTTCTTTTTAAAGTCGTCGGCGTTGTATTTGTTGCAACAGATGTCACCTTGGTGACCTGCTGCGATATTTTCAGACGAATGAAATTTTCCTCATTAATATGCGGTGTGATATTCAGGATCACGCCTACATCCCGGTACTCATAGCTGTTGTAGTTGAGCGGGGACAGGGAGGTTGTCGTTGTCGTTGAAGAACTCTGCTGTGAGGTGATGTAGGGAACGTTGGAGCCCACATTTATTTCCGCTTCTTCATTATCCAGTGTCATGATCTGGGGATTGGAAAGAATAGATACTTCCGAATCTGTTTTATAGGCTTGAACGACTGCGCCGATTGTGGGAAATAAAACATCGCCGATTTTAATGCCGGCGCCGATAAGGCCCATAGCGAATCCTCCCGGAAAAACACCAGTCATCGGCGTTGTCGCTGTATTAATTAACCCATCGAGGATATTGTAACCGCCCGGTGTTGTACTGCCCGCGCCACCCGAACCGATAAATGCCCCTGATCCTGATCCTGGTATGCCGTTTATCGAGCCTGTGTCTTTTATTCCACGCCATTCCACACCCAGACTAAAAGCTTTATCGGCGTTGACTTCCATAATTAACGCCTCAATGTAAACCATGGCCCTTGGCACATCGAGTTGCTTGATAATGTTTTCGAGAACCTTATAATCTTCCCTTTCGGCCATAACCACCAGCGTATTGGTTGCCTTATCCGCGACGACCAGGACATTTTTCGAAACCACCGGGGCCATCACTTTTTGCGCCGCCGCTCCACCCGCCGCGCTTGCCGCGGCGACGGTATCTTTGACAATGCTGTTGAGAACTTTCGCTAAGTCTTCGGCAATGCTGTTTTGCAGGCGGTAAACCTGAATATTGGATTCGCCGCGGGGCACGTCTTTATCCATAAATGCAACAAGTTTGCGCACATTTTCCGTATCCGCGACGCTGGCCAAGATTATAATTGAGTTTGTCCGGGAATCAGGGACTATCTTAACAGGAGTGGCCGTCACGCGGCGCTGCTGAAAAATTGTCGTCAAGGATTTCACCACTTCTGAAGCGGAAGCGTTCTGCAGCGGAATATAGGTAATCTGATCTCCTGCTCCTTCCACATCTAGTGCGAGTATAATTTCCTGCAGCCTTTTGATGTTGGACAGATAATCGGTGATAACCAGAATGCCCGCGGGCGGATAAGAAAGCACCGAACTGGACTTGGAAATAATCGGATCCAGTACGCGCTTTATTTCATCAGGATTGGCCCTCTCTAAAGATATTATCTGAGTAATAACGCGGTCTTCCGGGTCGGTGATTTCTTTTTTCACCCTTGTCTCCACACTTTTTTCCCGCGCCGAAACCGCGGGAATGATCTTAACCATATCCCCCGCGGGGACGACGGTAAACCCGTTAACTTCCAGAACAGACAGAAAGACTTTATAGACATCTTTAAGCGGAATTTTTTTTGGCGAAATGATGGTGACCTTGCCTTTAACTTTATCATCAATGATGAAATTTTTTCCGGTAAGTTCACTGACAAACTTTACCAGAACACCTATATCGACATTGTCGAAATCAATAGTTACATATTTCTTAGCGGCTTCCCTTTTCGCGGACCCAGTCGGCAGTTTCTCGGCCCGAATTTTTTTGGGTTTTTGTATTACATTTTCTGTTTTAACTTCCTTTAATGGCTCCGCGGGGCTAATTGCTTTTATTTCCGGACTATCCTTCGACACGGCATCTTTGCTCTGCGCGGGTGAGATGGTTGTTTCCGCGGGAGGAACTTCTTGTTTTACGGGGGCAACCGGCGCTGCCGGTGATACCTCGATAATCTTCTCGATGGTATCCGCAGGTGGAACTGTTTCTTTTTTCTGCGTATCCTCAGGTTGCGTGGATGGAGGCGTGGGCACAGTTGTTGTGTTAACATTCTCGTCAGTACCGGCAACACGAGCCGCAAATGCCGGTCCTCCAACACTTAGCAAAATTACCAGCGCAATTATGCCGCCTGTGAGCAGGCCTGGTCTTATAATAAAAGAGTGTAGAGTTTTCATCTTAATTTTATTGTTTCTCCATCAGTTTTTTAAACTCAGGTAAATTAGCCAGAGCCTTTAAATCGCCATCATTTTTCGCCCATTGTCCTGCTTCCGGGTTAAACTCAATGGCATTCTTCAGATAAAACAGGCTCTGGGGCACATCATTTTTTTGCGCGTAAAGACAAGCAAGATTATAATGCGCGTCGGTGTAATTGTGTTTTATATTGAGCGCATCATTAAAACGTATAATCGCCCATTTGTATCTTTTCTGGCTCATGTAAATTACTCCCAGATTATTCAATGCCTGCATATTCTGCGGGTCAATTTTAACAACTTTTTTATATAGGCTTTTGGCTTCTTCTAATTTTCCTTCACGCTGCTTTTGAAGGGCTTGCGCGAAAAGAGCTTTAGATTCGGCAATCTCCTGTTTAGTTCTAACTTTTGCCTTTGTTTTCAGTTGCTTGGACTCAACTTTTTTGTTTGGCTTAGGCTCCGCAAGAACAGTTGGCGCCACAGGCGGCGCGCTTATCCTTTGTATTGCCGGAACTTTTTTATCTTCGTTTCCATACAAAAAGGCAGTTATTACAGCGGCAATGAAGAAAATTATCAATATTCCAATTATTGACAGCCATTTTTGTGACGGTTCAGACTTTTTCCCGGGAGCCGATACAATATGGTCATAAGCCACGTAACGTGTCTTTTTTTCTTTTTGTAACTTGCGTAAAGCGTCGTTTATGTAACTCATAANNCCAATATCATGAACCGCCAGCTGGACAATTTTACGATCAATTTTGCTCGTGTTTTTCGTATAGGCGATAAGTAATGCCCGATCGCAAAGAGCGTTAATCCGGCGGGGAATACCTTCAGAGAACTTATAAATAAGATTAAAAGCTCCTGAAGTAAATTTAAGCGAGCCGGGGCCCTGCGCGACTATCAGTCGATGCTGAATATATTCGCGCACTTCCAGCGGCGACAAAGGCTTCAGATCATATCTTACCGTAATTCTTTCGTTTAACTGCCTAAGCGCCGGCAGCATTAAAGTATTGGCCAGTTCCGGCTGGCCGATTAAAATTATCTGAATGAGNNAAAGCGTCAATATAATTCTTTTTAGTTCTTGACTCGCTTTTGATGGCGATGCCGTATTCGCCAAGCACCGTCTCCAGCAAATCAAGATCGGAAATGGCCGTATTAAAAATCAGCGCTGTTTCCACTGAATCATCCAGAGAGCCAAGTAAGCTGCGGCAAATTGTGGTTTTCCCCAGGCCGATGCCGCCGGAAATTAAAACAAATCCCTTTTTTTCCTTAATGCCGTATATCAGGCAATTCAAAGCGTCTCGATGTTGTTCGCTCAGGAACAAGTAACGCGGTTCCGGTGATAAGTTGAAAGGATTTTCTTTTAAACCAAAATAAGCGGCATACATTATAAATAAATTCTCCTGATCTCATCAGTAAAAAGAATAATTGATTGTTTCAACCTTGCCGTTTCTCTTTAAGCTCATGGCTATACTGCCGCCGGACTGCATAATATTAACCATTTGCAGAGCGTCATCCGCAGTTTGCATACGTTTGCTGTTGACGTCAATAATTATATCGCCGTTTTGCAGCCCCAGTTTTTGATAAAGGCTGTCGGGCTTGATATCGGAAACAATAAGCCCTTCCTGCGTGCCTGCCTCAAAATAAGGGCGCACGACAGCCTGGGTCAAAATCGTTTTTAAATCGCGCAGTTTTTCATTTATTTCGCTTTTGCTCAGAGCCATGCCGGAACTAGGAATGCTTGCTTGCGGCGCCTGCGAACGCGAAAGCAGGGAACCTTCCGGAGTTTCTTTTATTTTTAAAGTTATTTCTCTATCCCCACTTTTGATAATTGCCGTATTACGAGTTATTTTAATCAGCCTGGCCGAACCGATCATATCGCCAAGACGGTATAAACGCTGCTTATTCTTGCCCCGTTCCTCAATAACAATAAAACCAAATGAGGAACCACCGGCTACAGTACCTTTCAAATCAAACGATGTTACTTCCTGGCTGGAGCCGAAAACTCCCCCATCCAGTTGTTTGTCGCTGATCGCTTTTAAAGTTGAAAGAAATAAATTGCGTTCGGTGATTACGCTGTAATTCTGGAGGGGGCTGCGCGAAGCACTATCTGTAATAAACTTGGAAGAAGCTGTATTCTTTATAGCCGCGGATTGATTAACCGCCGATAAGCTGACTACTTTGTAAAAAAAATCAACTGTTTCATAGGACAAAATTGTTATGGCAATTAAAATAATAAATGCCGGCAGCACAGCCAGAAGTATTGCCGGCTTGGCAACAATGTTCCGGATACTGCCGGACCATTTTTTTAAGAGCATCTCTATTTTAAATCGCATAACCATTACCATTAAATATAGCGGATTGCCGGGTTGGCCAGTGTGCCGCCAATCGTAACTTTCATTTTAACTTTGTCTTTGCTCAATATTTCTATTGTTCCGTTTAAGTTAAGTTGACTATTTCTAAAATCAGCAGCCGGTGTTATTTCACCTTTTAAAAAACAATTAATTTGCGGGCCAAATGTCTCTATTTTTTCCAGTTTAAATATGCCGTTTTTCAGCTGCGCCTGGACTTCGCCGCGGTCAAAATCAATTCTGGTCATTCCCAGAAATGGTTCAGTCAGTGGATAAGAACCCTTTTTTAAAAAAAGTGTTAAGGTTCCCGACGCGCTCCTACCGGCTTCATCAGTGATGTAAGTTAAAGTGCCACGCGCTCTTCCCGTAAATGATTTTCCTGGATCGCCCTTAAATAAAGGATGTTTTCCTATATCGATATTCTCAAAATTTAATATTACTTCAGCCGGCGGATAAACTTTAGTAAGTGAAACTAAACCAACACTTCCGTCAAAGCTGCCGTCATAGGCAAGGCCTGTAAGACCGATATAAGTATTTTTACGAAAAAAACTTAATAAATTGAGTTGCAGATCGAGCAATTCTCCCTGAAAAAGAGCAAATTCCTGCGCTTGCGAACTTATGGTTACATTTTTAAGCTTGATCCCCAGAGGAAGAGCAGGGTGCAGCGACGCGGATTTAATCATAAAATCACTTACGTTGATCGAATCTTCCAGCCTGCTCTTAACCAGTTCCTCCGGAAAAAGCAGATACAGGAATAATAGAGTAATAAATATTCCATAAACGGTAAACCACAACCACTTTTTCTTAAGGAACCTCATCTTACTACAAGCCTCCCGGACGTGAACTAAGCGCCTGCACAGATGCTATCTGCAGTTGAGCGCTTAAATATTCCGGACTTTCTTTCATTTTGTTTACGGTAATTCTTTTGATTCTGACTAAATCGGCAGGCGATTCGGCAAAATATAAAAAGTCGGTAAGCTGCTTGAGAGTAATTTTGTCTAGTTTCATATCAATCAGTGATTCCTCAAAAGCAGCGGATTGTGTACCACGGGAAGAGTTCATATATTTAATATTTCCCCTGACGCCTGCTTGTGCCGCCTTTTTTTCCAGATAGGAAAATAAACTGAAATCCGCAGTTCGGGTGGACATAACCCTTTTTATTTTTGATATTTTTGCTTCCTGCCCGGCAAATTCAGTATCGAGTTTAATTACTTCGTCCAGTTTCTTTTGATTGATCTGGAGTGTTTGCTTGATTTTTGCGTTGGCATCCCAGAGTGGAAAAATTACCAATTCGAGAATCAGGGCAATCAGGACAAATGCTGCTACGCCCGCGACAATGTAACGCTGCTTTTTATCCAGCTTATCCCAGAATGATTTAATCATCTAAGTTCAATCCTTAAATCGAAATCAACTTTGGTGCCCTGCTTGGCCAGGCTGGTCGAGCCCATGGCCACGTCCTTAAAGTATTTTGATTTGGCAAGTTCATTTTTTATTGCGGAAACATCATCAATATTTTTAGCCTGACCTTTAATTAAAACGGCAGTATTTTCGTAACTAAAATCGGTAATGACTATGTCACGGGAAGTTGAAATTAAACCGGAGATTTCTTTCAATAAATCCACCACCGGCACATCCCGTGCGCCTTCGTAAAGACCAAAACTCTTTTTATTTTCAGCAAGCTTTGTCTTGAGTTGCTGCACAGGGTCAACCATAATCTTCGCTTCGGAAAAATTTTTCTTAAAAATCTGGGAGATTTGTTTTTTGATATTGCTTTGGCGCTGAGTCTGTATGCCATAGTCAAGAAACTGATTGACTGCCGCCAGAAAGAAAATTATTCCGGCAACTACCGCTGCCCACCTCAGCTGCTGCTTGAGTTTAATCCGGACATTTTTAGCGGCAAATTCACCTTGCCGGAAATTAAAAGATATTTTGTCGGCAAATGCCCTCATTGCCGCCGCCAGCGCCGTATTCATGATCTGCGGCTGGTATTTCCCCTGAAGATTACCTTCGATTTCGATCTGTTTTGATCTGGCAAGATCAAGAGTTTCCACGGGCAGGGCAAAATAGTTCTCCAACTCTTTTTTCAGAGGGGGAAACAGGGAACCTCCGCCGGTTAGAGTAATTGAAGTCAAATTCCTTTGCAGAATATCGTTTAACTTCATAAATTCAACAGTATTTTTTAGTTCCAGACAAAACTTGTGGCACAAATCGGTAACCTTTGCCCCCGCGGCACCGTAATTGGCATTGATTTTTGTAAGTTCAGCTTCCCTAGTTTCCACGGACATATCAGCGGCCAATGCTGCCGTCATCTGATTGCCGCCTATGGCCAGAGAGCGTAATTGAACGATTGTGCCATTTTCATAAAATACTGCTGTCGTTGAGCTTGCGCCTATATCCAATAAGACGCCGCAAGCTTTCGCATCTTTGTTCTCCAATATTGCAGAGGTTAGCGCCGCGGAAGAAATGTCAATGACTAACACCTCTCCCAGATTACTTTCAACCAGTGCTATCCAGTCCTGGATTGCTTTTTTAGTCGCGGCGGCTACAAGAAGACCGCTTGCGTGAACTTTCAAATAATCGATAACTATTTCACTTACGGCAAAAGGGATAAGTGGTTCTAACTCGAAAGGCAGTGTTTTCCGAATTTTATTGTCATCGGAGAAAGGCAGGCTGACTTGCCTGAACATTATGTCGTTTAGCGGCAAAGAAATGCAGCAGGGAATGTTATGGAAGCTTTTGTTTTCCGCCAGTTTTTTTAATGCCGGTTC
>PLNU01000040.1 GCA_003142835.1 Syntrophaceae bacterium
TACCAGTTTATTGAGAGGAATTTTACCGGCTTCATCTTCAACTGTCGCGATAAAATAACCGTCAGTAAAAAGAGTCTGGGATTGCGCGGATAGCATTTCCGCATGTGCCCAATTATCGCGCAAAGTGACGTAATTGTTATTAGAATTGGCCAGAAGGGCCGCTGCCCCATAAAAGCCGGATTTGGCAATATACGTCAACTTGATGCCGTCGCTTAGGTTGGCCGCATCATAAATAGCGGCACGTGTAGAACGATTCAATTCTATAGCGACAGCCACTAAAATACTGACGATCAATATTACCGTGATCAGCGCGATNNACCTTCGTCATAAATTTGTACGGTTTTTCCTTGTCATTTATATTGACCAGGGCCAGTTCTATTTTCACAGCTACAGGAGCCCTACCTTTTTGTTGGGCCGAAAATGAAGAAGAATCCCAGGATTCCAACTCCGTGTCTGTAGAATCATAAAATCTTAAGCTCAAAGAATCAACGTTTTGACAAACCACAAATCCGCCGCTGATGTTTTTTTTGGGGGAAGGTTTGGCGCCGGACAGATCGGATCTCCACAAAGAAAAGCTGCTCAGGCCTTCATCCTCTTCCACATAGTAACTGATTGCGGCCGGACGTCCTTCACCTTCATTTTCGCCAAAAGCCAGATGAGAAGCCGACCAGAAAGAAAGAAAATAAAACTCCCGGTTACTTAATGTTTTTTTCTCGGCGCGCAAGTCAAAGGAGCCAGAGGAGAGCTGCAGAGACGATAAATCTTTAATCATCCTGTCCATTGTTGTTCGCGCCATTTTGTAAAGATTGTTTTGATATTCAATGTCGCGGACGATTTTCATTGTACCGCTATACGCGACATAAACGGTGGAAAGAACCAGGCCGAGAATCAATATGGCGATCATTATTTCGACCAGCGTAAAACCGCTGACGCGAATATTTTTTTTTATGGGTTGATCGGTCATAAATTACATCCCTGCTGTCTTGTAAAGAAGAAGTTTGTATATTCCGCCACTAATAAATAATTTATTGGTTACCGTAACTTCAATTTTCTTAAACTGCGGCAGCTGAGTATCGCCAACTTCCAGATGCCAGGTATATTGAGGATAATCAAGCCCAAAGTCTCCGTCTTCTTTATGGTTAGTCAAAGTAGAACCGGTTTCAGCCTCGACCATTTTGCTTTGGGCAAGCAGGGCCGCGGTGGTCATAAAACGTGAGTCGGTGGACATGGAAATGCTCTGTGATTGCAGTTGAAAGACAGCGACCAGCGCGATGGCTAAGATTGCCATAGCGATCATCACTTCCATAAGCGTGAAACCGTTTGCTTTGTTTTGCGTCATGTCGCCCATCCTTTATCGAGTATTAGATTGTCCTGAACCGGTCACGAAAATATCAATATATTTATCATAAACATCCGTTACACCCAGGAAAGGATTTATTACCATTGTCATTCTATTTTCTTCATAAGCCAGATGGATTACTGCCGGAGAGCAAATATTTTTTTTCCCGAATTTAATTCTTACTTCATCCGCGGATTGTTTTTTATTATTTTCTCCCACAATATCCAGGATAACAACCCCTGAAGGTAAATGCTGCGGGCGCTTTTTTATCTCATCTTGTTTTTCCGGGGTCATGTCGGAGGCAACAACCCAATAGGCGGAGTTGGGCAAATCCAGACAAAGAATGTAATCCATTTGATCGCGGACAGCTTCCACTCGCAGCTTTTTTTCCATTCCCATGAGCTGACGCGAAGCCTTTTTAAGATTGTCTCCGGTCAGAACATCCCTCGTGGAGGGAACAGCTAATGCCAGAATCACTCCCATAATGACGATGACGAGTAATAACTCTACCAGAGTGAAACCCGAAGATCCCGCGAAAAGACGATATGCGTTATAGCGCTTCATTGAGTCTTGTTTATTCAATTTCCCAATTATTGATGTCTTTATTAACACCTTCTCCGCCGGGTTCTCCATCGGCGCCAAGACAAATTAAATCTAAATCGCCGTGGCTGCCGGGACTGACATAAACAAATTCGTTCCCCCAGGGGTCTTTAGGTACTTTGCCTTTTTCCAGGTAGCCGCCCTGACGCCAGTTTTTCGGAAGGTTTCCGACGGTTGGCGCCTCCACCAAGGCTTTAAGCCCCTGCTCTGTTGTAGGATAGGGACCGTTATCGAGCTTGTAGAGTTTCAGAGCTGATTCCAGACTTTCCATTTGAATTTTGGCTTTAGCCTGACGCGCTTCGTCGGGGCGCCCCATGACGCGGGGAATAATAAGACCGGCAAGTATTCCTAAAATGACAATGACCACCATCAATTCTATTAAGGTAAAACCTGCCTGCGTATTTTTCTTTTGTCTGATCTCTTTCATAATCAACCCCTATTTTTTAATGGTTAAAATTATTTACTTTACTAACTGGTTCATCTCAAATATCGGCAACAAAATCGAAATCACAATAAAGCCGACCAGAAGCCCCATGACCAGAATCATTAACGGTTCCAGAAGCGAGGTCATCACCATAATGTCGGATTGAGATTCCGTTTCATAGGCCGTGGCCACGCGATTGAGCATTTTCTCCAGCGTGCCGCTTTGCTCTCCCACGGCGACCATTTCCGTAACCAGTGGAGGGAAGATGCCACTTTGTGTCAGGGGACCGGACAGACCTTTGCCCTCCTCCACATCTTTACTGGCTTTACTGATTGCTTCGCCAATGAGAATGTTGTTGACGACATTACGGACTATTTCCATTGACGATAAAAGCGGCACGCCACTTTGCAACAGAGTGGCGAGTGTACGGCAAAACCTGGCAATTGCTATTTTCCGGTTGACCTGGCCCCATACCGGAATTTTTAACTTTGCGGTGTCCCACAGGCGCTTGCCCGCTTCTGTACCGGTCGTCATATATTTAAAAGCGGCTATCGCGGCTGCCAGAAGAATCAAAATAAGCCACCAAAAAGATTTTAAAAAATTACTGATGGCAATTAAAACAATTGTAATCAGCGGTAACGTCTGGTGCATATCGGTAAATATACCGGTAATTTTAGGAACAACAAAAGTCATCAACAGAAAAATAACGGCGCTTCCGATAAACAACATAATGATCGGGTAGGCCAGAGCTGACCTGATCTTGCTCATCAAGGCCTGCTGATTTTCGCTGAAATCGGCAAGCCTCTCCAGCACCAGATTAATTGTGCCCGAAGATTCTCCTGCTCTGATCATGTTCACGTAAAAAGGCGGGAAGATTCGGGGAAAATTCAACATGCCTTGCGTCAGGCTTTTACCTTCATTAACTTGCTCGCGAATTTGCGCCAGTGTTTGTTTCAAAAGCTGATTTTTTGTTTGCGCGATTAAAACAGACAGCGAAGGCACAAGCGGGATACCGGCGCCTAAAAGAGTCGAAAGCTGACGGGTGAATATAGACACGTCTTTAGTGGAAACCCGCTGCCAGAAATTAATTCCCAAAACACCGGATAATGCCGCATCCTTCTTATCTGCCGCCTGATTAATTTCAATGGGGTAAACTCCCTCTTCGCGCAATTTCTGCCTCGCTGCGGCAACACCCATTGCGTCAACAAAGCCTTTACGCTCGCGTCCTTTTTCATCCAAAGCTGTATATTCGTAAACACTCATCTGCGGTCGTTTTTCTCCCTCGCCAAATAGTAATTGTAGGGTGGATGAAGCAGAGCGCATCCACCATGTTGGTGGAACACATGTTGGTGGAACCGCTACGCTTGTTCCACCCTACTAACTCAATCTCGCGGGAATATCTACCATGATTTCAAATTTGATTCAATGAGTTATCATAAGTTTATGCGGGCATAAATATGAGAAATATGCTAAGGAGACCCCACACGGGAATTAATATTGTTGACACATTAGATCGCTTGCGCTTATAGCAATGGTCACCGGGGAGGTGAAAAGTATGGAACTCAAGACTCATATTACTTGCAGGCTCGTCAAGAGCGAAGACCTGAATCACCATGGGACTCTATTTGCTGGTAAAACGGCCATGTGGTTTGTGGAATCGGGATTCATTGCCGCGGCAAGTCTTACGCATCCCGAGAACATCGTTTGCGTGAACATACACGGCATGCTTTTTACCAGGCCGGTGCTAAGTGGCCAAATCATCCGTTTTGAAAGCAAGGTTGTTCTTGCCGGGAAAACACGCCTTGTTTCGTATGTAAGGGTTATGAATAACAGCAGCAATGAATTTTGCCTCGATGGTTTTATCAGCTTCGTGCATGTGGATTTGAAAGGCAAGTCGCTGCCGCATGGAATCAAAATAGATCCTACAGTCCCTGAAGATATTGCCCTGCAGGAAAAAGCAAAAAACTTGAGATAGCGAGCAAGTGGTTTAATCCGGTTGTTTTCCCCTAATTTGAATTGGTCAGCGGTTAAATATCTGAAATTTCCG
>PLNU01000103.1:0-4984 GCA_003142835.1 Syntrophaceae bacterium
TGGTAATTATCGGTAAGGTAAAAACCTTATTTACTATGCGCTCCCATGCGGGACGCGCTCCCGATCTTTGGCTAACTTTGTTGACTGCGTCGTCGGCTTCCTCAACGTATGTAAAAATACGCCTCGTCGCCTCCTCCTTGCCGCCTCGATATCATCTTTGATTTAGAAATGGTATTAGTCAATCAGAACCGCATTTTCTTGTTGATATTATCTTCAATCCAATGTGCATCCCACCATTCTTGAGGATTGACAAATTGTCCACCGACGATCATGCTGAAATGTAAATGATCTCCACCCGCGAGGCCGGAAGTTCCGGAATGTCCGATTACTTCCTCTTTCTTTACCGTTTTACCGGCAGCAGTATCGATGGAGGATAAATGTCCATATAAGCTGAATATTCCCAGACCGTGATCAATGATGATTGCGTTACCATAAATACCCAAAGGACCGGCAAAGACTACAATGCCACTGTTGGCAGCCTCAATAGCGGCATGTGCGACAGAGGCGAGATCAACACCGGCATGAACAGAATCAGCGAAATCCTTACCGGCAACCACATAAGTTCTTTTATCACCAAAAAGAGCCATTGGAGAAGCGCTGCGCATGCGTAAAAAAGTACCTTCCCAAAGTATTTTTGGTGTTGATTTTTGACAGACAGATTGAATGGATCGGAAGTTGTCATTACGCATTTCCGAATTCACATAGCTGAAAATTTCCAGAGGTGTTTTGCCCTGCAAGGCAGGAACCATTGCCTGAAATTCAGGCATTTTTTGCTGAAGGAACGTCTCGCTAAGATTCATCTTATCTGAGCGGAACTTCTTTTCTTTAATCAGACAGGGAGGAGAAATTCTAGTTTCGTTACCGGCATAATCACGGACTAAAACAGTAATTTTTGTTTTTGCACTGGATGCGTTATATGGAAGAGCAAAATAAGTAACCGAAGCAGGTTTGTTATCAATCATCAATGCGTAACCGGCAGTAAAATAATCATTTACGTACACACCGGTTAAATCAGCCGGCTTTGATGTACGGTAAGCGATGAAACAAGTGCCGCCTTGATTTGCATGGTTGATCGTACTAAGCAGCGTTATTTGAGGTGGGATGGTATCAATCGTTACTGTTAAGGATTCAATAGTTTGATTTCTGAAAATAGAATAATCGGCAGCCGTAATGTTAATAGTTGCCGGACCATCATGAAGTTTAAGCGAAGTGGTGTCGATTGACACAAATAAATTTTTTTGTTTAGTACCCTTGGAGGAAATATTTTCATTCGCCAGGATATGGCCTTTATTATCCTGTACAATTTCGACTATCATATTAGAAAGACCGCTTTTTTGATCAGAGAAGGTTATTTCTACATTTTTCAATTTTCCGATAGCAATAATTTCCTGATTCAATTTAATGGCTGGCTTTTCTCTTTCCAGATAATCAAAGAAATAAAGAAAACATACCGTCGCAACTATTAATATTGCCAGCGAAATTGCTATATAAGAACCAAACTTTTTCATAATTACCTCTGAAATATTAGGATTCAAAATTAAGAAATGTTACTTAATGGCTTTTAGTGCCTTTTGCAAGATAAATTTCCCTTAATAATATATACAGAGGTAAATATGATCGGGAGTGAATTAATAATTTAAAATCACTTACCAACCAATAGTAAGCATTATATCTATGATAGTTTGTGGCAGTTATGCCTTGATCTTGTGTTTAAACACTGTTATATTCTAAAAAAATCAGAGTGAAGAGATATGCTTAAGGGAAAGAAAATTGTTTTGGGAATCACCGGCGGGATTGCAGCCTATAAAGCGGCTGAATTAACCCGTGCCCTCATCAAAGAAGGCGCGCAGGTGAGGGTCATCATGACGAAGAATGCCACAGAATTTATTTCACCCTTAACACTGCAGACGCTTTCCAATAATATTGTTTATACTGAAATGTATTTACCTTCCGAACAATATGATATGGCTCATATAGCGCTTGCGGAATTTGCTGATGCCTTTGTTATCGCTCCGGCAACTGGAAATATAATAGGAAAGATTGCTTCCGGAATCGCCGATGATTTGCTTTCCACAACGATAATGGCGGCTGTTAAGCCGACGTTGATTTGTCCGGCAATGAACGACAAGATGCTGGCCAACCCTATTGTGCAGGAAAATATCAATAAGCTGAAAAATTATAAGTACATTATTATGGAAAGTGGTGTGGGTGAGCTTGCCTGCAAAACTAAAGGTGCAGGCCGCCTGCCGGAAATACCAGAAATAGTAGAAGAAATTGAAAGACTATTGACTCCACAAAATCTGGCTGGTGAAAAGATATTAATTACCGCCGGTCCTACAGAAGAGCCGCTGGATCCGGTTCGTTTTATTACCAACCTTTCATCTGGAAAGATGGGTTATGCATTGGCAAAAGTTGCTCGCAGGCACGGTGCGCAAGTTACTTTAATTACCGGCCCGACAAATTTATCTTTGCCTTCAGTGGAAAATATTATCAAGGTTCGCACCGCGCAGGAGATGCACAAAGCCGTAATTGATAATTACAAAAAGTCGACAGTGATAATCAAAGCCGCGGCAGTTGCAGATTACAGACCGAAAATATTTGTTAAGGAAAAAATTAAAAAAGACAATAAACCTCGCGCAATTGAGCTCGAAAGAAATCCGGATATTATCGCTGAAATTGGACAGAACAAAAAAAATATTGTACTCGTCGGTTTTGCCATGGAAACAAAAAATCTTCTGGCTAATGCCCGGGAAAAATTAAAAAAGAAAAATATGGATTTAATCGTGGCCAATAGCTTGCGGGAAGAAGGAGCTGGCTTTCAAACAGATACCAATAAAATAACTATCATTGACCGGGAAGGGGATGTGCAATCTTTACCGGTAATGACAAAAATAGAAGCCGCTGAAAAAATTCTGGAAAAGGTTGAAGAATTGCTGAAAAAGAAAGGCGGCAGTAAAAAGTAATGGAAGAATCTTTTTATCAATCAACACCAGAACAATTGCAGAAAGAATTGCTATTCGTTGTTCAGGGGCTTAAAGGACAAATATTGAATCAAAGCAGCCTAGCTGTTGGATTGGAATGGAAGAAATCTTTGTCAGCAGAAAATGAAATAAAAGTTATTAAAGCAAACAATGAAGAACAATTAAAAAAAGTGTGTCAGGAAATGGCGAATTGCCAGCTTTGCCAACTGGCAAAAACAAGACATAATCTTGTTTTTGGCGATGGCAATCCCAATGCGCAAATTGTTTTTGTCGGGGAGGCGCCCGGCGCCGATGAAGATGAACAGGGTTTGCCATTTGTGGGCAGAGCCGGGCAATTATTGACAAAAATAATTGAAGCGATGGGCATCAAACGAAAAGAAGTTTACATTTGTAATATACTTAAATGCCGTCCACCGGGCAATCGTAATCCGTTGCCCGGTGAAATCAGCTTATGCGAACAATTTTTAAAGAAACAATTACAGGCTATTTCACCAAAAGTTATTTGTGCTCTGGGAACATTCGCCGCGCAGACGCTTTTAAAGACAAATGTTCCGATAACGTTGTTACGCGGCCGTTTTCATTCTTACGAGGGCATAAAATTAATGCCGACTTATCATCCGGCATATCTTTTACGAAACCCTTCGGCCAAGAAGCCAGTCTGGGAAGATGTCCAGATGATTATGAAGGAAATTCAGCCTTAATTATTCAAGACAAAAAGCTTACGAGGTGAAACAATGTTTAAGAAAATACTTTACGCATTGATTACCGTTTCAATATTTATAAGTGTTGGAGTTTGGGCACAGGAAAAGAACCCCGTTTTTAATGTAATCACAGTTGATGGCGTTATTACATCGCCTACGGCTAAATACATTGCCGGCAGTGTCGAAGATGCTCAAAAAGATAAGGCCGAAGGTCTGATAATTTTACTCGATACACCGGGTGGAATGGATACGGCAATGCGCGATATTGCCAAAAGCATTCTCAACGCGCCTTTACCAGTAATAGTTTTTGTTTATCCCTCTGGCGCCCGTGCCGCCTCTGCAGGAGTCATTATCACTCAAGCCGCCCATATTGCCGCGATGGCACCCAGTACAAATATCGGCGCGGCTCATCCTGTGGCGATAGGCCTTGGCGGTGGTGGCATGGATAAAACCATGTCTACAAAGGTGGAAAACGATGCTGCCGCTTATGCTCGTAGCATTGCCAAAACAAGAGGACGCAATGAAGAATGGGTGGAAAAAGCTGTACGCAAAAGTGAATCAATTACCGCTGAAGAAGCTCTCAAGCTAAATGTCATCGATTTTGTTGCGCCGGATGTAGATAAACTTTTGGCGGCAATCGATCAGAAAGAAGTAAATCTTGCCAAGGGCAAAAAGAAAATTTCAACAAAAAATGCTATAATTAACAGTAAGAAGATGGGAACGCGCCAAGGAATCCTCGCGGCTATTTCCGATCCGAATATTTCTTATATTCTCTTATTAATCGGTCTGGCGGGCTTGTATTTTGAACTCTCCACGCCGGGGGCTATATTACCCGGTGTAATCGGCGGGATATCGCTCTTGATGGCGTTTTTCGGTTTATCCACATTGCCGGTAAATTACACGGGAATTTTGCTGATAATTTTCGGCGTTATTTTATTTTTTGCGGAGATAAAAGTTATGAGTCACGGTATACTCAGTGTCGGTGGTGTCATTTCATTAGTATTAGGGTCATTGTTTTTATTCGATACGGCGGAACCTGCTTTGCGTATTTCTTTACAGGTTTTGATTCCCACCGTTTTGGTGGTTGCCGGCTTTTTTATTGTTGTTATTTGGATAGCCACAAAAGCGCAATTACGGAAACACTTGACCGGCGCCGAAGCAATGATTGGCGCTGAAACTGAAGCGCTGACTGAAATTGCCAATGAAGGGAAAGTATTTTTAGAAGGACAATACTGGAGGGCGACAAGTGCAAAGCCAATAAAAAAAGGAACAAAAGTAAAAATTGTCAAAGTTGAAGGTCTG
>PLNU01000103.1:5056-6079 GCA_003142835.1 Syntrophaceae bacterium
GTGATTGCTACAAAGGGACCTGGCCTTATTATTTTGATACCCGTTGTGGATAAAATGGTCAAGGTGGATATGCGGACCATTACCATGGAGGTTCCTCCGCAGGATGTCATTACCCGGGACAATGTGTCTATTAAAGTCAACGCCGTAGTATTCTACACGGTTTTAGATGCGACCGCGGCCATTATCAAGGTGGAGAATTATCTCTATGCGACATCTCAACAGGCTCAGACCAGCCTAAGAAGTGTCTGTGGTCAGGTGGAGTTGGATGAGATTTTGTCAGAAAGGGAGAAGATTAATTTAACCTTGCAGGGAATCCTGGATCGCAGTACCGAGCCATGGGGGATTAAAGTCGACAGGGTCGAAGTGAAACAGATAGATCTGCCTGAGGAGATGAAAAGGGCCATTGCCAAACAGGCAGAAGCGGAGAGAGAACGGCGCGCCAAGGTCATCAATGCTGAAGGAGAATTCCAGGCCGCACAAAAGCTTGTCGATGCAGCCGCTTTGATGCAAACGCAGCCGATGTCGTTGCAATTACGTTATTTGCAGACATTGAATCAGATTGCTGCAGAAAACAATTCGACAACGGTATTCCCCATACCCATTGATTTATTTAAGCCATTTTTAAAACTAGCGGAGAAATTATAAATCAGAGCGGCAGGAGTTAAACTTCTGCCGCTTAAAATAATTATGAGGAGGATATGTTTATGGCTAGTTCTAAACGTCACGTGCTGACCGGAGGTATGATTTTAATTACTTTGGGAGTATTGATCTATTTGGCTAAGGCAAGTATTTATCCTTTTGGGCAGACTTGGCCGATATTGATAATTGTCATTGGAATATGCACAGTCATTCAGAGAGTAAAAGATATTGGCGGCTGGTTCATAACTATTGCGGGAGTAATATTCCTCATTATCGAATTTTATGGTTTTGAACTTTCCAAGTACTCCCAATATCTATTGCCTGCAATATTGGTTTTACTGGGAATCTTTGTTTTATTAAGACGAAAAAAACATGATTGATTAA
>PLNU01000116.1:0-24862 GCA_003142835.1 Syntrophaceae bacterium
GCTTGCGCTCGGTGATGTCTGTAACTGAAATCAAAGCCGTGCGCTTATCTTCATATTGGATAGAGTTTCCGGTCAGGCTGAGCCATTTTTCCACGCCGTTTTTTGCAATGATTTTGAATTCGTAAGCACGAGACAGTACTTTTCCCTGTTGACGATCAAGGCCGCTTTGTTTTACCAGGTCTCTGGATCCGGGTGCACAAAATCCCAGAAGTGCATGCTGTAGAGATCCTCTTCCGTGTAACCGGAAATTTCCTTAGCCGCGCGATTCGCATAAATCCAGCGGTCGCCCTGGTGCATCATGATGGCAAAAGAGCTGGATTCGGCCAGCGTGCGGAATTTTTCTTCGCTGTTTATTAATTTCTTTTCCGCCCGCCTGCGCTCGGTGATATCCTGGTAGATGATCTGAGCCTGTTTTACACCATTCCACAAGATTTCCTTGCGGAAAGCCTGGAGATGGCGGACTTCGCCGTTTTTCCGCACAATGCTTATTTCATATTGAGATGGGTCAAGCTCACCCCGCTCTCTTTTTTCCTTTCTAATCTTATACTCGGCATAGCTCTGCGGTGTATAGCGTTCTTTCACTGGCATTCTTTTCATTTCCTCAACGCTGTCGTAGCTATAGATATCCAAAGCCGCCTGGTTGACATAAATTGTCTCGCCTTCCGCAGCCACAATGCGGACTCCCAGCGGGGATTCATCAAGGGAACGGCGAAAGTTTTCCTCGCCCTTCAGCAGCTCCTCCTCGGCCTGCTTGCGATCTGATTCCGAGTGCTCCAATTCCTGCAGTCTCTGTTTTAAGACGGATAGCTCTTCGATAAGTTCTTGCTTTGTCTTGGATGGATCTTTCATGTGATGCCCCAAAGTAGCGACTAGTACGTCTGGAAAGAAAGATGGGTAGTATTTGCTACGCATTGTATAACACTTTATAAACACAATCAAATATTCATTGACATGTCAAATGGAAAATACGCTATCAGATACTGTTTGCCATCTGAAATCATCAACTTTTCTTGACTCGGCCTGATTGTGTGTTTTAGGAAGTTATAAGCAAAAAACAATTACTAAAGAAGAAATGGTCAGGTCTGCATTTGACTGCTGGGTGAATTTCAGTTCGAAGTACACCAATTCCGCAGTGCCAGCGAGTGACTTTTTCTGAGATGTACTAAGGAGATCAGGGACGGCGTCCAATTAAGAAGGAATCATCTACCTCACGCCAATCATGCATTTCCGGCCGTACCTGACGGCAGGATGTTTTTTCTTCAATTGCCTTTTTGGTTTTTTGCTGGCAAGCATAAACTTATTTGTTTAATGTTGCAGCTCTGTTTTAAAATCAATGACGATTTCCTTACCAAGCACATGGGCAACTCGCCCGAGAAGTTCAAGAGAAGGGATTCTGGAATCAGAACCTCTTTCCAGTCTGGCAATTACTGGTTGTGTTGTATATGCTTTTTGAGCAAGTTCTGATTGGGGGCAATCCGTCTTTAGTTTTATCGTAGGGGATCATTTTTTGCCTTGAAATATCATATAAAGAGTTTGATTTTTCAATGTAGATCGGTTAAGCTGCGCCCATGAAAATTATTGAAAGACAGCATGATTGCAAAGCTTTGTCCAAATTGATGGCGATGTTTCCCGTTGTGACGATTCTCGGCCCCAGGCAGTGCGGGAAAACAACTCTGGCAAGGACATTGGGCGCAAATCACTATTTCGATCTGGAAAATCCGCAGGACGCCGCCCGGCTGGATCAGCCTCAGCTTGCTCTAGAAGATCTGAGTGGATTGATTATAATCGACGAAATCCAGCGCATGCCCGATATGTTCCCTTTGCTGCGTTATCTTGTTGATCAGCAAAAAAAGCGGAAGTTTGTGATTCTGGGTAGCGCGTCGCGGGATTTAATCCGCCAGAGTTCGGAATCGCTGGCCGGACGCATCGCCTATCATTACCTGGGAGGTTTCCGTTTGGACGATATTGACCCGGCAAAGATGAAAACGCTGTGGCTACGCGGCGGATTGCCCCGGTCTTTTCTTGCCCGGTCGGATGAAGAAAGTCTTGTGTGGCGTAATCAATATGTGACCACTTTTCTGGAACGTGACATCCCGCAGTTGGGTATCAACCATTCCCGCTCGGACGCTGCGGCGCTTCTGGACTATGCTCAGTCATTATCACGGCCAGATTTTAAATTATGCCGACTTGGGGCGCTCTTTCGGTGTATCCGATATGACCGTCCGTAAGTACTGTGAAATTCTGGAAGGCACATTCATGATCCGCATTCTCCAACCCTGGTACGCCAATATTGGCAAACGGGTTGTGAAGCGTCCCAAATTTTACCTGAGCGATTCGGGACTTTTTCATAGTCTTTCTTCAATCGAGACGCCGCAACAGTTGTCTGCATCGCCAAAGCTGGGCGCTTCCTGGGAGGGTTTTGCCCTTGATTGTGTCTGCCGGACTCTGGGGAAGCAAGATGAAGACCTGTATTTTTGGAGCACCCACGCCGGTGCGGAACTTGACCTCTTCTGGCAGCAAGGCGGCAAAAACTGGGGTGTAGAATTCAAATATGAAGATGCTCCCCGGTTGACCCGATCCATGAAGACGGCCATCGAAGATTTGCAGTTGGCCGGATTATGGGTTGTCTATCCGGGAAAAGCGTCTTACCCCCTTGCGCAAAACATTCAAACGCTTTCTCTTTCCGAAGTCGGCGATGCTTGGAACTATGCGTACTTATCCAATCAAAAAAATTCGGAAAAAAGTAGTCCGCTATAGGCATCGAACTAATATCAGTTTTATTTCGTGATCAACAGGGAAGACAATCAGGTCTGACTATGCAAAATATGGCTGGAGTTCCTTACACAACTGTTCCGGCACCACCGGGCAAATAATTTCATTGTGCAGCTTTTCGAAATAATTCAAATCGCTTGTTCCCAGGGGATTAATCTCAAAGCGCGGCACAAGCTTCCCCTGTACCCATAAATTGCGATCGTTAGTCATTGGGGCATAAAGCGTCAGATTAAAACTCATAAAATTGTTCAGGTATAAATAGGAGAATGTTCTGCTCAAGCCTTCCAGAAATTCTTCATAATTAGCTTCTGTTAAATCGAAGATAGATGTTTTATCCTGAAAAATAAAATCAATTTCACCGGCCATGCCTTTTGGCGCAAAGCTCGCAAGCCAGGTGATGGTGCCGGTATTCGCGATAAATCTTTCCTGGGCTTCCTTTTCAAAAATAATTAAATTACGCCATAAATTGCCACCATCGGCTGCGGCGGCATAATTTTGTGCGCTTGCAATAAGCCGCTGCATAAAGTTTGTAGGTTTTTGTCCCGCGATTGTCTGTAAATGGGGATGAATCAGACCGCCGCCTGCCGGAGGCATGTAATTCCAGTTAATCGAGCAGTATTTGTAACCCAAGTTTAATTCGGCGATACGGTGAAAATAGTCAAGGCAAACGCTAAAGCCATCGCGCATTGTTTGTGGTGTTAATTCATTCATGGGAATCATGTGACGCGATGATAAGACCGCCACGGTATTGCTTTGATCATAAGGGAAAGCATTGGGGAATAAATATGCGTTCCCATGCCGAAATTTTCCTTCCGGGGAAATATCAGGCGGAAATTTAGGTGTTGTTTTGTCAAAGAGGCTGGAGCAAAAAGGACATAAAGACTCCGGTGATTTTTCTAAATACGCGTTAAGATCGGGCTTCTGGCTTAGCCGCATCCGATAGGGCAAAATACGGCAAGCCACACCAGTTGTTTCATCGTAACGTAATTCGATGGTGATTTCCTTTGGTTGAAAACCATTAAAAGGATCAAGGTAGCGGCCTGTGGTAATTTCTTTTTTGAACCCGATATATTTCATTTATTGCCCTTTCTCTGTTTTTGGGGATGCTTTTCGTTTTTGCAGGGCTTGGATTTGCGGTTCTTTTTCAGGCATTCCAGAAGAAACTTTTCTATATTGTGCTGAGATAAATCACCATTTAATTCCTCTTTCAATACTTCCAGAGAAATTTCAATTCGCGCGGCGCTCCTGTGCCCTCCGCCCTGACCGATTAACCCGTAAGCCCTTTGGGCGATTGCGCCGCAATCCTTTCTGTAGCCGTCACCGCGAAATATAATAATCAGTTTATCGTCAACAATGCCCGCGACTACAACATAGTAAGTGCCTATTAAGCGCAAATAAAAATCAGCAACCTGTACACATACATCAGGGCTTTCGACGCTGCCCAGAAAGCCGATTCTCCGGCCGCGAAAATGACTCATATGATGGAACGCATGGTCAAAATACTTCAAATAACTGATAGGGGTTTGATTTAGTTCAATGCGGCGAATGAGCCGGAGATTACCATATTTGGTATGATAGGCGTAAGCGCTGATATCTTCAATAATAGTATCCCGGTCAAAATTGTCTGTATCCGTTTTGATTCCATACAGAAGTGCGGTATGCAAATTTTTTGATACTTTTATGCGGGAGCAAAGTAAATATTCTGTCAATATACTGGATAATGCCCCGTACTTGGGGCGGATATCTTCCAGTGGCGCCTTCCAGTCGCCTTCACGCGGATGATGATCGAAAACGATGTGGGGTTGAATAAATTTTAACACGCCGTCAAGAAAGGATGGCTGCGCATCCAGCAAGGCAATCAGCCGATAAGAATTAATATCTACCTGATTAACGAGACGTATATTGAGACGCATGGATAAGCTCAATTCCTTGTTTTGCCGCCTTCTTATAGGTTCCGTAGAAACGAAGGCACTTTTAGCGAGGCCTTTCGTTTGCTGGATAATATCGTGCAGCGCCATGGCCGAAGCGATGGCATCGGGATCAGGGCTGCCGTGCATAAGCAGCAGCAAGGAATCATTGGGCTGAACCATGTCCATGAGCTTTTTAAAATTTTGCTCTGTTTCTTTTTTAATGAGGATGGATTCGATTTGCATTGTTTTAATATAAGGTGAACCGCTGTTTTAGTAAACAACAATTTTACCGGGGTTGTCGCTAACTACTTCACCGACGATAGCAGCATCGGCGATTCCGTCCCGATGCATTTTTTCTATAAGGCTTTGTGCCTCTGCTGCGGAAATACTGAAAAAGAGGCCTCCGGCAGTCTGCGGATCGAAAAGAACATCTAAAATCCAGGCAGGACAAGTATCTGCTTTTTCGATCTGTGAAATTCGGTAATTCTTGTTGCGATAAAGTCCGCCGGGAACATAGCCTGTTTCCATCAGCTTCCGCACACCGGCAAAAATAGGCACGGCAGCAGAATTAATTTTCAGGCCAACATTGCTGTCCTCAATCATTTCACAGGCATGACCTAAAAAACCAAACCCGGTTATATCGGTGCAAGCATGAATGTTGCCGTGAGCAATCATTAACTCTGACGTCTTTTTGTTGAGGGTGGTCATAGAGGATACCGCTTTTTGCACTAATTGCGGATCAGCATACCCTGCCTTTAGAGCTGTGCTGACAACACCTGTGCCCAATGGTTTTGTCAAAATCAAGCTGTCGCCAGGCTTTGCCCCACGGTTAAACAAAACCTTATCGGGGTGAATAACGCCGGTTACCGAAAGCCCGTATTTGATTTCGTTATCTTCAACGCTGTGCCCGCCCACCAGCAATACACCAGCTTCTCGCATCTTGTCCAACCCGCCGCGGAGTACTTCCCGTAAAACTGCCATATCCATTGTTTTGATCGGAAAACAAACAATGTTCATCGCCGTGACTGGTTTGCCACCCATCGCGTAAACGTCATTGAGGGCGTTGGTCGCGGCGATCTGGCCGAATGTATAGGGATCATCAACTGTCGGGGTGAAGAAGTCGAGCGTTTGGACAAGAGCGATATCTTCGGTAATTTTATACACCCCTGCGTCTTCCGCATGTTCAAATCCCGTCAGCAAATTTGGATCCTTTATCAGCGGTAAATCGCGCAATGCTAGGGCCAGGTCCTCCGGACCGATCTTACAGGCTCAACCGGCGCTTTGTACAGTTTCTGTTAAGCGAAGAATCTTTTTTTCTTCCATTTTCCTTTGCCTGAAATTAAAGTTGAATTACTTTTTCAGCTTTCAATGATAATTTTTAGCATAGAAGGCGGCATTTTCCAACATTAATTGCAATCAATGGTAGGGAACGGTCGCGACCGTTCCCTACGTTAAAGATGTCATTTTGGTTGATTTATTTAGAGTAATGAGTTTAAAGACAACAATATTTTTAAAGAGGGTCAAAACAATGCCTATTCGATACTACAGCACCAATCGATATTTGAATAATGTTGCGGGAATTGTTCCCTTTACCGCAAGCGTATCGTTTAAAGAAGCGCTGCTTATGGGTCAGGCCCCGGACGAAGGCCTGTTTGTTCCGGATTCTATTCCGCATCTATCGATAAGCGATATACTGAAACTGAGAGACAAGCCTTACTGGCAAACCGCAATGCTTGTCGCGCAAGCGTTTTTATCCGATGAGTTTTCCGCGGAAATCCTCGAAGCGGTGGTGAAAGGTGCATACAACTTTCCCGTGCCTCTGGAAGCTGTTTATCCGCGGGCTTTTGTTATGCGTTTGGATCAAGGCCCAACCGCATCATTTAAAGATTTTGCCGCCAGGATGATGGCCAGACTCATGAGCCATTGCCGCGCCAAAGGGGAGAGACTCAATATTCTGGTGGCTACTTCCGGTGATACCGGCAGCGCCGTGGGCGAGGCCTTTAAAGGAGTTGCGGGAATTGATGTGACCATTCTATATCCGACGGCAGAAGTGAGCCTCATGCAGAAAAAGCAGCTCGATACCATCGGCGGCAATGTGCAGGCTCTTTGTGTCGAAGGAAAATTTGACGATTGCCAGAATCTGGTGAAGGTTGCTTTTTCCGATCCGAAGCTGGCTAAATTTAATTTATCTTCGGCTAATTCGATCAACTTCGGCCGGATTCTGCCGCAAATTGTCTATTATGTTTATGCCTATGCCGAGCTTGCAGGAGCGGGCGAAGAAGTTATTTTTTCTGTTCCGTCCGGTAATTTTGGAGATGCCCTTGGGTGTGAATACGCGCGCCGTATGGGTCTGCCTGTGGCGAAACTCGTCATGCCCACCAATGAAAATGACGAATTCCCTGTCTTTCTGGCAACAGGTAAATACAACAAAGTTTCTCCTTCCCGCGCCTGTATTTCCAACGCCATGAATGTCGGCCATCCAAGCAACTTGGCACGGTTCTTTGAGCTATACGGCGGTACTGTTGATCGTGTTGGAAGTGTGCATCGCTATCCAGACATCGAAGAGATGCGACGCCATATCTATTCGGTAACAGTTTCGGATAAGCAAACCAGAGAAACCATCGAAAGCGTTTATAATCGCTACCACGTGATTCTTGAACAGCATGGAGCTGTTGGCTGGGCGGGGTTGGAAGCATATTTTAAAACAATACCGGACAAAAATCTGGCAATATGTCTGGAGACTGCTCATCCGGCAAAATTTCCTGAAGAAATTAAACAATTGCTGGGAATCACACCCGAGCTCCCGCAGAGTTTGAAAGACATCGACCGGAGAAAAGGTAGTGCCATTAATATAACCAATGATTATGATGCTTTTAAAGACTATCTGCAAAAGAAGTTGAAAATCAAAGAATAGCTATGATTCTGCGTCGACCAATTCATATAACTTCAAAACCCAGGATGAACTAATTTCTCTTGTTCGCGAGCAAGTCGCTTTGCTGCAAAAAAAAGCAATCCAAATCAGAAAGGAATTGATTCAGTCGAAAGTTTGATGCTTAAATACTTAATTAGAATAATCTTTTATTAATACTCTTCAATTATTTTTTTTATCAGAGAACGCTTGACTTTCATAAAAGGTATGATATAGAACGATCGTTCTATATTTAATATGGCTTTATTTTCGCCATAAATCAGTTATGAGATTTGCTGTTTTTTGCCGAAGAATTAAAAAGTTTGACATAAATGTCAAAAGAATCTAGCATTGTGTAACATAGCTAATTGATAACATGGCATATTTTGTTAATGAGATAATTATATGGCCAGAAGCGAAAAGATAATAAAGTTATTGGCAGCCGGCTTTGGTTCGGGGCTGACACCATTTGCTCCCGGGACAATCGGCACATTGGTTGGCATTCCCATTTGTCTTGTTTGCCTGCCATTGACCTGGCCGTTGCGTTTTCTGGTTGTAGTTGTTTTATCGGCACTGGCCATTTTTATTTCCGGGCGTGCGGAACAGATTTATCAGAAGAAAGATGACCAGCGGATAGTAATTGATGAAATCGCCGGTTTTCAAGTAGCTATGCTGCCGGTGGCGATAACCGGATTGCATCTTTGCGTTGCCTTTGTTCTTTTCCGGATATTTGATATTTGGAAACCTTTTCCCATCCGGAACCTGCAGCAATTACCGGGCGGATGGGGCGTTGTGATTGATGATGTTGCCGCCGGAATATACGCCGGTATAGTGATGTTGTTGTTGACTTATTTATTAAAATTTTAAAGCTTCAAGTATTGAGCAGTATAGAAGCCCCACTACGTCACACCGGCGAAGGCCGGTGTCCAGACTACTTCCCCATGATAGTGGGGAAAATATTAATACTGGATTCCGGCTTTCGCCGGAATGACACAGGAACATAATATCGAAGTATTTCCAAAGTTGTGAAGAGGTAATATGAAAATTTGCATCCTAACAATCGGCAATGAATTAATGAGCGGGCGCACAGCCGATACCAATTCTTCGTTTATTGCGCGTGAAATCAATCTGCAGGGCTGGCAGGTGGAAGCCATGATGTCGGTTGGAGATAAATTCGACTCCATTAAAAGCCGTTTAAATTATCTGCTGGCGCTGACTGATGTTGTAATATGCACAGGTGGTCTAGGCCCCACCGCCGATGATATTACAACTGCCGCTATCGCGCAGGCTTTTGGTCTTCCATTATATACAGATGAAACTGTTTTGCAGGCAATTAAAGACAGATTTGCCAAATACAATTTGCGCTGGGTGGAAAATAACGCCAAGCAGGCCATGTTCCCGCAGGGTGCGGAAATCATCGCCAATCCGATAGGCACTGCCGCCGGGTTTGCCTTGCGGGTAAAAGAAAAATTAATCTTTGTCATTCCCGGAGTTCCATATGAAACTCAGAGGATGATGCCCGAAGGGGTTATCCCGATTTTACGCAGATATTTCCCTCAGCCGGATCAGTATTCAGCCAAGCAGACCATCAAAACTTTCGGGCTTTCCGAGGCGGCGGTGGATGATCGGCTTAAAGATATTGATTTTGCCGCAAGGGGAGTGAATGTGGGTTTTTACCCTGTTTTCCCGGAGAATCATGTGGTTTTAATTTCGCGCCACAAAACTCAGGAAGAAGCGCAAAGGAATCTGCAAAAGACACAGGATGAAGTTGCCGTCCGTCTGCAAGACTGCATTTTTTCTTACGGAGAGAAAACACTGGAAGAAGTGATCGCCGGTCTTTTAACGGAGAAAAAACTGACCATCGCGGTTGCTGAATCCTGTACGGGTGGGTTAATTACAAATCGCCTCACTGATGTGTCAGGCAGTTCGGATTATCTCGAGCGCGGCCTGGTGACTTACAGCAATGAATCCAAAATCAGCATGCTGGGCGTTCCGGCTGAAATCATTGAAAAGCACGGAGCCGTCAGCGAAGAAACCGCGCGTTTAATGGCTGAAGGTGTGCGCAAGCTTTCAGGAGCCGATCTGGGGCTGTCTTCTACCGGCATTGCCGGGCCAACTGGCGGCAGTAAGGAAAAACCTGTCGGCACTGTTTATCTGGCGCTGGCCGATTCCAAACAGACAGTTTGCCGCCATTACACTTTTCGCTGGGATCGCAAAAGAAACAAACATGTGTTTTCCGAAGTGGCTTTAATTATACTGAAAGATTATTTGCAGGGAAAAGGTTAGTTCATGACGGATTCCGAAGAAAATATCCGTGCTTTTTTAGCCATTGAACCCCCGGAAGATATTTTGCAGGCAATGTCTCGTCTACAGGAGAAATTGAAGCGGGAGATCAGCGGCCGGATTAGTTGGACAAAACCGCAGGGGCAGCATCTGACTTTGAAATTTTTCGGCGATATTACGGCTGAAGATATAAAAAATATTTGCGCTGCTGTAGAAAACCGGATAGTTTCAGGATCATCACTGAATCTGAAAATTGAAAAAATGGGCGTTTTTCCGGATGCCCGCAGGCCGCAAGTGCTTTGGTGTGGTGTTACAGGCGATGTGGAAAAGCTCTCAGTCCTCCAGAAACAACTGGATAGTGATTTTGCGAGTATCGGTTTTCCCAAGGAAGATCGTCCCTTTCGGGCGCATCTGACTTTAGGCCGGATTAAGGAGTCGCGTGGTTTATCGGGAATCAGCGAAGCTTTGACTAAGCACAATGCCTTTGCCGCCGGGGAATTTGGCTGCAAGGAATTGATCTTGTTCCAAAGCAGGCTCTTACAGCAGGGCGCGGTTTATACAAAACTGGCGGAGTTTCCGCTTAAAGGGTAACCACGTAGGGAACGGTCGCGACCGTTCCCTACAGACGACGTTGCACTCGCTCGCAAAGACATAACGTTATACGCGGATGTTCGGTAAGATAAAGTTGAAAGAAGAAATAAAATAAATTGTGTAAAAAAAACAGGGTGAAGGAGGTCACTATTTTATGTGTGCAGATTTAGATAGATCAAAAGCTGTTGAGTTGGCGATCACGCAGATTGAAAGGCAGTTTGGCAAGGGATCGATTATGAAACTGGGCGGATCGGAGCGNNGTTCCGCGCGGTAGAGTTATTGAAATCTATGGGCCGGAATCAGGCGGAAAGACCACACTGGCGCTGCACATTGTCGCGGAAGCGCAAAAGAAAGACGGAATTGCAGCATTTATTGATGCCGAACATGCCCTTGATGTAACCTATGCCAAGAAAATCGGCGTTAATACTGACGAACTCCTGATCTCCCAGCCGGATAGTGGCGAGCAGGCGCTGGAGATTGCCGAAACTCTTGTTCGCAGTGGCGCTCTTGATGTATTGGTTGTCGATTCCGTGGCCGCGCTGGTTCCCAAAGCCGAACTGGAAGGCGAAATGGGCGACGCGCAAATGGGTCTGCAGGCAAGGCTCATGTCGCAAGCGTTGCGAAAGCTGACCGGCAGCATCAGCAAATCCAAGACCACCGTTATTTTTATCAATCAATTACGCATGAAAATAGGCGTCTTTTTCGGCAATCCGGAAACGACCACCGGCGGCAATGCCCTGAAATTTTATTCTTCACAGCGGCTCGATATTCGTAAAATGACTTCCATAAAGAACGGCCAGGAAGTCATCGGCTTTAGAACAAAAGTTAAAGTTGTAAAAAACAAGCTGGCCCCACCTTTCAGAGAAGCGGAATTTGATATTATCTTCGGCGAAGGTATCTCGCGCGAAGGAGATGTGCTGGATCTTGCGGCTGAAAACGGAATCGTTGAGAAAAGCGGCGCCTGGTATTCTTACAAGGGTGACAGAATAGGACAAGGCCGGGATAATTGCCGCATCTTCTTAAAAGAAAATCCGGATATTATGACAGCTATGGAAAATGATGTGCGCGCCAAGTTGGGTATCGTGGCTAAAGAGCAGGAAGAGGATAAGTGAAGGTTTTAGATCTGGCGGCAGCCAAACAAAAAGCTTATCGCCTTTTGTCCATGCGGCCGCACTCGGAAAAAGAGCTGGAAAAGAAACTGCGGGAAAAAGGTTTTCCCGCAGTTGTCATTAAAGAAGCACTGGAAAAACTCCATGATTTGAAGTATCTCAATGACGCGTCCTTTGCCACTGGGTGGGCGCGCAATCTGGCAGTAAACAAACTCCGGGGTAATCGTAAAATAATTGCCAGCTTGAAGGAAAAAGGCGTGGCATCACAGTTGATTGATGGCGCTATCGCCGCCGCCCGGCAGGAAATATCAGAAGAAGAGGCTATTGCGGTTTTAGTCAGAAAAAAGGCAGCTAAAAAGAAGCCGACTGCTTTTGATATAAAAGAAAAACAGAGAATTTTTCAAAGTCTGATGTTGCGCGGTTTTCCGCCGGGCTTGATTTTAAATAAACTGGGAGAGGCAGTAGAGGAAGAGATTGATGCTTAAGACAGGAGACGCGATTCGGGAGAGTTTTTTAAAATTTTTCGAGGAGAAAGGGCATACCAGGGTAGCCAGTTCTTCCCTGATTCCGAAAGATGATCCCACGCTGCTTTTCACCAACGCGGGTATGGTGCAATTCAAAAATGCGTTTTTAGGCTTGGAGAATCGCGGCTACACGCGGGCAGTCTCCTGCCAGAAATGCGCGCGTGCCGGCGGCAAACACAACGATCTAGAAAACGTCGGCGTCACTACGCGCCATCATACCTTTTTCGAAATGCTCGGCAATTTTTCCTTTGGCGATTATTTCAAGGAAGAAGCCATTGCCTGGGCGTGGGAATATTTAATTGACGTGGTCAAACTGCCCAAAGAAAAACTTTGGGTGACAATATATACGGATGACGATGAGGCTTATGACATCTGGCATAAAAAAATGAAAGTGCCGAAAGATCGCATTGTCCGCATGGGTGAAAAAAGCAATTTCTGGATGATGGGTGAAACCGGCCCCTGCGGCCCCTGCTCTGAAATTATTTACGATCAGGGCGAAGGCACTGGCTGCGGACGAACCGAATGCGATCTGGATTGCGGCTGCGACCGCTACCTGGAAATATGGAATAATGTGTTTACGCAATTCGACCGCGATGAAAGCGGCAAATTAAATCCGCTGCCCAAACCCAATATCGATACAGGCATGGGACTGGAGCGCCTCACCGCCGTCATTCAGGGCGTAAAGAGTAATTACGATACCGACCTTTTCGCTCCCATTATTGGTTTCGTCGAAAAAACATCCGGCAAGACCTACGGTAAAAATGCGGACAATGATGTCTCCATCCGGGTCATTGCTGATCACAGCCGTGCTGTAACATTTTTAACCGGTGATGGCATTATGCCCAGTAATGAGGGGCGCGGTTATGTTTTGCGCCGTATTCTGCGACGGGCGGCTCGCCATGGAAAGATGCTGGGTATTAATAAACCGTTCTTGCACGAAAGCGCGCGAGTCGTCATTGATATGATGAAATATGTCTATCCCGACCTGGCCGATAAAGCCTCTTACATCACCAAAGTGATTCTCAATGAAGAACAGCGTTTTATGGAGACACTCGATGCCGGTTTGCGCATTCTGCAGGAAGAAACAGCCGCGCTGAAAAAAGCGGGCAAGTCGGTTCTTTCCGGCGCGCTGGTTTTCAAACTCTACGATACATTCGGCTTTCCCACCGATTTGACGGCGGACATTGTTAAAAAAGATAATTTTACACTCGANNGCATGGAAGGGCAGCGGCGAAGAAGCCATAGCCGAATGCTACCTGAAAGCTTCCAGCTCCGGAATATTAAGCGAGTTTTGCGGTTATGAAGGCGTCGTCAAAGCTCAATCAAAGATTACGGCCATTTTTGTGGACGGCAAACCGGCGGATACGGCGAGCGAAGGTCAGCAGGCGGAGATCGTTTTGGATACCACACCCTTTTATGGGGAGTCCGGCGGACAGGCAGGTGACACAGGCTATCTGGAAGGAGCCGGTTTTAACTTTACCGTTTTGGATACCAAAAAGCCGGTGGAAAAATTCATCGTGCATAAAGGAATTGTCCAGAAGGGAAATATCAAAGTCGGCGATGCGGCGCAGTTGATCGTTGATGGCGAAAAAAGAAAGGCAACTCAAGCCAATCATTCCGGCACGCATATTCTGCAGGCGGCGCTCAAAGCGGTGCTGGGCGATCATATCAAACAATCCGGTTCGCAGGTGACAGCCGAACGGCTGCGTTTCGACTTTACCCATTTTTCCAAAATCAGCGATGATGAAATGCAGCGGGTGGAAGATATTGCCAACACTATGATTCGCAAAAATCTGGAAGTGCAGACAGAAGTTTGCGCGCTTGAAGACGCGCTCAAAACTGGCGCCACGGCAGTGTTTGATGAAAAGTACGGCGCGACCGTCCGCATTGTCAAAATGGGGCAGATGAGCATGGAGCTTTGTGGCGGCACGCATGTGCAGCAAACCGGTGAGATTGGCTTGCTGAAGGTCATCCACGAATCGGCCATTGCCGCGGGCGTCCGCAGAATCGAAGCCGTCACCGGCAAGGAAGCGCTCACGCATGTGCAAAAAGCGGAAGAAGAACTCAAAAAAGCAGCCAACCTGTTTAAGGCCAATCCTCTGGAGCTTGCTGACCGCGCGGATAAATTACTCAAGCACACAAGAGAGCTGGAAAAAGAAATAGAAGCCTTCAAAGGAAAATTTGCTGCCAAAGATTCCGGCGATCTGATGAGTCAGGTGCGTGAAATTGGCGGTGTGAAAGTGCTGGCGGTGGAAGTGAGCATTGCCGATGCCAAGACGCTGCGCGACTTTGGCGATAAGCTACGCGACAAGATGGAATCCGGTGTTATCCTCCTGGGCAGCAAAGCGGGTGAGAAAGCGCTGCTGTTGTGCATAGTCACCAAAAACCTGGCCGGAAAGTATTCCGCCGGAAACATCATCAAAGAACTCGCGCCGCTAGTCGGCGGCAGCGGCGGCGGCCGCCCCGACATGGCCCAAGCCGGCGGGACACAACCGGAAAATTTAGGGAAGGCGATTGCAGCTTTGGGAAAATTACTGATTAAGTGACAAATTAGATATTTTTTTATTCTACCAGAATCAAAACCAGACGAATGCGTGGTGACCGGTATCCACTGCTTTTAGAGATGTTCTGCTTTGGCTATCGAATTTGCGGGTTACGAACATGAAACATAAATTTTTACTTTGCGTTGATAACGATGGCTACGAAGCATCCCTGGAACTAAGAAAGTTATATGAGAAAATTCCAGATAAAGAAGCTGAGGAACTCAATCAAGTGAGAATAATTGACGAGTCCGGGGAGGATTATCTTTATCCGGCAGAATTTTTTGCAGCCGTTAAGATTCCGGCAGAAGCATTAGATAGAATCGTTAAAAATGCAGCCTGATGTATAAAAATCATGAACCTTATTGCACTAAGTAATGGTTAACGTGCTGATGAAATGAAAACAGCATAGATTATAATAGGCTATGATATGTCCAGCCTTTGGTTTCTCCTTTTCTTAAACTCATTGATAAATTCTTTGGAAGACAGATATTTATCGGCAAATGAAATGATAAATGATTCTTTATATTTTGGCGGAATAAGGGTGAGCGGCCACATGTGCTTTTTGATAATGTCCTCCTCAATTTCATTTATCGAAAAGTATTTCTTGGCATTGGCAAGGGCGATCATGGGATGCTCAATTCCGTGAAATTTTTTTCGGTGAAGATCGGGCACATCATGATTACGCCAGTCATAAAGGAAAAAATCATGCAGAAGCGCCCCGCGAGCGGCCGAGCGGTAGTCCAGCTTTAAGAATTTACATATCCGGTAAGAGAAATAAGCAACATCCTGCACGTGTTCATAGATCGAAGAATTGTGATGAAAGTACTCTTTGAGTTTCAGGAATTCTTCGTGTTCACAGATGTCTTGAATTGCTTCGTAATATTCATCTTCAAATGGTTTTCGGCCATTCATCTCTATGATGATCTTATCCTGAATAGATTTCAGAAAAGTATTAATCCTGTTTTTAATATTATTGCTTATTTTGCTATTGATATATCTGTTTAAATCCGGGAATGCGTAGCGGAGCCGCTGTAAGGAATCTAAAATCTTTTCTGTTTCAACATTGCTCAAGCTTAAATATTCAGTATAGAGATAGGCGATTTTCTGACGGAATTCCGTGATGGATGCTACAGAATACGCATAATCAACCGCATAATAGATTATGAATGCTATCGCCGCGGTTTGTAGATATGCTCCATTGAGAAATGTGGCATTTTGCAAAACTACGGGATGAATAAATGTAATGAAAATAAAGGCAAGGGCGGCCCAGATTATTGAAAAGAGGAGGCTCACCCTTCCATGAAGGTTAAACTTGTATTCCGAATAATCCCATAGCGTCAATTTAAATATCTTTTCAGAAAAATAACCAACCATATATTCAATGACGGTGAGGGCCAGGCCGAATATAATAAGCCGGGGTACGAGATACCAACCATGAAAAATATATTGAAGTAGTATGATGAAAAGAGCTCCAAAGCCATAGATGGGAATAAAAGGCCCGAATAAAAACCCCGCATTGACAAACTTCCGTTGAGTTATTGAACGATAAATAACCTCTATAATCCATCCCATAAAGGAGTAAATAGCGAAAAGCGCCACATAATAAAAAATGTTTATGCTGATATTTGCCATGATACACTTTATCCCTTACATCATCCTGATTTAATTAGTGGATTGTATTTGCTAATTAAATACCAATGTCATTGATTTAAGAATTTTTACCTTTCAAATCCCCCTTTATCTTGTGCCCTTTAGGGTATAAAGGGGGATTTTTATGGCATTCCGTAAAATCTCCCCCAACCCCTCTTTAGTAAAGAGGGGAGCTGTCGTGCTTAAGTCAATGACATGAAATTAAATACTTAGAAACAGTGTTATAATAATTCCTGTTGTCTTTTGCTTAAATTCAAAGCGGTGATCTGAGAATAATCTTGTCATTTTTTATCATAATTAAACACTTTTGCAAAGAGGAGAGTGAAATAAGAAGATTAATCCATAATTTGTAAATTAGTGAATGCCTGCTGCAATTATCCAGCTTAAGCCGGGGTTTGCGTGATGATGCGGAATTGTGTCAGAGTTCTTTTGATCTTGTTTGTAGAAAATAAAAACGGCTCTATTTATATTTGATTTCATAAATTTTTATCAATAAATAGAGCCGTTTTATTTAATATTTAAAGTTGACCGGGCACAACAGGGCTTATGCCATTCTCGCTCCCGCCTTAATGTTTATGGTTCTATCAGGGGAAGAAAAATCTTATTCCGATAAAACCCGAGATGTTGGTAGGATTATATTCCGCCACTGCTAAAGATGCACTACCATATTCAACTTTGATATCACCTTTGGTGCTATATAAGCCTCTAATTTCCGCATTTAAAGCAATGTTGGGCGTAATGAAGAAATCACCTCCGACGCTTAAATGACCGCCGTAAGTATTAGCAACATCAACACTTAAACCAACAGAGTTCAAACCATCTTGAGCCTCGTCTGTCAAATCCAACCTATTCACCATTATATCAACACCGGCTCCGATATAAGGGACAAAACGGCTTTTCGGCATAAAACGCCACTGAGCGCCCAGAGCAAAATCGATAGTTTTACCTTTCCCAATAGTAAGTTCTTCTCCACCACCGGTAGCTTTGAAATCAGCTTGCATGTAAATGACATCGAAGTTTACTGACAGGTTATCCGTAATGCCGTACATAATTCCAAGGCCGCCACCCAATCCAATACCCGGTTTAATACTTTTATCTAAGCCACCACTATCGGCAACCATCTCATCTGTCCATTCACTGTTTAAAATATAACTTGCTCCACCCCGGGCAGTTATACCGAACTTACCCTTGATGCTGTCGGCCATGGCCGTACTGGCGAACAATAATAATACCGCAGTTGCAACTAAAACAATCTTTTTCATAAAAACCTCCTATTGGTTTAGATTTAGTATTTTAATTACTATTGTCTAAATGACTTTGATAGTCAAGGATTTTTGTAGCTATTTTTTGCTCGTCTCCGGCAGATGGCTGCGGTCATTGAGCGCTTCGATTACGGCCTCGCCATCTTGCAGCAGGACGATCGTTTTGGAAGCAGTGCCTACGCAGGTACTGCGGAATTCGGAGAGGCTGATCTTTCTTATTCGGCAGAGAATGGCCGCAATGGTGAAGTTGTGGGCAACTACCAGCGCGTTTTCCTCTTGGTTAATTATCTTTTCCAATGCCCGCCAGGCGCGCTCCTGCAGTTGAACCAATGATTCTCCGTTAGGCATCTGGACAGAAGCCGGATCAGCAATCCATTTGTTCAGAAATTCTTTTTGCCTGGCCATTAGTTCTTTAAAGGAAAAACCTTCAAAGTCCCCCTGGTCCATTTCCATCAGGTCTTGATGCGTTTGAATTTCCTTACGATGGAACTCGTTGATAATCTCCGCTGTTTTCAGGGCTCTTTTCAGCGGGCTGGCGTGGATCGCTCCGAGGGGCTGATCTTTCAGGGATAAGGCGAGAAGCCGGGCCTGCTCAATTCCCACGGTGCTTAACTCAATATCGCTTGTTCCTTGAATCCGGCCCTCTTTATTCCAGAGAGTTTCTCCGTGTCTGATGAGAATTAATTGCATAGGGTCCTTCGGTAAATAACGATATTATTCCAATTCTAAATCNNATATCATCTTTGATTTAAAAATGGTATTATATTTTATGATTTTTATAATATTTGAGACCGCAAACTCTGTGTTGTTTTCTATGTGGTGCGGCTCCGGTCAATGTTGTGCCGGCCCGGGCAATGATTGCCCATTTTCATTCTTCACGGTACATGAGGAAGCCTGCGGCACAGAGGGCATCTCTGAAGGGAAAACAAAACGCACCGCGCGTTCGTAGAGCAGATAATCCCACGCCCAGTTGATCAGAACCATAACCCGGTTGCGGAAGCCGATGAGGTTAAAAAGATGGATGACCAGCCAGATGATCCAGGCAAAAAAACCGGTAAATGTCCGCGAGCCGATGGCGACCCCCGCGGCTTTGCGGCCAATAGTAATCATTGAGCCACGATCATGATAATGGAAAGGCTGAGGTTCTTGTCTATCAACTTGCCGCAGAATATTTTGAGCAGAAGTAATACCTGACTGGATAGCCACCTGCGCAAACATCGGCAGTATGCGTTTCTCCTCCTTAATCGAAGCCAGATCACCGATCACATATATTTCCGGATGATTTGGTGCCTGTAACGTTTCGTTGACAGTTACACGGCCATCTGTCGTGATGGGGATACCCGATATTCCGGCAAGTGGTTCTCCACGCACGCCCGCGGTCCATACTACAGTTTTGGCAAATATATTATCATTATCCTTCATGATGACGGCACTAGGCGTTACTTGTGCAACCTTAGCACCTAAGCGCACTTCCGCTCCCATCTTTTCGAGCTTTTCCAGCGTATAAAGACGCACTCTCTGAGGCATATTGGCAACCAGTTTATCGGCAGCCTCCAGCAGAATGATGCGCACCATACTGAAATCAATTGTCGGGTAGTCTTTGATCAGGGGGCCGTGAATAAGTTCGGTAAGAGCCCCGGCATATTCCACTCCTGTGGCTCCACCGCCGACAATAACAAACGTAAGCAGGCTTCTTTTCCTAGCCTCATCTGTTTCCCTTGCCGCTGCTTCAAAACAGCAGATAATGTGATTTTTCAGAGCTACGGCTTCTTCCAGCGTTTTTAGAAAAAAGGCATTATCATCAACACCCTGTACACCAAATGAGTGGGTTATACTGCCTGTCGCTAAAATAAGATAATCATAAAAAACTGTTTCACTGTCGGTTTGGATTGTGCGGTTTTGCAGATCAATCCTCCGGGCATGAGCCAGAACAAAATCAATGTTCGGAGTGTTCCAGAAAACACTGCGCACAGGATAGGCAATATCTTCGGCCTCCAGTTCAGCTGCCGCTACCTGATAAAGAAGGGCCAGAAAAGTATGGTAGTTGTTGTGGTCGATAACAAGAACATCAACTGGTTGCTTTGCCAGACAGCGGGCTGCCCACAGACCGCCGAAGCCGGCACCGATAATAACGACCTTTGGTTTTTTGCTTTTGTTTGTATTTTCCAAAAATAATCCTCGAACTAGTTTTTTAAAAACATTCCCTTTACGTCATTCCCACGGAGAGAATTTGTCGGAAAGAGGGAGATTTTTATTCCCTCCTTTTCCAAAGGAGGGTTAGGGAGGATTTTATGAGCATCTTCAAAATCCACTCCATTTCGGGTGAAGACGATACCGTACACATAGAACTGCAGTTATNNGCGCTCCTTTGTTTCGTTTTTGTAACCGCTTTACGAATATTTGCCAACTTTTTCTTTTGTGCCGGTTTTTTCCAGGTGCCATTCTCCAGCGCCAGCTTCACTACTTCCAGCATGTCGCTGACAAAATGAAATTTAATACTTTTTTGCACATTGACCGGAATATCTTCCATGTCTTTGCGGTTCCAGGCGGGCATGATGATTGTTTTAATCCCAGCTCTGTATGCCGCCAGCACCTTTTCCTTGATTCCTCCCACGGGTAGAACAGCGCCGCGCAAAGTTATTTCTCCAGTCATGGCCAGATCTTTCTTGATCTTGCGGTTAGTAAGAAGAGAGGTCATGGCCGTTAGAATTGTTACGCCCGCCGATGGACCGTCCTTGGGAATTCCTCCCGCCGGAACATGGATGTGCAGATCGACATCCTCAAAGAAGTCCGGTTTAATACCCAAGTCTTTAGCGTTGGTACGGATGAAGCTCAAAGCAGCGGATGCCGATTCCTTCATGACATCGCCCAGCTGTCCGGTCAAAGTCATTCCTTTCTTACCCTTCATTGCCGTTGCCTCGATAAAGAGCAAATCGCCTCCGACTGGTGTCCAGGCAAGCCCTATGGCAATGCCGGGCTTGGCGATACGCGCGTCAATATCCGTCATGACACGTATAGGACCAAGATATTTGGGAATATCTTTAAGCGTTATTATCTTAGATTTTATATTTCCCTCCGCGATCTGTGCTGCCACTCCGCGGCAGGCATTAGCGATTTGCCGCTCCAGATTTCGAACTCCCGCCTCCCGTGTGTAGCCGCAGATAATGCTGTTTAGCGCTTTGGTGGTAATTTTGAACTGTTCAACGGTTAATCCGTTTTCAGTCAATTGGCGTGGTATTAAATACCGTTCAGCAATTTTTACTTTTTCCTCCTGGGTGTAACCGGTTAACTCAATCACTTCCAGTCTGTCCAGCAGTGCCGGAGGTACCGGATCCAGAATATTGGCCGTAGCGATAAACACGACGTGCGAAAGATCAAAAGGCACATCCAGATAATGATCGGCAAAAGTATTATTTTGCTGCGGGTCTAATACTTCCAGTAGAGCCGAAGATGGATCCCCCCGGAAATCACTGCCCACTTTATCAATTTCATCGAGCATGAAAACAGGATTGTTCGATTCCGCCCGCCTGAGCCCCTGAATAATGCGTCCGGGCAGGGCGCCGACGTAGGTGCGCCGATGACCGCGAATTTCCGCTTCATCACGCACTCCGCCCAGAGACATACGCGCGAACTTGCGCTCCAGCGCCCGGGCAATGGAATGACCCAGAGAAGTCTTGCCTGTTCCCGGCGGTCCGACAAAGCACAGGATAGGCCCTTTGGAATCAGGTTTTAATTTGCGCACAGCCAGGTATTCAATGATGCGTTTCTTCGCTTTGGCTAAACCATAGTGATCTTCATCCAGAATCTTCCTGGCCTTCTTGATATCGAGGTTGTCTGAAGTCGATTCATTCCAGGGCAGAGCCGTAATCCAATCGAGGTAAGTGGAAGCTACAGTATATTCCGCGGAAGAAGGATGCATGCGGGACAATCTCTCCAGTTCCCGGTTAGCTTCTTTTTTTGCTTCTTCGGGGAGATTCTTGGCGTCGATTTTTTTCCGGTATTCCTCAGTTTCGACGACATTCTCGTCAGTTTCGCCCAATTCCTGCTTGATGGCTTTCAGTTGTTGCCTTAAATAGAAGTCCCGCTGGCTTTTATCAATGTCGTCCTTGACTTTTGTCTGGATCTTATTGCCCAATTCCAGAATATCCATTTGATGCGTGACCAGCCGTGTTAATTCCTTCAGGCGTTCCTTGGTATCAGCGATATCCAGGATCTTTTGTTTTTCCTCTAGCGGGGCATTAATAATCGAGGCAATCAAATCGGCCAGAATTCCTGCTTCGGTAACCGATTTAGCCATCGTGCCGAATTCAGGAGGTAAAAACGGAGAGAGCTTCAAAATCCGGTCGAAGAGAGCAACCAAATTTGCCATAAGCGCTTCGGTTTCGATATCTTTAACTTCTTTGTCTTCAATTACTTTAATGCGCGCCTGCTGATAAGAGGGGTGATCTATAAGCTCTAGTATTTGAAAGCGGCTGATCCCTTGCAGAAGCATTTGCGTCCTGTTTTCGGCTACCTTAGCCATTTTGAGAATAACCGCGCAGGTTCCAACACTGTGCAAATCCGCAAGAGAGTAAATATTGTTCTGGCTCGCCGGTTCATTTTTAGACATGATCAAGCCGACCAGACGTTCTTTGGTCATAGCTTCATCCACAAGCGTGGAATTGCTGCCGGAGACTTCCAGAGGAATGATCATCTTGGGAAATACCAGCGCATTATGCAACGGAAGGATTGGAATTACTTCCGGTATGGGAAAATTTTTATTTTCTTCAGGAAACTTTTGTTCAGTCATGGAACCCTCCAATTTTGTTCTCGAAAAAGAACAGGCACTTATTACTATTCAGCAGTTTTAACGTGAATTCGATGAGTTTTGCCGGCCGGTAACTTGTTAATTCTGACCATGAGAATTCCATCGGCATATGAGGCAACGGCTGATTCCGCATCCACTGGCGTCGGCAGGATTAAGTTTCTTTCAAAATGTCCGTGTGGTATTTCCGCCAGATAGTAACGCCCCTTTTCTAAAACCCAGATCGTGTTGCGCACGCCGGCTATTTTTATTTTTCTGCGGCCAAGCTCAATGTGCAGATCTTCCTTGTTCAAACCGGCAAGATCGGCTAATATCATTATTTCATCCAGTGATTCGTAAACATCAATGTTAGGTTTCCAAATACATTCATGATGCTTGAACGCGGGAATAACCAGATGAAAAACTTCATCAACCGCTTTTTGGAATTCTTCTTCGAAATTATTGCCAAACTTAATTTTTATTAAGCTCATTTCATTCACCTATCCGGTATTTTTAAAACGGTTACTGGGAAAATATAGTACTTAGCTACCCATTTGTAAAGGTTGCTTCATACTATAAGATTTTTTGGCAGAAGTTAAATGAAAATAATGTATTGCGTTCGTATTTTAGGATATTTGCATTTATAAGTTGTAATAATTCGGGCCTCTTTTCGAGTATAAAGACGTTTGGAAAGAAATAGCTGGTTAAAAACCGGGCCTTTTGCTATGAATGCAACACAATTTATAGAAAAAATAAACGTTACGGCCATCACTTAAGTCAAGATTGGTTTTGTTCCATCCGATATTAATCGCATAAACTACTTCACCAAGATGACCTGAAAGAATGAAAGAAAGATGAAAAAAGATCATTTAAGAAATATTGCTATTATTGCCCATGTTGATCATGGCAAAACGACACTGCTCAACGCCATGTTGAAGCAGACAGGAGTTTTTCGGGCGAATCAGACGGTAGAAGACCGCGTGATGGATTCGATGGATCTGGAAAAGGAACGCGGGATTACCATTACGGCGAAAAACACCGCGGTTGATTACAATGGCGTCAAAATTAATATTGTCGATACGCCGGGTCATGCCGATTTTGGCGGTGAAGTTGAGCGCAGCCTTAATATGGTTGACGGGGCCATGCTGCTGGTTGATGCCAGTGAAGGTCCTCTGCCGCAAACGCGGTTTGTTTTAAAAAAAGCTCTGGCACTGCATCTGCCGATTATTCTGGTCATTAATAAAATTGACCGCGGCGATGCGCGGATTGATGAAGTCATCAACGATACCTATGATCTCTTCATTGATTTAGGAGCCGAAGAAAAGCAAATTGAATTCCCGATTCTTTATACCAATTCCAAAATCGGTGTCAGCCATAAGAAAATGGGAGACGACAGCACCGACCTTAAGCCGCTTTTGCAAACCATCATCGATTATATCCCGGCGCCGCAGGGAGACGACCAGGCCAATACGCAATTTCTGGTGACCAATCTGGATTATGATTCTTATGTGGGACAAATTGCCGTAGGCCGTCTGCAACAAGGCAGGCTGGAAATGAATACGCCATACAGTCATTGCGCCAAGGGAAAAATTATTCCAGGCGTTAAGCTTTCGGCTCTTTATACTTTCTATGGTCTGACCAAAAAACCGGTGACTAGCGCGGAATGCGGCGATATTATCGCGCTGTCCGGGGTGGAAAATGTCACCATCGGTGACACGATTTCATCACTTGCCGATCCACAGCCCCTGCCGCGACTGCAAGTGGATGAGCCAACGGTATCCATGATGTTTTATGTTAACGATGGCCCCTTTGCCGGAAATGAAGGCAAGTATCTGACATCGCGCCACTTGCTGGAGAGGCTGGAAAAAGAAGCGTTGCGCAACGTGGCCATGAAAATTAAAAAGCTGGAAAGAACTGATGCTTTTGAGGTTTGCGGTCGCGGTGAACTACAGATGGCGGTGCTGATCGAAACCATGCGCCGCGAAGGTTTCGAGCTGATGGTGTCGCGCCCGCAGGTTATTACCAAACAGCAAAACGGCAAAACGCTGGAGCCGTTGGAAAGATTATTTCTGGATATACCCGAAGAGTTTGTGGGAAAAATTACGGAGAAATTATCCATCCGCAAAGGAAGGCTGGAGAGCCTGGTGAATAAAGGCAGCGGCAGAGTCAGTATGGAGTTTTTAATTCCTTCGCGCGGGCTTATTGGTTTCCGCAGCCAGTTTTTAACAGAAACCAAGGGAGGTGGTGTGATGAATTCACTGCTGGAAGATTACGCTCCCTGGTTTGGTTCCATTCCTCAGCGAATGACCGGCGTACTCGTGGCGGACCGTCCCGGGCGGATTACATCCTACGCCAGCTTTGCGATGGATGATCGCGGCGAAATGATGGTGGAAGTCGGCACCAATGTTTATGCGGGTATGATTGTGGGAGAGCGCAACCGCAGCAGCGATCTCAATGTGAACATCACCAAAGAAAAGAAGCTGACGAATATGCGGGCATCCACATCCGATGCCACAATTATATTGCG
>PLNU01000116.1:24891-25086 GCA_003142835.1 Syntrophaceae bacterium
ACCTTCAGGTTATTAGGTTATGGAAACCGGAATCCAGGAATTATGCAAAAATGAACTCATTCGCGTTCAGAATCTTTTTTCGGGTATTCATTCCTGTGCTTTGTTGTAACTGAGGAGCAACCGAAAAAATCTTCAATTCACTCTTCATGAGCCCATTTCTGCATGCAAGACCAAGAATGATTTTTACAGAGCCGA
>PLNU01000121.1:0-12977 GCA_003142835.1 Syntrophaceae bacterium
AAACGATGTTTCAGTTGCACACTGATCCCCGATCAGGCCGAAACACGGCGCATTCGGCTTCTCCGGCGAATGACAAAACGGTGTTTAAATTATTATAATTTTCGTAGGGTGGAACAAGCGCAGCGGTTCCACCAACATGGTGGATGCGCTCTGCTTCATCCACCCTATAATTACTATTTTGCGAGGGAGAAAAACGACCTCTGTAGGGAACCGGTCGCGACCGTTCCCTACAGTTCATTATCCGCCCCGGCAACCTGTATTCCTTCTCCTTGCCGCCTCTATATCATCTTTGATTTAGAAATGGTTTTAGAAGAGAGGAAAACTATTTTTTCAGAAATGTCAGAACTTCCTGCACATCCGGCAATTGCTTTATCGGATAGACCTTGACAAATATTGCTACTCTTTGCTCATCAAGGACGATATTGGCGCGTTCCGACATGCCGAACTGCTCGATAAATATTCCCAGCTGTGAGGCAAGACCTCCGTGCGGCCAGAAATCAGCCAGTAAATCAAGATTAGCAATACCTAAGCTCTCCGCCCACGCTTTTTTGCAAGGGACGGAATCGACGGAAAGTCCCAGCGGCACCGTATTTAAATCATGGAAAGCCTTATAATTATTTTCCAGCGATTGCATTTGCTGCGAGCAGACAGGCGTCCAGGCCAGTGGGTGAAATGATAATAATAATTTTTTTCCGGTAAGTACGGTGGTATCGACTGCAACTTCTTTCTGGTTTTTTAAAGTAAAATCTCCGAAATTATCACCGGTTTTTATTTTGTCCATTTTTCTCCTCCTCTTTTTTTGTCTTTCATCAATCGTATATCGTATTTCGCGCTTCACGCTTCACGAGGTGCGTTTCACGCATTTCGCTTCACGCATTATCCCGTGGCTCTGGGATAGTCCGTAAAACCTTTATCACCAGTAGTGTAAAATGTCTTATCACCCCATCTGCTCCACTCAATACCATCGCGGATGCGTTCTACAAGATCAGGATTGGAAATAAAGGCCTTGCCGAAAGCCACGGCATCAGCAAGACCATCATCGATAACGCGGATAGCGCTTTTGAGCCGGAAACCGCAGTTGATAATAAGCTTGCCTTTATAGCGAGGGCGGAAATGTTTGGCTATTTCTTTTTCGGCATAGGGCACATTATCCACAGGCGCCAGGGGTTCAAGAAGATGAACATAAGCAAGCTTTGGATAATCGTTTAACCTCTCCACGATATATTCAAATGTGGGGATAGTTTCCTTGTCAATAGTCATGCCGAAGAATCCATGGGCGGAAGGATTCAGACGGACTCCGACCCTCTCAAAACCGATAGCCCGGCCGACGGCAAGTAAAGTTTCGAAAAAGAAACGAGCTTTGTTTTCGTGAGAACCGCCATATTCATCAGTGCGGGTATTGGAACAGTTGGCAAAAAACTGATGGAAAAGATATCCGTTTGCGGAATGGATCTCCACACCGTCAAAGCCGGCAGCGATGGCATTTTCAGCGGCCATCCGAAAATCCTGGGTAATGTTGTGTATTTCGGCTATTGTAAGAGCGCGAGGTGTAACTGTGTCTTTAAATCCTTCAGCGGTAAAAGAATGATCATGGGGATTGATTGCCGATGGCGCCACGGGAAGATTACCACTGTGAAAATCGGGATGCGACATTCGGCCAACATGCCAGAGCTGGCAGAAAATATGACCTTTATTTATGTGGACGGCTTGAGTGACCAGCTTCCAGCCTTCCACCTGAGCCGCGCTGTAGATTCCCGGCGTGTTTATATAACCAACTGCCTGAGGCGAAACCTGAGATCCTTCGGTAATAATTAAACCGGCAGTGGATCGCTGTTCGTAATATTTAGCTATGAGAGGTGTAGCTTTATTTTCGGGGTTATCCGCACGGCTGCGGGTCATCGGGGACATGAATATGCGGTTAGGGAGTTCGTACTTTCCAATCGTTACCGGCTTTAAAAGTATATTATCCATCATTTTCCTCCTGGTTATTAATATAGTGAGAGCTTTGCAAAACTCCTTTATTCGACACAGTCTCTTGACCCGGAATCTAGGAAATACTCGACAATACTAGATTCCGGCTGGATGTTTACCCGGCGTATGCTGGGCCGGAATGACAGAGGATGTGCAGAATCCGTTTTTGTTATTTAAAGTTATGTTGAGGTTACCGAATTTATTTATTCGGAAAAGCTACACAGTGCAAAGGCTTTCCTTTATGGAGAGCTTCTAAACATTTATTACAGGATATACATCTGGGTTTTTTATTCGGGTCTTTTCCCCACTGACAAATAAGAGCTGGTTCGGTAATCAGAGGACGGGACAGCGCAACAAAATCCGCCTCTTTGTTCCGAACGATCTCTTCCATTATCCCGAGAGTTCTGAAACCACCTACAGCTATGATTGGAATATCCACCTGACTTTTGATCTCACGGCTCCACGGACGAAAGTAAGCTTCTTTACTTAATTTATTGATCTTTGTTTTATATTCCGTGCCCGAGTATTTTTCTCCTCTTACACCGGAACTGATCTCGAGAGCGTCAAAACCCAGATCGGCCAGCATCTTTGCGGCCTGGATCCCTTCGCGAAGCTCAAGTCCTTCTGCAAAGCCATCTTCAACACCCAGTTTGATAAATATCGGGTAGTCATCACCAACATTGCGACGCATAGCTTTGTAAATCTCCCGATGCAAGCGCAACCTGTTTTCCAGATTTCCACCCCATTCATCCTGCCTTCTATTCGTATACGGTGAAAGAAATTGACTGGGCAGGTAACCATGAGCACCATGAAGTTGCACAGCATCAAATCCGGCTTGCCTGGCCCTGCCTGCTCCTTCACCAAAGGCGTTAATCACTCCCTCAATCTCTGTTGGTGTTATCTGGCGATAATTACCTTTATAGTAAGGATCATCTGCGATTACAGACGGGGCAAGGGGCAATTGATTTTTTGTCTTAACGTAGCGCGCTTCTCTGCCGCCATGGAACAGCTGAATGGCAATTTTTGCACCATGTTCATGGGCAGCTTTAGTTAATTTCTTCATGCCGGAAATAAATTCATCATTAGCAAGTGAATTCATGTAAGGTGAAATTTGACCCGATGGGTGAACATAGGTGATTGCATGAATAATGAGACTAACGCCGCCTTCGGCCAAAGCGGATATCAGGCCGATTTGACGCTCCGAGACATGCCCGCTTAACTTCGCAGAGCCATCATAGGTGGCCGACCGGACAAACCTGTTTTTGAGTTGTAAATTTTTTATTTTGGCAGGCTGGAATAATATGTTCATGAATAGTTCCGTTCATCCTGGGTTGGCAATCTTTATATTATAGAAGACTTATGCGATTGCTTCGGACGATTCGCTCCATCCAAAGACATTACGACACAATCTCTTTCACCGGGGTAACGCACCCATATCCTCCGCCGGCGGAGGTGTCACGGTAGTGACGGAGGTGGATAAAGTTGTAGGGAGTAGTGCGGCGCGTTTGAGAATAACCTAAAGGTCACACGACGCGCCCTACGCTAAATATTGCATCTGCATTAACGCGTCCACCCCCTACCCCCGCCAGCGGGGGACATGCCATGGCAAATTGAATGCAAGTTTGTGCTTCAATCAAAATTATTTTTTTCCGTAGCCTATCGTCCTGGCCGATTGGACAATGGCATCAAGAACGGCAGGATCATCAATAGTTGAAGGAACAACATATTCTTTGCCATCAACAATTTTGCGCATCGTGCTGCGCAGGATTTTGCCGGAACGAGTTTTGGGCAAGGCTTTCACCACGGCAGCTTCTTTGAAACAAGCCAGCGCCCCCAATTCCTGGCGAACCATCTGCACCAGCTCTTTGATTATTTCCTCAGGCCGTCGATCCACACCGGCTTTTAAAACTACAAAACCAACGGGAACCTGGCCTTTTAACTGGTCGTCAGCACCAAAAACAGCGCATTCGGCAACGTCCTTGTGTTTGGAGACGATCTCTTCCATAGAACCGGTGGAGAGTCTGTGGCCGGCCACGTTAATAACATCGTCGATACGTCCCATGATATAGATGTAACCATCTTTGTCGAAGCGGCCGCCGTCGCCGGTAACATAATAACCCGGCCTCTCCATGACATATTCAAGATAACGTTTATCATCCTTCCAAAGAGTGGGCAGGCAACCGGGAGGAAGAGGCAGTTTGATTACGACAGCTCCTTCTTCGCCTTCGGGCAGTTGATTGCCATCCGAATCCTGTATCTGCACATCATATCCGGGTACAGGTTTGGTCGGCGATCCTGCTTTGATTGGAAAGGGCTCGATACCCATGCAGTTGGCGGCAATAGGCCAGCCTGTTTCGGTCTGCCACCAGTGATCAACAACGGGAATTTTCAGCATGTCAGTTGCCCAGTGATATGTATCCGGATCAAGACGCTCACCAGCCAGGAACAAATATCTTAAACAACCAATATTGTATTTTTTCAGATAATCACCACGGGGATCTTCCTTTTTAATCGCACGAAATGCCGTCGGTGCAGTGAACAGAATGGAAACTCCATGCTGGGAAATAACGCGCCAGAAAGCGCCGGGATCTGGTGTTCCGACAGGCTTTCCCTCATAGAGAATTGTAGTACAGCCGTAAAGAAGGGGCGCATAAACAATATAGGAATGACCGACTACCCAGCCAACATCTGATGCCGCCCAGAAGACCTCACCGGGCCTGGCATCGTAGATGTGTTTCATTGACCATTTCAGGGCTACGGCATGGCCGCCGTTGTCTCGCATAACGCCCTTCGGTTTTCCGGTTGTTCCGGAAGTGTAAAGAATATAAAGAGGATCTGTTGCCGCCACAGGCACACAGGATACGGCTTGGGCATCTTTGACAAATGCACTCCAATCCAGATCACGGCCGGAAGTAAGTTCTGCTTGCATCTGCGGACGCTGAAAAATAACGCATTTTTCCGGCTTATGACTGGCCAGCCTGATCGCGTTATCAAGCAGTGGTTTATATGCCAATACTTTCTTTCCTTCTATGCCGCAGGAAGCTGAAATTATGACTTTGGGCTGGGCATCATCAATGCGGATTGCCAACTCGTTGGGGGCAAATCCGCCAAAGACTACGGAGTGAACAGCGCCAATCCGCGCGCAGGAAAGCATCGCCACAACTGCCTCCGGAATCATGGGCATGTAGATGATGACTGTATCACCTTTTTTAACACCGATTCCGGTGAGCGCTCCTGCAAACTTAGCCACCTGATCCAGCAGTTCACCGTAAGAGATTTTTTTAACTGTATCCGTCACCGGGCTGTCATAAATAATGGCCGCCTGATCTTTCCTTCCCGCTTCAACCTGATAGTCCAGGGCATTGTAGCAGGTATTCAATTCCCCTCCGGCAAACCACTTGTAAAAAGGTTTTTTACTGTCATCGAGAACTTTATCCCACTTCCTGGTCCACTTAATTTCCTGAGCTGCCTTCCCCCAGAAAACATCCGGCTGATTAATGGATTGTTCATAAACATCCTTGTACTTCAACGAATTCGACATTTTTCCTCCTTGTGCCGGTAGATTGGAATCCAGCAATAATTTTTAGTGAGTACCATTTAAAAAATTGTCCCATTGATCACAAAGTGCGCTGGGAAGACGGGGTACATCGGTAATGTATATCTAGAAGCCGCCTTTAAGTCAATAAAATTTCACCAAGAGCTATCATAATCGGGGCATCTTAAGCTTTTTCCCTTTCTTTCAAATCCGTCGCAGACATGAAAGGAATTGTCAATTTGTAGACCCCACCGGAAAAAACCGCCTTAATGGGAAACGGCGCCTTTTCATACACCTTTAACATTGATTTATTATCTGCCAGAACATCTGCACCAAATTCGATAACACCTTCTTCGCGGGCAATGCGAATCAAAAGATCAAAGAGATATGAAGCAATGCCCCTGCCCTGATAGCTTTCATCAACAATAAATGCCGTATCCGCACGGGGTTCATTATTCAATCTTACATAGCGTGCCTCGGCAATAATTTTTTCAACACCAGCCTCCTCGACTACACCAACGATGGACATTACATACCGGTAATCAACATTGACATATTCCTGCATCTTATTATGGGGCATAGTCTTAATGGGACTGAAATAACGGTAGTAGACGGCCTGATCCGAAAACCGGTAGAACAATCGGCGCATCTCATCTTCGTCGGAGGGTTTAATCGCCCGGAAGCGAACATTCAGGCCATCCTTAAATGTATGAGTACGGGCAATTTTCTCCGGATAAAGGTGTCCGGAAGAAGCAAAGAATATCTGATCGGCGTAAAGCATCTTTGCTTCCTTGGCCTGCCTGACAAGCTCAGCCCGGTCATCGGGATGCGCGATCTCGATTAGGGCCTGCGCCCGCTGACGCATGGTCTTCCCCATAAGGTGGGCCACACCATATTCCGTAACAACAAGATCCATCGACTCACGGTTAGTGAACTGGAAAGGGAATTTATCGACGGATAAAAGAATGTTCGGCTGCCCTTTAAGATTACGGCTGGGAAGGGCAAATATGGTTCGTCCGTTACGAGACAGCGCTGCACCCACGAATAGTTCCTGAACATTTCCGGGACCTGCCGTCACGTTGCCCTTGCCTACATGAAGGGCGACATTACCCGTCAGATCAACTTTTCTTGCGGGAAGAAGTGCCGCCATATTGTCGTTAAGTCCGATGGTCTTCGGATCCATAATCACATCCTCCGGCTGAAATTCGACAAGGGGATTCCGATCCAGCCACTTCATTAGTTCCTCGGTGCCCAGAATATAGGAAACAGAAGATTTTCCGCGGAAGACGCCTTTCCGGCGGTTTGTTACTGCTCCGCTTTTCACCAGATCCATCAGCGCATCGGTAAAAAAAGGCGAATGAACGCCAAGATGTTTTTTAGTAGCCAGAGTTTTCCCCAGTGCCTCATATAGGGGGCCAATACCGAAAGATATGCAACTTCCATCTTCCACAACTGAAGCCACATTTGCTGCAATTTTCAGATAAATGTCCTTTACGCGCCATCGGCCAATATAAAGGGGGGTATCCTCCGTCTCGATAAAGTAATGGAATTCATCCACATGGACCATTGTATCGCCCATAGTCCGGGGGACTTTGGGACTGATCTCACCTACAACCAGCCTGGCGGATTCCATGGCCTGACGCTCCACATCCACCCCGACGAGATTCGCGTAACCGTTATGATCAGGCGGCGAAATCTGGATGAATGCCACATCGATATTAATAGCACCCGTTTTAAATAACCATGGTATCCTAGAAAACCGGCTGGGGATCAAATCTACCCTTCCCTCACTGATGGCATCCGAGGCAATCCATCCGGAGAAAAACGTCTTCAGACGGAATTTCCGCGCATATCTCTCATCGATAGCAACGGTATCACCAAGACTAACCAACTGGATTAATTCCAGATCCTGCAGATTTGTCTGTTTTGACGCCATAAGACGTTTGACTAAAGTGCGCGGCTCAGCCATGCCCGTACCGAGAAAAATGCTCATGCCCGGTTCGATCTTCTCCAAAACCTCTTCTGGAGAAACAATCTTATCTTTCCACATAAATTTTCATCCTGTTAACTGTTTGTCAATGTCATTGACTTAAGGATTTTTACCTTTCAAGTCCCCTTTATAAAGGGGGATTTTTATGGCATTCTGTAAAATCTCCCCCAACCCCTCTTTAGAAAAGAGGGGAGTTGTCGTGCTTAAATCAATGCCATTTAACTGTTTGTAGTTTTTATATCATTAAATTATGTGCCAACTGATCAACGGTTTTGATATATTACGAGAACTTGTCTTATACCAATTCTAAATCAAAGCGCTAACTTTGTTGGCAGCGTCGTTATCCTTTGAAAGCGGAAATGGTATCACAATGAAAAACAGTTGCATTTCTATTCGAATAACCCTTTATCGCGGCGATACCAGTAATCCGGAAAAATGCTGTACATAATTCTGGATATAGGTCCAATATATTCTCTCGTTCTTCTATCAAACTGGCAGGCCTGGATGATCATGTCCTTGATTGCGCTTTTATTGCCCACTTCATTAAATATGTGGTTGGCACAGGAAAAAAGCGGGCTGTACATATTTTTCTTTTCTAAATACTTGCAAACGTTTCTGATTGTATTAGGACCTTCGGGAGTTCCATCAATTTTCTCCAAAACGCGCAAGTTGGTTTCGATGGGATTGCCGGTGTAGAGTTCATAAAAATATTTCCCGTAGCGGTAATTCTTGCTGGCCATGGATGAAACAGTCACATACAAGTCTCCCACACCTGCCTGGCTGTGGAAAGCTTGAAAACTTCCGCCTAAAATACGCGATAATGAACGGATTTCCACACCGGAACGGGCGAATATTGTACCTGGAATAGAATCGCCAAGATCTAACGAATCCGCAAGCCCCTTAATGTTTGCCACAATATTTTTTAATGCGCCGCAGGCTTCCACGCCAACAATGTCAAAGTTGTAATAGGAATTTAACTCTTTCTGATTAAACTTAAACAAATCTTCCCTGATGATATTGGCAATACGTCTTTTACCGGCAACTGTTATACATACAGGATTGCCCAATGCAATATCCATATCGAAAAACGGACCGCCAATGGAAATGATATCATATTTATGTTTCACTCTGTAAAGATTGTTATTGATCAGCTGTGAGGGAGTGATCAGTTCCTTGGAAATGTCATCGGAAATTAATCCTTTTATTGGAGAGATAAAGCATGTGTCCCCTGCCTTTTTATCAATCATTGGTTTTAGATAATTAATCAGTTCCGGCAGGCGGTTCATGGTCACAGCTAAAATAATAAAGTCATTATTTTCTACTACATGTTCCAGGTCGTTCGTGGCATAAACCTTCTGCGATAAACGGGGAACTTTTTCCATTCCGCCCGTGCGAGCGGCTAAGTCTTCCGTCAGGTGGATGGGGTTTAAATGATCACGGTTTATTGTTTTACACACTTCCGCATCATGATAATATATGGCCACCCGCTTGTTATCGCGACCAAGCTTATAAGCAAAGGAAGTCCCTAAACGTCCTGGCCCAATAATAGCTACTCTTGAGGTATCTAAATTAGAAATTATCATTAATTACACTCTTTATCATAATTTTAATTATTATATGGAATATAATATCCGCCTGTCAAACTTTAATAGCTTTTTTACGAAAAAAATAAAACTAAATTTATTAACAAATTAGTTCTTTTTTTGTTGCATTATCAGAAAGGATTGTTTAGAAAATTAGAAGACTTAATAAAAAAATGAATGATCTAACCGGGATGATGATTTTATGGTGAAATCCATTGTAACTCCTGACGAAAATAAATTATTTTATGTAAGCGGAGCCATCAAAGAAAAAAAGTATTTACTGGAAGGAAAGCTGGAAGGTGAATACACTTCCTATTTTGATAACGGTCAGATTATGGCCCAAATGCATTTCGTGCGCGGCAAGAAAAACGGTGCGGCGGTAACTTATTATCGTGAAGGACATATAAGAGAAAAAACCAATTTTACTAATGATAAAATGGATGGACTCTATACATCTTATTATGAAAACGGTCAAATCCGTGAAACTGAAAACTACAAGAATGGCAAGCTTGCGGGCAGTTATCAAATTTACTATAAAACCGGCCAATTAAAAACCCAGGAGACTTTTAAAAACGGTAAATTTGATGGCGAATACATCAGTTACTATAAAAACGGTCAAATTAAGGAAAAAGGATATTTCCAAAATGATAAACTTGAAGGTGACTATATCGCCTATTACAAAAATGGACAAATTAAGGAAAAAGCTACTTACAAGAATGGAAATCTCGTAGGCAAATTTCTCTCCTTCAACGAAGATGGTTCGGCGGCATCCGGAACAAACTCTGATTATTCCGATAATACCGGTATTTGGGAAGAGAAGGATGTTGCTGATTTGCTCCAGGATTTAAAACACTTCGACAAGAAACATAAGTAAATTTTTAAGGAGAACCATTATGAAGATGAAAATGCTCATTCCTACTGATGGATCTGACAACAGCAACATTGCCCTGGAATATGGTATTTATATCGCGCCAAAATTCGACGCGACCATAACCGGCCTTCATGTTATAGATGTGTCCTTGATTCAAGGACCGATAATTACCGATATTTCCGGCGCGGTGGGAATGCCGCCTTATGATGGTTTTTTTGAGGCCATTGAAACATCTCTCAATGAAAAAGCTCAGTTTATTTTAAAGGATTTTCAGCAGCGCTGCCAAAAAAACGGATTTGTTGCCGAAGTTAAAAAGACTATAGGCAAAATCGATCAAATAATCGTGGAAGAAGCTCAAAGAGCGGATGTGGTTTTAATGGCTAAAAAGGGAGAACACTTTCATCTGAAAGAGGGCGGGCTTCTCGGTTCAGTTGCTGAAGCTGTTATTCGCCATTGCGGAAAACCGGTAATGGTCACACCAGAAAAATTTCACGAAATAGAAAGCATGGGCATTGCCTATGATGGAAGCGAACCGGCAAAAAAAGCTCTAAAATTATCATTGGAAATTTCCAGTCAAGCCGCCTGGCCGCTGACAGTTATAACTATCAATACGGACGCTAAAAATAATGCTGACAAGCTTTGTACTGAAGCGGAAGAGCTCGCGGGAAGATACAGTGCTGATTGCGAAATGATTATCCTGCAGGGCAAAGAATCAGAAGAGATTCTCAAGTTTATCCGGGAGGGCGCGGTCGAATTAATGGTTATGGGGGCTTACGGACATAACCGGCTGCGTGAATTATTCCTGGGAAGTACTACTACTAACGTTATCCGCAAAAGCTCTATACCGGTTCTGCTCACACGATAGTCAATACCAATTCGCTTTCTTTGACTAACTTTGTTGGCTGCGTCGTCGGCTTCCTCAACGTATGTACTTCCGGGAGTGCATCCCCAAAGGGGGCACAATAAAAACAATTCATTTCCTTACCGGTGAGCTACGCAATTATGGCGTGGCGCACATACGCCTGCGGTGCCTCCTCCTTGCCGCCTCGTTATCCTTTAAAATTGAATTAGTATAACTTATCACTACTGTCCCAACGTTTGCAAAAAAGTGATAAATCTTGTCCTAAGCGTTTGAATTTACATGGTACAGTTTTTCATATAAATTGAAATCGATAAATCCCCAAAAGCCGGAAAACAGATATCAGATAAGGTTTCCACCGGTTTCATCTGCATCACGTTGGGACACTAATGATAACTTATTCCTGTTAACTAAAAAAGATTAATGACGAAAAGGGGAAGACGCTCACGATATCTAAATATTGCTTCGCTTCACAATTTCGCCAAGTGTATCCATTAAATCGTATCTGGTCAAATCATATTGAATTGGTGTTATCGTGATAAAGCCTGCAGCCAAAGCGGCGACATCAGTATCCTTTGCTTCGCTACCGGATACTGAATTACCGGAAATCCAGTAATATGTATTTTCTCGCGGGTCTACTCTTTTTTCAAAAGTCTCGATAATATTGCTCTGGCCTTGACGGACGACAACGGCTCCCTTTATTTGTTCGGAAGGAAGGCAGGGGATATTAACATTTATGGCGCTGCTTTTAAGCTCTGGACTGCTTAAGATTAGCCGGACCATTTTGCGCGCGAACTTGGCCGCGTAAGTAAAATCAGCTTCCTTATGAGTATCAAGAGAAATGGCTATAGCCGGTATGCCCATGATTGCCGCTTCGGTTGCCGCGGATACTGTGCCCGAATAAAGTACATTGATGCCCGCGTTAGATCCCCGATTAATGCCCGACACAACCATGTCCACCGGCTTTTCTGCTAACTCTTTGATGCCTATTTTGACACAATCCGCCGGCGTCCCATAAACAGCATAGCCTAAAAATTTCCCGTTTTTTGTGGCGCGCCGCACCATCAGGGGACGAAAAATAGTAATAGCATGTCCTACGGCGCTTTGTTCAATTTCCGGCGCGACAATTAAACAATCCGCCTCTTGGGAAAGCTCGTCATAAAGAGAGCTTAATCCTTTGGCGTAAATCCCATCATCATTGGTAAGTAAAAATCGCATTTATTTGTTGCCCCTTATAACACATATCACTTTACCTGTTCCAGTTTGCCATTTCTTACTTTTAGAATAAACGCAACCTTCTGGGACACTCTATCCGCATCAAAAGATGTAACACCTGTTGCCCCCTTGTAATTCTCCAACTGAATTAAAGCTGAGGCAAAATCACGGCGCGTTTGTACATCATTTTTTTCAAGAACTTTGAAAATTATTCCAGCGGAATCATAAGCCAGCGCTTCAATATATTCGGGCTCACGGCCATACGCGGAATAATAAACATCAACAAAATTGTTCGTTTCCGGATAATAGCTTAGAGTATAAAAACTGTCGGCAAAGACCGCTCCTTCCAGGTATTCAGCGCCTTTCTTCAGCAAATCAGGAGAATTCCACAAGTTTGTGCCTAAAAGTTTAACGCCCCTTACATCATAAAAAGCAAGTTGTTCGGCAATCATCTTTACGCGCAAATAGGAATCAGGAATAAATAGAGCTTCAAAATCAACGGATAATGGAGGCTTAGCTTCTAACTTTTTTTTAGGATTAACTTTATCCACGGAGGTCAGCCTGTTGCCTGTAACTTTACTGATTTCTGCAGTAAAATCAGTTTGCGTCTTACTGTAAGGAATTGCTTTCTCCACCTTGCCGCCAATTCTTTGGGCTTCCTCCCGGAAAATTTTTACCATTTCCACCCCATAACGATCCTTGGGATATAGAATAGAAAATATCGCGCAATTCATATTATCCAAAGCATATTTGGTTAATGCCCTGATTTGCTGTGTCGGTGTCAAAAAATGCTGAAAAACATAATAGTTTCCAGCGGTAACGCCTTTTTTAGCAGTTATTAAAACCAGAGGCACTTTCCACTTTTCGGCTTCACGCGCGGCTTCAGTGGCTTCGAGTGTGCCGGCCACAGCAATAATCGCCATAACATTTTCATCATTGGCCAGATGCGCTAT